>JAYRKR010000103.1:0-11034 GCA_041905645.1 Luteimonas sp.
TAGGCCGGCGCCGGGGGACATTCGCACCCAAGGGCATCCCACCCGGCGTCCTGCGCATGCGGCGAGTGCGATACTTTTCCCTCGCCGCAACCGCTCAGCGCGCGTGCGCAGCCGCCGCGGCCTCGAAGCCGGCGATCTCCTCCTCGGCCAGCAGCGCCCGCAGCTGGCTGGCGGACGCGCGCCGCATCGGCTTCTCGTCCACGCCCGACAGCGGCGCCTGGCGCAGCGCGCCGGCGGGCAGCACGGTCAGGTCGAAGGACAGCTCCTCGGCGCTGAAGACCCAGACCGGGAAGTCGCCCTCGCGCGTGCGGTCCAGGCGCAGGCGGCGGCTGCGCGCGTCGGCGGGGATGCGGTGCTCGTCGAGGAAGCGCCCGACCGCGTCCGCATCGTCGCTGTAGAGCTGCAGCGACACCGGCGCGTTGGCGTCCGCGGTGCCCTCCAGGACCGGGCCGACCAGGCGTGCGTCGAAGCCGGCGAAGAACTCCAGCGCGCGCAGCGCCGCCTCGCGCCGCAGCCGCAGCCCGGTTTCGTGGGCGTCGCCGAGGAACAGGCGCTGGTACTCGCGCAGCGCGTCCTCGATCTCGCGGTTGCGCGGCAGCGAGGCGTCGTCGTGGATGCCCAGCCGGGTGGCGGCCTTGAGCTTGGCCTGGTGGAAGTCGCGGATGCCGCCTTCGGCCATCAGGCGGGCGGCTTCGTGGGCGAGGCGGCGGCGGCGCTCGCGCGTGCGCGCTTCGGCGTGCTGACGGGCGCGGTGCATGCTTGCCTCCCAGCCGGTGACCCGCGCCGACTTTACATCATTCGCCTGACCGCAATGCGAAGGCGGTCCGGCGCGCGCCGGGCCGGCCTCCACGCGCGGGCGCGGCGCGTCAGAAGATGTCGAACGCCTCCTCGTCCTGCGACTGGTCGGCATTGTAGTCGGTGTAGTTCTGCATCCGCTCCAGGTCCTCGACCTTGACGTACTCGCTGATGCCGCCCGAGCCGCCCTCGACCAGGGTGCCGTTGGCGGCCACCGAGACCTTGACCATGCCGTCGGGCGGATCGTTGGCCGCGATCGGCTGGTCCTTGAGCGCCACGCGCATGTAGTCGATCCAGATCGGCAGCGCCGCGCGGCCGCCGTACTCGCGGTAGCCGAGCGAACGGAAGTCGTCGCGGCCGACCCACACGGTGGTCACGACGTCACCGCCCAGGCCGGAGAACCAGGCGTCGCGGTAGTCGTTGGTCGAGCCGGTCTTGCCGGCGACATCCTCGCGCCCGAGCACCTTGGCCGCGGTGCCGGTGCCGCGCTGGACCACGTCGCGCATCATCGAGACGACCTGGTAGGCCACGCGCGGATCGATCGCGCGCGGCGCCAGCACCGCGTCGGGCGGCGGCGGCGCGGGCTTCGGCGCCTGCGCGGGCGCCTGGCCCGGCTTGGCGGCCGGCTTGGCGGGCTGCGCCTGGCCGGCCGGGCCCAGGTTGAAGCCGTCGACGACGTTCGAGACCACCACCGCCTCCGAGCCCGGCGCCGCCGGCGCGCAGGCGCGGCACGCGATCGCCGGCTTCTCCTTGAAGATCAGCTTGTTGTCGCGATCGCGGACCTCGTCGATGAACCACGGCGTGATCCGGAAGCCGCCGTTGGCGAACACCGCGTAGCCGCGCGCGATGTCGATCGCCGGCAGCGACGCGGTGCCCAGCGACATCGACAGGTTGGGCGGCAGCAGCGCCTCGTCGATGCCGAAGTGGCTGATGTAGCGGCGCGCGTAGTCCACGCCGATGGCATCGAGCAGGCGCACCGACACCAGGTTGCGCGACTGCACCAGCGCCTCGCGCAGGCGCATCGGCCCGGCGAAGTTGCCGCTGTCGTTCTGCGGCCGCCAGACCTTGCCGTTGCGCATCCGGAACACGACCGGCGCGTCGAGCACGATCGAGGCCGGGTTGTAGCCGCGCTCGAACGCCGCCGCGTACAGGAACGGCTTGAAGCTCGAGCCCGGCTGGCGCCGCGACTGGGTCGCGCGGTTGAACTTGCTGCCGGCGAAGCTGAAGCCGCCGACCAGGGCGAGCAGGGCGCCGTTGTCCGGATTGAGGGAGACCAGCGTGGACTGCGCGCGCGGCAGCTGGTCGAGCTGCCAGGTGACCTTCGCTGGCGGCGCGGCGGCCGCGGGCGCGTCGTCGCCGCCCTTGCCGGCGTCGCCGGCGACCTTGGGCCGCGTCTCGATCCGGCGCACGCGCACCAGGTCGCCGCGCTTGACCAGCGCGGACGGCGCCTTGCCGGTCCAGCGGCTCGACGACGCGTCGAGCGTCACCGTGCTGCCGTCCGCCAGCGCCACGTCGGCGGTGCCGCCGTCGCTGCGCATCACCACCGCCGGCAGCAGCCCGGACTGGGCCGGGATCGCGCGCAGGCGCGCGGCCGCGGTCGCGGCGTCCTCGCCGTCGGCGAGGTCGAAGTGCTGCTCGACCTTGTTCCAGCCGTGGCGGTGGTCGTAGATCGCCAGCCCGTTGCGCACCGCCGCGTCGGCGGCGGCCTGCAGGGCCGGGTCGATGGTGGTGGTGACGTGGTAGCCGCGGGTCAGCACGTCGCCGCCGTAGCGCGCGACCATCTCGCGGCGGACCATCTCGGCCACGTACGGCGCATAGACCTCGATCGGCCGCTCGTGCGGGCTGGCGTGCATCGGCACCGCCCTGGCCTGCGCGGCCTCGGCCGCGGAGACGAAGCCCAGCTCGGCCATGCGCGCGAGCACGTAGTTGTCGCGGCGCTCGCGCGCCCGCTCCGGGTTGGACAGCGGGTTGCCGCTGGACGGGAACTTCGGGATCGCCGCGAGCGACGCGATCTCGTCCAGGTCGAGTTCCGGCAGCTTCTTGCCGTAGTAGAACTCGGCCGCCGCCGCGACGCCGTAGGCGCGGTTGCCGAAGAACGACTTGTTCAGGTACAGCTCGAGGATCTCGTCCTTGCTCAGCTCGCGCTCCATGCGCATCGCCAGCAGCATCTCGGCCAGCTTGCGCGAGTAGCTGTACTCGGAGCTGAGGAAGATCTGCCGCGCGACCTGCTGGGTGATGGTGGACCCGCCGGGCACCCGCTTGTCGTCGGTGGTCGCGAGCAGCCAGACCGCGCGCGCCACGCCCTTGAAGTCGACGCCGTGGTGCTGGTAGAAGCGGGCGTCCTCGGTGGCCAGGAAGGCCTGCTTGACCCGCTCGGGCACGTCCTTGATGTTGACCGGGTAGCGCCGGGTCTCGCCGAACAGCGCCATCAGGCGGCCGTCCTTCGCGTAGACGTACATCGGCTCCTGCAGCTCGATGTGGCGCAGGCTCTGCACGTCCGGCAGCCGGGACGAGACCACGAAGTAGATGGTCGCCAGCGCCAGGCCCCCCAGCAGGGCCGCCGCGAGGAAGGCGATGACGAGCCAGCGCAGCCAGCGGCGGAAACGTGACATCCGGGGATTCCTGTTGCGCGAACGCGTTGCGGTGCGAAGGCGCGGAGTATAGAGGAGCCTCCCTGATCGCCCGCCGGCCGGGGTCCGGCGGCGGGAATGCGGCAGGGGGCACGGTCCCGCAACCGGGCAGTTGCCAAGGGGTGAAAAGTCCGTTATTTAATGCCGCGGGGCACGAAGAGCGCGTAAGCGCCCGTGACAAGGGGAGAAACCGTGGGGCTGATCACAAAAAGCCAGGCACCGCTCGTCGGCGTCGATATCAGCTCGACCGCCGTCAAGCTGCTCCAGCTCTCGCGGTCGGGAGACCGCTACCGGGTCGAGCACTACGCGGTCGAGCCGCTGCCGCCCAACGCGGTGGTGGAGAAGAGCATCGTCGAGGTCGAGGCGGTCGGCGAGGCCATCCGCCGGGCCGTCTCGCGCTCGGGCACCCGCGCCAAGCAGGCGGCCGCGGCCGTGGCGGGCTCGGCGGTGATCACCAAGGTCATCCCGATGCCGGCCGACCTGGACGACGACGACATGGAGTCGCAGGTCGAGCTGGAGGCGGTCAACTACATCCCGTACCCGATCGAGGAAGTGAACCTCGACTTCGAGGTGCTCGGCATGATGCCGGGCAACGCCGAGATGGTGCAGGTGCTGCTCGCGGCCTCGCGCTCGGAGAACGTCGAGATGCGCGCCTCGGCGCTCGAGCTCGGCGGCCTCACCGCCAAGGTGATGGACGTCGAGGCCTTCGCGATCGAGAACGCCTTCGCGCTGCTGGCCAACTCGCTCAGCATCCCGCACGACGGGATCGTCGCGCTGGTCGACGTCGGCGCGACCATGACCACGCTCAACATCCTGCGCAACGGCCGCAGCCTCTACAGCCGCGAGCAGGTCTTCGGCGGCAAGCAGCTGACCGACGAGGTCATGCGCCGCTACGGCCTGAGCTACGAGGAGGCCGGCCTGGCCAAGCGCCAGGGCGGGCTGCCGGAAAGCTACGAGATCGAGGTGCTGGAGCCGTTCAAGGAAGCCCTCGTCCAGCAGATCAGCCGCCTGCTGCAGTTCTTCTACGCCGGCAGCGAGTTCAACCGCGTCGACCAGGTGGTGCTCGCCGGCGGCTGCGCGTCGATCCCCGGCGTCGCCGAGATGGTCGAGGAGCAGCTCGGCGTGCAGACCGTGGTCGCCAACCCGCTCGCACAGATGACCCTCGGGCCGCGCGTGCAGGCGCATGCGCTGGCCCAGGACGCCCCGGCGCTGATGATCGCCTGCGGTCTCGCCCTGAGGAGCTTCGACTGATGGCCCGGATCAACCTGCTGCCGTGGCGCGCCGAACGCCGCAAGCAGCGCCAGAAGGAGTTCGGCGTCATGCTGGCCGCCGCCGCGGTGGCCGGGCTGGTGCTCTGGTTCCTGGTCAACGGCTACTACAACGCCCAGATCGAGGGCCAGAACGCGCGCAACGCCTACCTGCAGGACCAGATCACCCAGGTCGACGGCAAGATCAAGGAGATCGAGGACCTCGACAAGCAGAAGGCCCGCCTGCTGGCGCGCAAGGAAGTCATCGAGCAGCTGCAGGCCAACCGCTCGCAGATGGTGCACCTGTTCGATTCGCTGGTGCGCACGATCCCCGACGGCGTGGTGCTGACCTCGATCAAGCAGGAAGGCGAGAAGCTCACCCTCGAGGGCCGCTCGCAGTCCAACGCGCGGGTCAGCACCTACATGCGCAACCTCGAGGGCTCGGGCTGGATGACCAAGCCCGAGCTGTCGATCATCGAGGCGAGGGGAGCGGTCAAGGGCCTGCCCTACGCGTTCTCGCTGACGGTGACCCTGGCCAATCCGAACGCGGCCAAGGACGAGAACGGCGACGGCGTCCCCGATGCCGTGCCGCCGGTCGGCGAAGCCCCGGTCATCGGGACGCCCCCGGCGCAGCCGGCCGGCCAGGCGGCGCCCGCGCAGCCCGCCGGCGCGGGAGCGGCGCCGGCCAAGCCCGCCGCGGCCCCTTCGGCGCCCGCCAACGGAGGAGCCGCGTCGTGAGCAAGAAGAAAGTGAAGCTCAGCGAGCTCGACCGCAACAACCCGGGCAGCTGGCCGCGCAACTACAAGATCGGCTTCTGCGTGCTGATCGGGATCCTCATCTTCGGCCTCCTGTGGTGGCTGCTCACGCGCGACAAGGGCGGCCAGCTCGAGCAGCTGGACCAGCGCGAGGCCGAGCTGCGCACCGAGTTCGAGACCAAGCAGGGCCGCGCGTCCAACCTCGAGCCGCTCAAGCAGCAGCTCGCGCAGATGGAGCAGCAGCTGCAGCAGATGCTGCGCCAGCTGCCGAGCAAGACCGAGATGCCCGACCTGATCGTCGACATCTCGCAGACCGCGCTGGCGACCGGCATCCAGAACGAGCTGTTCCAGCCCGGACCGGAAACGCCCAAGGAGTTCTACGCCGAGAAGCCGATCGCGCTGAAGATGGTGGGCACCTACCACCAGTTCGGCGCCTTCGTCAGCGGCGTCGCCTCGCTGCCGCGCGTGGTGATCATGACGATGCACGACATCTCGCTCAAGCCGGTCGGCGGCGACAAGGATCCGGCCGCGGGCATCCGGCCCAACGCGCCGCTGGAGCTCGCCGGCACGGTCAAGACCTATCGCTACCTCGACGAGGAGGAAGCGGCCGAGCAGGCCAGCGCCGCCGCCGCCAAGGATGCGTCCAAGCCGGCCGCCGGGGGGGGGAACTGACATGGGCTCGTCGAAGACCGCCGTGCGGGCCGCGCTCGCGCTCGGGTTGTCGCTGGCGCTGGGCGCCTGCGGGCGCGGGATCACCAGCACACCGGGCGACGCGCCCAACCTCGAGGAATGGGTCGCCAACGTCAAGGCCAAGCCCGCCCCGCCGCTCGATCCGCTGCCGGTGATGCAGCAGTTCGAGACCTTCGAATACGCGGCCCAGGGCATGCGCGACCCGTTCAGCGACGCATTCACGTCCGAGGACAGCGGCAGCGGCCCGCGCCCCGATTCGCACCGCCGCAAGCAGGCGCTCGAGCAGTTTCCGCTCGACAGCCTCGACATGGTGGGCACGATCGGGCGCGGCGGCGGCCTGGTCGGGCTGGTGGTCGCGCCGGACAAGGTCGTCTATCGTGTCCAGCCCGGCGTGTACATGGGCCAGAACGATGGCCGCGTGACCGCCGTCCACGAAGACCGGATCGAACTCGTCGAACTTGTGCCGGATGGCGCGGGCGGCTGGCTGGAAAGGCCGGCGTCGGTTGCGCTCGAAGACAATTGATAGGGGAAATCAAGATGACGGTGACCCAAGCGCAACTCCTGCCCAGGCCCCGTGACGCGGTCCGCCGCGCCATGCCGCTGCGGGCCAGCGTGGTCGGCCTGGTCGTGGGGATGGCCTCGGCCTTCGGCGCCGTGCACGCCCAGCCGGCGCCTTCCGCGCCGGGACTGGCGATGCTGCAGTCGGCGATGCCGGCCGCGGTCGACCCGGCCAGGCAGGTGCCGGGCGGGCTCGCGGTCTCGAGCATCGACTTCAAGCGCGGCGACGGCGGCTCCGGCAAGCTGATCATGCGCTTCTCCGCCGACGGCGCGGCGCCCGACATGCGCACCCAGGGCAACGAGGTGGTGATCGACGTCGGCAACGCGAGCCTCTCGCAGGCGCTGCAGCGCCCGCTCAACGTCACCGACTTCGCCACGCCGGTGCAGCGCATCGACGCCAGCCAGGCCGGCGGCGGGTCGAAGATCGTGCTGAGCACCAACGGCCCGTTCGAGTCGATGGCCTACCAGACCGGCCGCGACTACATCGTCGAGGTGGTGCCGCGCGCCGCGGCGCCGGCGCGCGCCGTGGGCGCGCCGCAGGCGGCCGGCCGCCAGGCCGCCGCGGACCCGGCCGTGCGCACCTACACCGGCAAGCCGGTGACCTTCGACTTCCAGAACATCGCCGTGCGCACGGTGCTCAAGCTGATCGCCGACGAGTCGCACCTGAACATCGTCGCTTCCGACTCGGTGCAGGGCGACGTCACCCTGCGCCTGGACAACGTGCCGTGGGACCAGGCGCTGGACATCGTCCTGCAGGCCAAGGGCCTCGACAAGCGCCGCAGCGGCAACGTGATCTGGGTCGCCCCGCAGTCGGAGATCGCCAAGTACGAGCAGGACAAGGCCGACGCGCGCATCGCCATCGAGGAGCGCGCCGAGATGACGACCGAGTACATCCCGGTCAACTACGGCAACGCCGAGGACATCGCCAAGCTGCTGACCGACGAGAGCAAGAACGGCAGCGGTGGCGGCGCCAATGCCGGCGGCAATACCGCGCAGAGCCGCGGCTTCCTGTCCTCGCGCGGCAGCATCAGCTTCGACCGCCGCACCAACACGCTGCTGGTGATCGACATCCCCGACCGCGTGGCCAACATCAAGAAGCTGGTCTACGAGCTCGACCGCCCGGTCGACCAGGTGCTGATCGAGGCGCGGATCGTGATCGCCACCGAGTCGTTCGCGCGCGAGCTGGGCGCCAAGTTCGGCATCAACGGCGCCACCGGCAAGAAGGGCGACCGCAGCTCGCTGGGCTTCGGCGGCACGACGACGGATTCCGGCACCAACGCCGAAGAGCGGGGCAACAACGTCAGTCCCACCAACCCGCGCGGCCTCAGCGACCAGTACAGCAAGGGCCTGAGCGTCAACCTGCCCGCCACCCTCGCAGGCGCCGGTTCGTTCGCCCTCTCGATCCTCAACGCGGGCTACCTGCTCGACGTCGAGCTGTCCGCGCTGCAGACCGAGGGTCGCGGCGAGGTGATCTCCAACCCGCGCGTGGTGACCAGCAACCAGAAGGAGGCGGTGATCACCCAGGGCCGCGAGATCGGCTACCTCACCGTGACCGGCGGCCAGAGCAACAACGTGCCGACCGTGCAGTTCAAGGAGGCGCTGCTGCAGCTCAAGGTCACGCCGACCATCACCAACGACGGCCGCGTGTTCCTCAACATGTTCGTGACCAAGAACGAGAAGGACGGCGACGTCGACCTCGGCCCGTTCGGCTCGGTGCCGACCATCGCGCGGCGCGAGGTCAACACCGCGGTGCTGGTCGACGACGGCCAGACGGTGGTGATCGGCGGCGTCTACGAGTTCAAGGACCAGCGCGACGTGTCCAAGATCCCGTTCCTCGGCGACATCCCCTTCATCGGCAACCTGTTCAAGAAGCGCGGGCGCTCGAAGGAGAAGGCCGAGCTGCTGGTGTTCGTGACGCCGAAGATCCTCAAGGTCGCGCAGCGCAACAACTGACGGCGGCGCCAACGAAGCGTGGCGGACGGGGCCTGCGGGCCCCCGCCAGCGTTGGCGCGCGGGGAAGGCGCATAGGGTCGCGCCCCCCCGCCCGCCAACGCCGTCCGCCTGAACCGCGACCGGAACCAAGCGGCCGTGGATCGGTCAAACTGGCCCCGACGCCGCCCGGGCGTCGCCGCATGGGCGATCCATGGATACCCCCAGCCACGACACCTCCCGCCTGCACGGCCTGTTCGGCGCGCTGCGCGAGGGCCTTTCGACCCAGATCGTCGGCCAGGCCGCGCTGGTGGAGCGATTGCTGATCGCGTTGCTGGCCGACGGCCACCTGCTGGTGGAAGGCGCCCCCGGGCTGGCCAAGACCACCGCGATCCGGGCGCTGGCCGCCCGCATCGAGGCCGACTTCGCGCGCGTCCAGTTCACCCCGGACCTGCTGCCGGCCGACCTCACCGGCACCGAGGTCTGGCGCCCGCAGGACGGGCGCTTCGAGTTCCAGCCGGGCCCGATCTTCCACTCGGTGCTGCTCGCCGACGAGATCAACCGCGCGCCGGCCAAGGTGCAGTCGGCCCTGCTCGAGGCGATGGGCGAGCGCCAGGTGACCGTCGGCCGCCAGACCTATGCGCTGCCGCCGCTGTTCCTGGTGATGGCGACGCAGAACCCGATCGAGCAGGAAGGCACCTTCCCGCTGCCCGAGGCGCAGCTCGACCGCTTCCTGATGTACGTGCGCATCGGCTACCCCGAGGCGGGCGCGGAGGCCGAGATCCTGCGGCTCGCGCGCGAACGCGCCAGGCAGTCGCTGCAGGCGGCGGAGCCCGCGATGGAGCGGATCGCCCAGTCCGACGTGTTCGCCGCGCGCGCCGCGGTGCTCGACCTGCACGTGGCGCCGCAGCTGGAGCGCTACCTCGTCGAGCTGGTGCTGGCCTCGCGCGACGCCGCCCGCTACGACGCCGCCCTGGCGCGGCGCATCGCCTGGGGCGCGAGCCCGCGCGGTTCGATCGCGCTGGAACGCTGCGCGCGCGCGCGGGCCTGGCTGGCCGGGCGCGACTTCGTCACCCCCGACGACGTGCGCGCGGTCGCGCCCGACGTGCTGCGCCACCGCGTGCTGCCGAGCTACGAGGCGACGGCGGAAGGCTGGGACGGCGACCGCCTGGTCGCCGAGCTGCTGGACAAGGTGCCGTTGCCGTGACTACGGCCGTGATGGGTGATTGGTGATTGGTGATTCGCCAAGAGCGTGGCCACGGGGGCCTGGCAAGGGGGCGCCCACGTGCTTCCGTGCCTGGACCATTGCACCGCCGTCGGCGCTGTCGACGACGCGAACCCTGGCCTAGATCCGTGTTCCGAAAGCGCACCCACGCCGGCAACCCCCAGGCTGACGCGAGAATCGCGCCCGCGGTGGCCTTTTCCAATCACCAATCACCAATCACCAATCACGGCATCGTGCCCACCCTCGCCGAGCTCGTCGCCCTGCGCGCCGCCGCGCAGGGGCGCAGGCCGCCGCGGCGCGGGCGGCACGGCACCAGCGGGCAGGCGCCGTCGCCGCTGCGCGGCCGCGGGATGGAGTACGCCGAGTCGCGCGAATACGCGCACGGCGACGATGCACGCCACATCGACTGGCGGCTCACCGCGCGCAGCGGCAAGCCGCACACCAAGCTGTTCCAGGCCGAGCGCGAGCGGCTGACGCTCGTCGTCGCCGACACCGCGCCGGCGCTGTACTTCGGCACCCGCGTGCGCTTCAAGTCGGTGCAGGCGGCGCGCGCGGGCGCGGTGGCGGCGTGGGCGGCGGTGCGCGACGGCGACCGCGTCGCCGCGCTGCGTGGCAGCGACGCCGAGCCGCCGGTGCCGCCGGCGGCGGGCCCGCGCGGCGCGCTGCGCGTGCTCGACGCGCTGGTGCGCTGGTATGCGCGCCCGCCGGAGGCCGACGGTGGGCTCGGGCTGGCGCTCGACCATGCCAGCCGGCTGCTGCGCCCCGGTTCGCGCATGCTGGTGCTGGCCGATCCTGCCAGCGTCGCCGCGATCCCGGCCCGGCGCTGGCCGGCGCTGGCCATGCACAGCGAAGTCGCGGTGCTGCTGCTCAGCGACCCGCTCGAACGCGACCCGCCGCGCGCCGCGCTGCCCTTCGCGACCGGGGCGCACCGCGTCGAACTCGACCTCGGCGTCGCCGCGCAGCGCCGACGCTGGCAGGAGGCGTTCGTCGCGCCGCTCGACGCCGCGCTCGCGGCCCTGCCGGCGCGCGGCGTACGCGTGCACGTGCTCTCCAGCGAAGCGCCGAGCGAGTCCTGGCTCGGGTCGCTCGCCAGGCCGAGGGTGGCCTGATGGCCGTGCAGGCGCTGCCGCTGCGCGACATCCACCAGCCGCCGCCGCCGCCGTGGTGGCCGCCGGCGCCGGGCTGGTGGCTGGCGGCGGCGCGGG
>JAYRKR010000104.1:0-6294 GCA_041905645.1 Luteimonas sp.
CGGAAAGCTCGCGGCTGAAGCCGCTCCCACAAGGGATCTCCGCAACAACGAAAAAGCCCCGCGTCCGCGGGGCTTTTCCACATCCGCGGATGCGGACGATCATTCCTTGGCGACGCCCTTCTTCGCGACGGCCTTCTTCGCCGGCGCCTTGGTGGCGACCTTGGTCGTGGCCTTCTTCGCGACCGGCGCGGGCGCGGCGCCCGCGGACTTGGTGGTCGCCTTGCTGCTGCGGGCGTTGCCGTAGCTGGAGTTGTAGCGCTTGCCCTTGGCGGTCTTGCGGTCGCCCTTGCCCATCGTGATGCTCCTGGAATCGTGTCTTCGGAATACGGATCGCGACGCGCGCGAGGCCGCCGATTCTACCACGCACCAGGGGTGCCACCCCCACCCAGGACCCTCCAGGAGGAGAGCCCCCTGAGTCAGGGGGCGCCCCGAAGGGGCGGGGTGTGGAGGCATGCGCCGGGGCCCGAAATCCGCAAGGCGGATTTTGGGATTGGCCAATGCGCCTGCATTGGTCAATGCGAGGGCGCCCCGAAGGGGCGGGGTGTGGAGGCATGCGCCGGGCCCGAAATCCGCGAGGCGGATTTTGGGATTGACCAATGCGCCGCATTGGTCAATGCGAGGGCGCCCCGAAGGGGCGGGATGTGGAAGCCAGAAGCCGGGGTCCGAAACATGCGAAGCAGGTTTTGGGATTGAACCAATGCGCAGCATTGGTCAATGCACGCAGCTCACGTCGTGCACGTGGCGCAGGTTGAGCAGGTGGGCGACACCGATCAGGGTGCCGCCGAGGGTCATCACCGCCGCGTGCAGCGCGATCGAGCCGTGGTGCCAGGGTCCGTAGAGCAGCCCGCTCCACAGCAGCGCCAGCCCGGCCAGCAGCACGCCCAGCGCGCGGACCCTGCGGTGCCGGCGGTAGCCGTAGACGAGGCTGAAGATGCCGACCGAGGTGGCGAAGGCGACGAAGGCCAGCTCGAAGCCGTCGCCCAGCCATTTCGACACGCCCAGCGACGGGATCGCCGCCAGCACCAGCGGCAGCAGCGCGCAATGCACTGCGCAGACCAGGGACCCCGTGGCGCCGAAGCGGTCGAGGAGGGCGTGGAGGCGGGGATTCATGGGCGGGGAATCGTGACTTGCGGCAGGGGGCTTGTCCAGAATTGATATGTTATAACATTTTCTAACAAGACACCCCTACTCCGATCCCAAGCCGAAATGAGCCATCGCCCCCTGCCCGCCCGCGCCGTCCTGTCCCTCGCCGTTGCCGCACTGCTGATCCCCGTTCCCGCCGCGTTCGCCACGGACGGCCCAGCCGGCGCATCGCTGGCTCCGGTCGGGGCGACCGCACCGGCCGCCGCCGATGCGGCAAGCGATGGCGTCCCACCCCCAAGCGACCCGCGCCACCCGCCGGCCGCCGGCGCCGACCGCCACGTCAAGGACCTCGACTCGGTCGTGGTCACCGCCAGTCCCCTGCGCGACACCGCCGCCGAGCTGAGCAAGCCCACCGACGTGCTGGCCGGCGAGCGCCTGGACGAGAACCGCGGCGCGAGCCTGGGCGAGACCGTGTCCAGCATCCCCGGCGTGCAGAGCTCCAACTTCGGCCCCGGGGTCGGCCGGCCGATCCTGCGCGGCCTCGACGGCCCTCGCGTGGAGGTGCTCAGCGGCGGCATGTCGACCGCCGACGTCTCGACGGTGAGCCAGGACCACTCGCCGGCGATCGAGCCCTTCCTCGCCGACCAGATCGAGGTACTCAAGGGCCCGTCCACCCTGCTCTACGGCACCGGTGCGATCGGCGGCGTGGTCAACGTGGTGGACGGGCGGATTCCCGAACACGAGATCGACGGCGGCTTCAGCGGCCGCGCCGAGATGCGGTTCGCCGGCGGCGACCAGGACGGCACCACCGACATGGCGCGCGTGGACGGCGGCAACGACCGCTTCGCGCTGCACGCCGACGCGGTCTACCGCAACGCGAAGGACTACGACACGCCGGACGGCCGCCAGGCCAACAGCTTCATCGACACGAAGTCGGGCGCGGTCGGCGGCTCGCTGCTGGGCGACTGGGGCTTCGTCGGCGTCTCGGCCTCGCGCTTCGAGGACGACTACGGCAACCCCGGCGAACCCGGCGACCTCGCCCAGGGCGAGCGCGGCGTGCACCTGCAGCTGCGGCAGGACCGCTACGACCTCAAGGGCGGGCTCACCGATCCCTGGGGCGAAGGCAGCGGACTGCGCTTCAGCTTCGGCCACACCGGCTACGAGCACGTCGAGTTCGAGGGCGACGAGCCCGGCACCACCTTCAGCAAGAACGCCAACGAGGGCCGCGTCGAGGCCTCGTACGACGCCGGCAACGGCTGGAGCGGCGCGGCCGGCGTGCAGGGCAGCGACAGCACCTTCGCCGCGGTCGGCGAAGAATCGTTCGTGCCGAAGACCAACACCCGCGAACTGGGCGTGTTCGGCGTCGCGCGCCGCAGCTGGGACGCATTCCAGCTCGACCTCGGCGCGCGCGTCGACCAGGTCAAGGCCGATCCCGACGGCGGCGAGGCACGCGACTTCAAGCCGCTGAGCCTGTCGCTGGCCGGCGGCTGGAGGCTCGGCGAGCGCTGGCGCCTGACCGCCAGCTTCGACCACTCCGAGCGCGCGCCCGCGGAGGAGGAGCTGTTCGCCGACGGTCCACACCTGGCGACGCTGGCCTACGAGGTCGGCGACGCGAACCTCGACAAGGAGGCCGCCAACCAGCTCGAGTTCGGCGTGCAGTACCGCTCGGATCTCGTCGACGCCAAGCTGTCGGCCTACTACAACCGCTTCAAGGACTTCATCTACCTGGTCGACACGGGCGAGCAGTGGTACTTCGACGAGGAGGACGAGTACCTGCCGATCCGGCAGTGGTCGCAGCGCGACGCGGATTTCCGCGGCGTCGAGGGCGAGGCCACCTTCCACCTGGCCGACAACGGCAGCGGACGCTGGGACTTGCGCGCGTTCGGCGACACCGTGCGCGCCACGCTCGCCGACGGCGGCGGCAACGTGCCGCGGATCGCACCCTCGCGACTGGGCGCGCAGCTGCGCTGGGAGAACGACGGCTGGCGCGCCTCGCTCGGCGCCACCCGCTACGCCCGGCAGGACAAGGTCGCCGCCAACGAGACGCCGACCGCCGGCTACACGATGGTCGACGCGCATGCGGCCTACCATGTCGACAGCGACCGCTTCGGCTGGGAACTGTTCGTCGACGGCAGCAACCTCACCGACCAGGTGGCGCGCGTGCACACCTCGTTCCTCAAGGACCAGGTGGTGCTGCCGGGCCGCAGCTTCGAGTTCGGCGTGCGCGTGTTCTTCTGATGGACGCGGCGCTCGGGTTCGCCATGCGCGCCGTCGCGATCGGCGCCGGCGCGACGCTGGCGCTGGACGCATGGGCGCTGCTGCTGCGCCGCGCCTACGGCGTCCGGCCGGCCGACTGGGCGCTGGTCGGTCGCTGGATCGGGCACTGGCCGCGCGGGCGGTTCGTGCACGAAACCATCGCCGCCGCGGCGCCCGTGCGCGGCGAACGACTGCTCGGCTGGGCGTTCCACTACCTCACCGGCATGGCGTTCGCGGCCGTGCTGCTGGCGGCCTGCGGGCCGGCGTGGGCCCGTGCGCCCACCTGGCCGCCCTGCCTCGCCGTCGGGCTGCTGACGGTGGTCTTTCCCTTCTTCGTGATGCAGCCCGCGATGGGCGCGGGCGTGGCCTCGGCGAAGTCGCCGGACCCGGCCCAGGCGCGCATCCGCAGCCTGGTGACGCACGCCGTGTTCGGCGCCGGCCTCTACCTGGCCGCAAGGTGCGTGGCAGTGCTCGCGCCGGCGATGGCTTGAGCTTCCGCGGAGGTTTTGCGCAGCGCGCATGTTTTCCGCCGCGGCGGTCCTGGTGGCCTTCCTCTCTCCCCGATGCCACCGGGGCCGGCCGCGGCATTCCGGCGACGCATCCCACCGGCCCGCCGCGATATCGATGCCGGCCGCGTCACCGCCAGGGGCGCGACTGGCCCTGGCGGAAAGCCATCGCGCCCACGAAGCGCTCCTGCGTGAATCGACCGGTGCGCGGGATCAGGCCGCGCAGCGCGCGCACAGGCCGTGGACCTCGAGCGTCTGCGCCTGCGGCCGGAAGCCGAGCGACTTCGCGCGCCGCTCGAGCTGCGCGACCACGTCCAGGTCCTCGAGCTCGACCGCCGAATGGCAGCGGTCGCAGATCAGGAACGGCACCGAATGCTGGGCGGTGCTCGGATGGTGGCAGGCGACGAAGGCGTTGACCGACTCGAGCTTGTGGATGAAGCCGTTGGCGAGCAGGAAGTCGAGCGCGCGGTAGACCGTCGGCGGCGCGGCGGCGCCGGCGCCCTCCCCCTCGCGCACCTGTTCGAGCAGGTCGTAGGCCTTGATCGGCTGACCGGCGGCGGCGACCAGGCCGAGCACGCGGGCGCGGATCGGCGTCAGCCGCAGCCCGCGCTCGTGGCAGGCGCGCTCGACCGCGGCCACGAAGCCGGCGGCGTCGTGGACGTGGTGCTTGGGATCGATGCAGGCGTGCGCGGCCATGCCGGGATGATGGTGCCGCCGGGGCCGGGACTCAAGCCTGGCGGGCGCGCTTGACCTGTCGTGGGAGCGGCTTCAGCCGCGAGCTTTTCCTGCCACGACGCCACAATCGCGCGAAAAGCTCGCGGCTGAAGCCGCTCCCACAGGCATTGCCCGGCCTGGAAGCCCTGCTCAGCCCGCGGTCTTCGCGATCGCCGCGTCGATGCGCTTGAGCGCCTCCTCGCGGCCGGCGAGATAGACGGTGTGCGCGATGTCCGGGCTCACCTGGGTGCCGGTGATCGCCACCCGCAGCGGCTGCGCGACCTTGCCCATGCCCAGGCCCAGCGCCTCGGCGGTGGCGTGCAGCGCCTCGCCGATCGCCTCGGCGTTCCACGCCGGCAGCTTCGACAGCCGCTCGCGCGCGTCGGCCAGCGGCATCCCGGCCTCGGGCTTGAGGTGCTTGGCCACCGCCGCATCGTCGTACTGCGTGAGCGGCCGGTACCAGACGAGCGCGCGCTCGGCCATGTCCCTGAGCGTCTGCACGCGGTCGCGCAGCGCGACCACGACGTCGGCCGGCGCGGGGCCGGCGGCGAGGTCGCAGCCGGCCTGGCGCAGGTGCCACGCCAGGTGCTGCGCCACGTCGGCCGGATCGTCGCTCTTCAGGTACTGCTGGTTGAGCCAGCCGAGCTTGGCCGGATCGAGCCGCGAGGCCTTGGCGTTGACGTCCTTGAGGTCGAACAGCGACTGCAGCTGCGCGATCGAGAAGATCTCCTGGTCGCCGTGCGACCAGCCCAGCCGCGCCAGGTAGTTGAGCAGCGCGTGCGGCAGGTAGCCGGCGTCGCGGTACTGCATCACGTCGGCCGCGCCGGTGCGCTTGGACAGCTTGGCGCCGTGCTCGTCGAGGATCATCGGCAGGTGCGCGAACGCGGGCACGTCGGCGCCGAGCGCCTTGTAGATGTTGATCTGGCGCGGGGTGTTGTTGACGTGGTCGTCGCCGCGCACGACGTCGCTGATGCGCATGTCGATGTCGTCGACCACGACCGCGAAGTTGTAAGTCGGGTAGCCGTCCGGGCGGAAGATCACCAGGTCGTCGAGCTCGGCGTTGGCGATCTCGATGCGGCCCTTGACCTTGTCGTCCCAGGCCACGACGCCGTCGAGCGGGTTCTTCAGGCGGATCACGCGGTTGGGGTCGTCGCGGTACGGCGCGCCCTGGTCGCGGTAGGCGCCGTTGTAGCGGGGCTTGTCGCCCTTCGCCATGGCGGCCTCGCGCATCGCGTCGAGTGCTTCCTTCGATTCGTAGGCGTAGTAGGCGTGGCCGGCATCGACCAGCTGCCGGGCGACCTCGCGGTAGCGCTCCACGCGCGCGGTCTGGTAGACCGGGCCTTCGTCGTAGTCCAGCCCCAGCCAGTCCATCGCCTCGAGGATGGCGTCGATCGCGGCCTGGGTGCTGCGCTCGCGGTCGGTGTCCTCGATGCGCAGGATGAACTGCCCGCCGCGGCGGCGCGCCTCCAGCCAGCAGTACAGCGCGGTGCGTGCGCCGCCGATGTGCAGGTAGCCGGTGGGACTGGGGGCGAAGCGGGTACGGCAGGTCATGGGCGGGTCGTGGTGCGGAAACGCGCGATTTTACCGTAGGGCGCGGCCCGGCATCGGGTCCGGCGGTGCGGGGAAACCCGGGCTGCGTACCCTCGCGGGAGCGGCTTCAGCCACACCCCCAGCTTTTGTAGGAGCGACGGAAGTCGCGACTGCCCCCCCCCCGCAACCCGGGGGGGGGTGCGGC
>JAYRKR010000104.1:6304-10854 GCA_041905645.1 Luteimonas sp.
CGCTCCTACAACGCCGATCCAAAGCTCGCGGCTGAAGCCGCTCCCACAAGCCCCGCGGACAGCTCGCCGCGGCCTGGCCGCGCGCCGCCTACAATGCCGCATGGCCACGCTCTTCATCTCCGACCTGCACCTGGATCCGGCGCGACCGGACATCACCCGCCTGTTCGGCGACTTCGTCGACGGCGAGGCGCGCGGCGCCGACGCGCTGTACATCCTCGGCGACCTGTTCGAGGCCTGGGTGGGCGACGACGATCCGTCGGACACCGGCGCCTTCGTCGCCGCGCGGCTCAAGGCGCTGGCCGACAGCGGCGTGCCGGTGTCCTTCATGCACGGCAACCGCGACTTCCTCGTCGGCGCCGGCTATGCACGCCGCGCCGGGATGGCGCTGCTGGACGATCCGGCACGCATCGACCTGTACGGCAGGCCGGTACTGCTGATGCACGGCGACACGCTGTGCACGGACGACGTGGCGTACCAGCGGTTCCGCGCGCAGACGCGGGATCCGGCATGGCAGGCGCAGTTCCTGTCCCAGCCGCTGGAGGCGCGGCTGGCCTTCGCCCGGCAGGCGCGCGCGGCCAGCCAGGCGCGCCAGGGCGAGCTGCGCGAGGCGGGCACGATGGAAACGATCACCGACGTCGCGCCGGCCGCGGTCGACGCGGCTTTCCGCGCCCACGGCGTGGACACCCTCATCCATGGCCACACCCACCGGCCCGCGGTGCACCAGCTCGACGTCGACGGGCGCGCGCGCCGGCGGATCGTGCTGGGCGACTGGTACGAGCAGGGATCGGTGCTGCGGGCGACGCCCGAGGGATTCGAGCTTTCGAGGCTGTGATTCGTGATTCGTGATTCGTGATTGGTGATTGGTGATTCGCGATTGGTGATTTGCGGGAACGATTCGTTTTCGCCTGGCATCGCGGGTAGGAAAGATCTTCTCCAGACAGAGTCCCTCGCTATGCTCGGCACGACAGCCGGGAGCGACAACGCCATGTTCTCAACGAAGCACGACCGAGCAACTCATCGTCGACCACCCACCAATCACGAATCACGAATCACCAATCACCAATCACGAATCACGAGCCAAATCACCGCTCCCGATCGGCGCAGCCCTCCATGCGCCGGCCGTCGTAGTCCCAGGTCGCGGTGAACTCGAAGCGTTCGCCGGACATCGAATCCGTGCAGGCCGTGCGGGTGACGTCGAGGTTGAACGGCCTGCCGTCGTCATCGCCCGAGAAGGCTACGCCCCTGGCGTGGGCCATGCGCTGCGCCACCAGCGTCCTGCCGTCCGGCATCTCCGGCGTCACGTAGTGCAGGGTGTCGCCTTCGATGTCGATGGCCCAGAACGGCTCGTTGCCGCGTGCGCGCAGGTGCGCCGCGGCCAGGGCATCGCTTCCGTCGCGATCGTCCGCTGCGGTCGTTGCGGGACCGGCTGCCGCCGCGGGCGGCGAGTCGCCGCCGGCAGGGGACTGCGCATGATCTGGCGCGGCGCAGGCCGCCAGGACGGCCGGCAGCAACAGGACGGTCAGGCGCTCGGGCTTCGGCATGCGGGCTTCTCGCGGGGTCGACGCGGCACCCTAGCGGGGCGGCCCGCAAGCCCGGGTGATGGCGCCCGCGCCCGGGCCGCTTCAGCCGGACAGCTGCCGCAGGGCGGCCAGTTCGTCCTCGCCGAAGCCGGCGGCCGCGCGCGCCTCGAGGTTGAACGGCCCGTGCAGCGCGGCGCGCGCGTATCCGCCCAGCAGCTCGCGGAACTTCGGCTCCGGCGCGACGCCGGCGCGCTCGCAGTGCCAGCGGAACCAGCGCGAGCCGGCCGCGACGTGCGCGACTTCCTCGCGCAGGATCACCTCGAGGATGCCGGCCGTGGCCTCGTCGCCCAGCGCGCGCAGCTTCGCGATCATGCCCGGGGTGACGTCGAGCCCGCGCGCCTCCAGCACGCGCGGCACCAGCGCCATCCGCGCCAGGCCGTCGTGCGCGGTCTTCTCGGCCATCTCCCACAGGCCGTTGTGGGCGTCGAAGTCGCCGTAGTCGTGGCCGAGCTCGCGCAGGCGGGCGCGCAGCAGGGTGAAATGGCGCGCCTCGTCGCTGGCGACCGACACCCAGTCGGCATGGAACTCCCGCGGCAGCCCCCGGAAGCGGTATGCGGCGTCCCACGCCAGGTCGATGGCGTTGAACTCGATGTGGGCGATCGAGTGGATGAAGGCCGCGCGCCCTTCCGGCGAACCGAAGCCGCGCCGCGGCAGCCCGCGCGGATGCACCAGGCGCGGGCGCGGCGGGCGGCCGGGCATGCGGATCGGCTCCGGCGGCGGCGCCCCGTGGTCGTCGACCGCGAGCTCGCCGCGGGCGAAAGCCTCGGCAGCGGCGAAGGTCGCTGCGACCTTGTCGTCGGGAGACGCCGCGTCCAGGCAGGCGCGGGCGGCCGCGAACAGCGACTCCGTCATGCCGGCCGGTTCTCGCAGGTACCGGGGAAGCAGCTCTTGTGGGAGCGACGGAAGTCGCGACAGGGTCGCCGGAAAGGCGTCGCGACTTCCGTCGCTCCCACAAGAGCAAGGGCGAACGCGATCCGCACAGCGTCCGGCGCCTGCACCACCGGGCTCACGACGCCAGGCGGCGCTTCTTCTTCGCCTCGTCCGAGCGCAGCTGGCGGATGCGCTCGAAGTAGCCCGGCTCGATGCCGGTGACGTATTCGCCGCTGAAGCAGGAGCTGTCGAAGCGGCGGCCCGGGAACTTCGGCCCGGCGACCGCGGCCTCGAGGTCGGCCAGGTCCTGGTAGACCAGCCAGTCGCAGCCGAGCAGCTGCTCGATCTCGCGCTCGCTGCGCCCGTGCGCGACCAGCTCCTCGGCCGAGGGCATGTCGATGCCGTAGATGTTCGGGTGCCGCACCGGCGGCGCGGCCGAGGCCAGGTAGACCTTGCGCGCGCCGGCGTCGCGCGCCATCTGCACGATCTGCCGGGACGTGGTGCCGCGCACGATCGAGTCGTCGACCAGCAGCACCACGCGGTTGCGGAACTCCAGCGGGATCGGGTTGAGCTTGCGCTTGACCGACTTCGCGCGCTCGCCCTGCCCCGGCATGATGAAGGTGCGGCCGACGTAGCGGTTCTTGATGAACCCCTCGCGGTACTTCACGCCCAGCACGTTGGCGATCTCCAGCGCGGCGTCGCGCGAGGTGTCGGGGATCGGGATCACCACGTCGATGTCGTGGCCCGGGCGCTCGCGCAGGATCTTCTCGCCCAAGGTCACGCCCATGCGCATGCGCGCCTTGTGCACCGAGATCTCCTCGATCATCGAGTCCGGGCGCGCGAAGTAGACGTACTCGAAGATGCACGGCGCGTGCGGCTGCGGCTGCGCGCACTGGCGGGTGTGCAGCTCGCCGCGCGCAGTGACCACCACGCCCTCGCCCGGCGCGACGTCGCGCATGCGCTCGAAGCCCAGGATGTCCAGCGCCACCGACTCCGACGCCACCGCGTACTCCATGCCGGCGGCGGTCTCGCGGCGGCCCAGCACCAGCGGCCGGATGCCGTGCGGGTCGCGGAACGCGACCAGGCCCAGGCCGAGCACGGTGGCGACCACGGCGTAGCCGCCCTTCGCGCGCCGGTTGACGCCCTCGACGGCGCGGAAGGCGGCCTCGGGCGTCAGCGACTTCTGCGTGTCCAGCTCGTGGGCGAACACGTTGAGCAGGACCTCGGAGTCCGACTCGGTGTTGACGTTGCGGCGGTCGTCCTCGAACACCTCGCGGCGCAGCGCGTCGGTGTTGACCAGGTTGCCGTTGTGCGCGAGCGCGATGCCGTAGGGCGAGTTGACGTAGAACGGCTGTGCCTCGTCCGAACCCTCGCTGCCCGCGGTGGGATAGCGGCAGTGGCCGATGCCCACGCGTCCCTCGAGCAGGGCCATCGCGCGGGCGTCGAACACGTCGCGCACCAGGCCGTTGCCCTTGTGCACGCGCAGCCGCGCGCCGTCGGCGGTGGCGATGCCGGCCGCGTCCTGGCCGCGGTGCTGCAGCACGGTCAGGCCGTCGTACAGCGCTGCCGCGACTTCAGTGGTTCCGACGATGCCGACGATGCCGCACATGGGGGTGTCCTGCTGGTGTGGATCCGGCGGTCCGCGGAAACGGCCGCCGTGGAAGCGATATGGGGTCAGGGATGCGCGCGCACCATGCCGTCGATGCCCAGCTTCGCCTTGACCCGGGCGCGCAGCTGGTCGGCCTCGGCGCGGCTGACGACCGGGCCGGCGAGGACGCGGGTCAGCGTGCCCTTGTCGGTGCGGACGGTCTCGGTGAAGGCGCTGAAGCCGGCGCCGCGCAGCTGGTCGCGCTTGGCGGTGGCCTGGGCGGCGTTGCCGAAGGCGCCGATCTGCACCGCGAAGCCGACGCCGGCGGCGGCCGGCGCGGCCGGCTTGGCGGCCGGCTTCGGCGCTTCGGCGGGCGTGGTCGCGGGCCTGGCGGCGGTTTCGCCCGCCGGCTTCGCGGCGACGGCGGCGGGCGGCAGCGGCTCGCTGGCGACCGCGCCGGCCGCGGCGGGCGCCGGCTGCGACGCAGCGACGTTGGCCGCGGCCGGTTCGGC
>JAYRKR010000158.1:0-1996 GCA_041905645.1 Luteimonas sp.
CCGCCGAGGTCGACTCCACCGGTGCGGTGGCCGAGTCGATCGCGCAGGACAAGGACCTCACCAAGCGCCTGCTCGCCGCCGCCGGCGTGCCGGTGCCGCGCGGCCGGCCGGTGAAGGACCTGGAAGACGGCTGGGCCGCCGCGCAGGCGCTCGGTCTGCCGGTGGTGGTCAAGCCGCGCGACGGCAACCAGGGCAAGGGCGTGACGGTCAACATCGTCGACCGCGAGCATTTCGACGCCGCCTACCGCGCCGCCGACGAGATCGGCGAGGTGATGGTCGAGCAGTTCCTGCCCGGCCACGACTTCCGCCTGCTGGTGGTGGGCGACAAGCTGGTCGCCGCGGCGCGGCGCGATCCGCCCTACGTGGTCGGCGACGGCGTGCACACGGTGCGCGAGCTGGTCGACAAGGTCAATGCCGATCCGCGCCGCGGCGACGGCCATGCCACCTCGCTGACGCGCATCCGCCTCGACGACATCGCGATGGCGCGCCTCAAGCTGCAGGAACTGACGGCCGACTCGGTGCCGCCGACCGGCCAGCGCGTGGTGCTGCGCAACAACGCCAACCTCAGCACCGGCGGCACCGCCACCGACGTGACCGACGACGTGCACCCGCAGGTGGCGGCGCGCGCGGTGTCGGCGGCGCGCATGGTGGGCCTGGAGATCTGCGGCGTCGACGTGGTCTGCGAGAGCGTCGGCGTGCCGCTCGAGCAGCAGCGCGGCGGCGTGGTCGAGGTCAACGCCGCGCCGGGCCTGCGCATGCACCTGGCGCCCAGCTTCGGCAAGCCGCGGCCGGTGGGCGAGGCCATCATCGAGCGCCTCTACCCGGCCGGGCAGGACGGGCGCATCCCGGTCGTCGCCGTCACCGGCACCAACGGCAAGACCACGGTGACGCGGCTGATCGCGCACCTGTTCGCCGCCGCCGGGCTGAAGGTCGGCATGACCAACACCGACGGCGTGTGGGTCGACGGCCACCAGATCGACAGCGGCGATTGCAGCGGCCCGAAGAGCGCGCGCAACGTGCTGGCGCACCCCGACACCGAGGCCGCCGTGCTCGAGACGGCGCGCGGAGGCATCCTGCGCGAAGGCCTGGGCTTCGACCGCTGCCAGGTCGGCGTGGTCACCAATATCGGCGCCGGCGACCACCTCGGCCTCAACTACATCACCACGGTCGAGGATCTCGCGGTGCTCAAGCGCGTGATCGTGCAGAACGTGGCGCCGACCGGCTTTGCGGTGCTCAACGCGGCCGACCCGATCACGCTGGCGATGGCCTCGGCCTGCCCGGGCGGGGTGATCCTGTTCGCGGTCGACGGCCACCTGCCCGCGCTGGTGGCGCACCGCGCGCAGGGCGGTCGCTCGGTGTTCGTCGAAGGCGGCGACATCGTCGCGGTGGAAGGCTCGGCGCGCGCGCGCCTGCCGCTGCGCGAGGTGCCGCTGACGCGTGCCGGCGCGATCTCCTTCCAGGTCGAGAATACGCTCGCCGCGGTGGCCGCCGCCTGGGGCTGCGGCCTGCACTTCGATGCGGTGCGCAGCGGCCTGGCGAGCTTCGTCAACGACACGCAGAACGCGCCCGGCCGCTTCAACGTGATGGACTACCGCGGCGCGACCGTGATCGCCGACTACGGCCACAACCCGGACGCGATGCGCGCCCTGGTGGCTGCCGTCGAGGCCATGTCGGCCAAGCGCCGCAGCGTGGTGATCAGCGCCGCCGGCGACCGCCGCGACGAGGACATCCGCGAGCAGACGCAGATCCTCGGCGCGGCCTTCGACAGCGTGCTGCTCTACCAGGACGCCGCCCAGCGCGGCCGCGCCGACGGCGAGGTCATCGCGTTGCTGCGCGAGGGCCTGAAGGGAGCGCCGCGCACCCGCGAGGTGGAGGAGATCCGCGGCGAGTTCGTCGCCATCGACCGCGCGCTGGCCGCGCTGGCGCCGGGTGACCTGTGCCTGGTGCTGGTCGACCAGGTCGACGAGGCGCTGGCGCACTTGCACCAGCGCATTGC
>JAYRKR010000105.1:0-10421 GCA_041905645.1 Luteimonas sp.
GCGCTGCCGATGGCGAAGGTCGCGACCGGGATGCCGGCCGGCATCTGCACGATCGAAAGGAGCGAATCCATCCCGTTGAGCGCCTTGCTCTGCACCGGCACGCCCAGCACCGGCACCGCGGTCTTGGCTGCGAGCATCCCGGGCAGGTGCGCCGCGCCGCCGGCGCCGGCGATGATCGCGCGCAGCCCGCGCGACTGCGCGCCGGCCGCGTAGTCGAACAGCACGTCCGGCGTGCGGTGCGCGGAGACCACGCGGACTTCGTGCGGCACGCCCAGCGCCTCGAGCTTGGTCGCCGCGTGCTGCATCGTTTCCCAGTCGGAGCGCGAGCCCATCACGATGCCGACCAGCGGCGCGGGACGGTTGGCGGGCGTGGTCGGCATGGCGGCTCCCGGCGTCAAAGCGGCATTTTAGCGCAGGCGGACAAGGGAAACGGGCGCCTGGAAGCCCGGTCGGCGTCGCCCTCCATGCGTGCCATCCGGCGAGTGCGGGAACGCGGCGGCCATCCCGGTGCATCGAACCGGCATCCTCCGGTCCACAAGCGACGCACCGGAAGCCGGCGCTGGAATTCCTCGCGGAACCGCCCGTCGTTCCGGCCGCGGCGCGGAATCCCGAGGCACCGTGCCGACGCATTCCGTGCTGCGATCGAGACGGCGATCGCCCGGAGCCCTGCGCGGCCGAGAAGGAGATCGCGCATCCTCCGCGCCGCGAGCGCTGCGCATGCGGGATCGGGCGCGGGCCAGTGCTACGCTTTGCCGCGATCCCAAGCCGCCGACCTGCCCTGCCCATGGACCGCAAGCTCCTCGACATCCTCGTTTGCCCCGCCACCCGCCAGCCGCTCGCCGTGCTGGAGAAGGCCGGCCTGGAGGCGCTCAACCGGGCGATCGACGCCGGCGGCGTCGTGCGCGCCGACGACGGCCCGCAGTCCGAACCGCTGCGCGAGGCCCTGGTCACGCGCGATCGACGGATCGTCTACCGCGTCGACGACGGCATCCCCGTGCTGCTGGTCGAGGAAGGGCTCGCCACCGCGCAGGTCGCCGGCTTCCCGGGCGCATGAGCGCCGTCCCCGCGCCGCCGCAGGCCGTGGTCGACGCCGACGTCGCCCGCGCGCTGGCCGAGGACATCGGCAGCGGCGACGTCACCGCCATGCTGCTGCCCGATCGCGCCGATACCGCCTACCTGCTGTGCAAGGAGGACGCGGTGGTGTGCGGGCGGCCGTGGTTCGACGCCTGCCATCGGGCGCTCGACCCCGGCGTCGCGATCGACTGGCGTGTCGCCGAGGGCGAGCGCGTCCGCGCCGGCACCGTGCTGGCGACGCTGTCCGGCCGCGCGCGCGCCCTGGTCAGCGCCGAGCGCACGGCGCTGAACTTCCTGCAGACCCTCAGCGGCACCGCCACCACGACGGCGGCCTACGTCGAGGCCGTGCGCGGCACCCGCGCGCGCATCCTCGACACTCGCAAGACCATCCCGGGCCTGCGCGCGGCGCAGAAGTACGCCGTGCGCGCCGGCGGCGGCGACAACCACCGCATGGGCCTGTTCGACACGGTGATGCTGAAGGAGAACCACGTGCGCGCGGCCGGTTCGCTGGCCGCGGCCATCCGCGCGGCGCGCGAGCGCCACCCGTCGCTGCCGCTGGTGGTGGAGGTCGAAAGCCTGCCGCAGCTGGAGGAAGCGCTGCGCGAGGGCTGCGAGCGCATCCTGGTCGACGACTTCGACGCCGAGATGCGGCGCGAAGCGGTGCGCATCGCGGCGGGCGAGCCGTTCAACGGCGCCGTACCGCTGGAGGTTTCCGGCAGCGTCGACCTGCAGGGCGTGCGCGCGATCGCCGAGGACGGCGTGGACTGCATCTCGATCGGCGCGCTGACCAAGCACGTGCGCGCGATCGACCTGTCGATGAAGCTCGGGCCGCCACCGGCGCAGCCGCCGCCGCAACTGCCGCCGCCGCCACCGTAGCCACAGCAGCAGCGACCAGCGACTGCCGCGTATCACAGGCCGAAGCGCGCTCCGCCCCACGGATCCCGCGCCCCCCAAAGAAGCAGCCCTTCTCCCGCTTGCGGGAGAAGGTGGCGCGCAGCGCCGGATGAGGGCGCGAGCGAAGCGAGCTGCTCTTGTTTTCCCCTGGGAAGGCAAGATCAAAGGCACGCTTTGCTCCGCTCGCGCCCCTCATCCGCCCCCGACTCAAGCATTCGGGGGCAGGCTCTTCGGCACCTTCTCCCGCAAGCGGGAGAAGGGACTGGCCGCGCGTCCCTTGCACGACTGCCCGGCCGGCACCTGTTTGGGGTGGATTGCGAACGCAACACGAGGCCGCCACCATGGCGGCCATGCCCACCCTGCTCATCCTGATGATCGCGGGCGCCATCGGCGCGGCGCTCTGGAGCTCCGCGCGCGCCGCCGCCGAGCGCGCCGAGGCCGTCGGCCGCAACGCCTGCCGCGCGGCCAACGTGCAGCTGCTCGACCAGACCGTGCACGCCACCGGCGTGCGTCTGCACCGCGGCGAGGACGGGCGGCTGGGATTCGAGCGCAGCTTCCGCTTCGAGTATTCGGAGGGCGGCGACGATCGCCATGTCGGGCGGCTGGTGCTGCGCGGCGACGAACTGGTCTACTTCAGCGGCCCGGCGCAGGCGGCGAGCGTGGTGCGGCTGCGCTGAGCGGTTGCGCGGCGCAGGGCGGGTGAACGGTGGGAGCGGCTTCAGCCGCGAGCTCTTCGATGGCGATGGGCGGCGCATCCTGCCCGGTGGCCGGAAAAGCTCGCGGCTGAAGCCGCTCCCACGAGGATGCCCGCCATGCCACGCGGCATGCTTGTCGCTACTTGACGATGCGCAGGTGGCCGCCGCGGCGCGGCGGGGTGGGATCGTCGTCGGAGGGCTCGGGGGTGTCGTGCGCGGGCTCCGCCTCGGGGGCCGGCTCGTCGCCGCTGCCCGCGATGTCCTCAGGCAGCGCCATCCCCTGCCCGGTCTCGCGGGCGTAGATCGCCAGCACCGCCGGGATCGGCACCATCACCGGGTGGCTGACGCCGCCGAAGCGCGCGGTGAAGCTGACGCCGTCGTTGTCCATCTCCAGCCTGGCCACCGCGCGATCGGCGATGTTGAGCACGACCCGGCCGTCCTTGATCGCATGCGGAGGCACGCGCACGCCCGGCTGGGTGGCGTCGACCAGGATGTGCGGCGTCATGCCGTTGTCGGCGATCCACTCGTACAGCGCCCGCAGCAGATAGGGGCGATGGCTGGTCATCGCATGGGTCGCGTCGCTCATGGCCGCAGTCTACGCAACTGTCCCGGACGCTGCAGCCCCGGATGCGGCGCGTCCCACCGGGCCGCACCGGCGTCGACGACGCCGGTTCAGGCAGGCATTTCGCGCAGGTTGCGTTCCTGCGTCGTCAGGCTGCGCGCGAAGCCCGGGTTGCGGAAGATGCGGTTGCCGTAGTCCTCGATCACCTTGCCGTCCTTGGGCAGCGGCACGTCCAGCGCCTGCAGGCGCCAGATGATCGGCGCCATCGCGCAGTCGGCCAGGCTCATCTCGGGGTTGAGGAAGAACTTGCTCGCCTTGAACAACGGCACCGACGCGGTGAGCAGCTCCTTGAGCCGCTTGCGGCCGACCTCGGCCTGCTGCTTGTTGCCGAACTGGATCGCCTGCACCTGCGGCACCCAGTCGTGCTCGATGCGCAGCATCGCCAGGCGCAGGCGGGCGCGCGAGAGCGGATCGACCGGCATCAGCGGCGGATGCGGGTAGCGCTCGTCGAGGTATTCGCTGACCACCGAAGCGGCGTAGAGCACCAGCTCGCGCTCGACCAGGGTCGGCACCGAGTGGTACGGGTTGAGGTCGATCAGGTCCTCGGGCGGGTTCTGCGGGTCGACCGGGACCAGGTCGTAGGTCACGCCCTTGGCCGCGAGCACGAGGCGCACGCGGTGGCAGAGCACGTCGTCGACGGAGGAAAACAGGGTCAGTGCATTTCGCATACGCGGACTCGCAGCCATCGTGGGCTTCTCCAACGACCGGAATCCGCCGGCCGCGTCGGCGCCGCCCGCGGATCGCGGACGGTCGCCCGGTTCCCCGTCGCGGATGCCGGGCCCGCGAACACCCGCCGTGCCAGCGGCTGCTCCCCGGAAAGCCCGCGCACGCGCGCGGCCCTTCGCGGCGGGACCCGCACCGCGCTACTTCACGTCGCGCCAGTACTCCTTCTTCAGCAGCCAGGCGAGGAACGTGAAGAACGCCAGGAACAGGACCACCCAGACGCCCATGCTCTGGCGCTTGAGCGCGGCCGGCTCGCCGACGTACTCCAGGAAAGTGGTGATGTCGCGGGCCGTCTGGTCGAACGCCGCCTTGTCCTGCGTGCCGGGCTGCGCGATCTCCAGCCGCTCGACCGGCGCCTCGCCGGTGGCCGGGTCGGTCTTGCCGTAGACCGGGCGCTGCAGGCCCTGCATCTCCCACAGCGGGTTGGGCATCGACGCGTTCGCGAACAGCTTGTTGTTCCAGCCCAGCGGGCGGGACGGGTCCTGGTAGAACGACGTCAGGTAGGTGAAGATCCAGTCGCTGCCGCGCACGCGCGCGATCACCGACAGGTCCGGCGGCATCTTGCCGAACCACTGCTTAGCGTGGTCCTCGGTCATCGCCACCTGCACCTGCTCGCCGAACTTGGCGCCGGTGAAGTTGAGGTTGTCCATCACCTCCTGCTCGCTCAGCCCGAGGTCCTCGGCCATGCGCGAGTAGCGCATGTACTTGAGCGAGTGGCAGCCGGAGCAGTAGTTCATGTACAGCTTGGCGCCGCGCTCCAGCGAGGCGCGGTCGCCCAGGTCGGTGCCGGAGTGGCGCAGGTCGCCGCCCTCGGCGGCGATCGCGCCGAACGAGACCAGCGCGCCCGCCAGCACCACCGCCGCCTTGCGGATCAATCCCCGATATCGGCTCTTCACGATTCCCGATTCCCGATTCCCGATTCCCGGCTTGTTAGTCATGCATCGTCACCCGTTCCGGCACCGGCTTGGTCTTGTCGATCCTGGTCCACAGCGGCATCGTGATGAAGAACACGAAGTAGAGGAAGGTCAGCACGCGGCCGATGATCGTCTCCACCGGGTCGGTGCCCGGCCCGGCGCCGATCTTGCCCAGCCACAGGAAGCAGACCGCGAACATCAGCAGCATCGCCCACGACAGCTTGCCGCGGTAGCGGTAGGACTTGACCGGGCTGCGGTCGAGCCACGGCACCAGGAACAGCACCACGATCGCCGCGAACATCACCAGCACGCCCCACAGCTTGATCGCGAAGAACGACGGCACCACGCGCAGCATCGCGTAGTAGGGGGTGAAGTACCACACCGGCTTGATGTGCTCGGGCGTCACCAGGCGGTTGGCCGCGGTGAAGTTGTCGTGCTCGAGGAACCAGCCTCCGAAGGTCGGCGCGAAAAAGATGATGAAGGCGGCCAGGATCAGGAAGAAGCCCACCCCGAACAGGTCCTTGACCGTGTAGTACGGGTGGAACGGGATCCCGTCCTTCGGCGCCTTGTCGCTCCAGCGGTTGCCCTTCGGGCCGTGCTTGATGTCGACGCCGTCCGGGTTGTTCGAGCCGACCTCGTGCAGCGCGCCCAGGTGCAGCACCACCAGCAGCAGCAGCACCAGCGGCAGCGCGATCACGTGCAGCGCGAAGAAGCGGTTGAGCGTCGCGTCGGCGGGCAGGTAGTCGCCCATGATCCACTCGGTCAGGCCGTTGCCGATCACCGGGATCGCGCCGAACAGCGAGATGATCACCTTGGCGCCCCAGAACGACATCTGGCCCCACGGCAGCACGTAGCCCATGAAGGCCTCGGCCATCAGCACCAGGTAGATCAGCATGCCCAGGATCCACACCAGCTCGCGCGGCTTCTGGTAGCTGCCGTACATCAGCCCGCGGAACATGTGCAGGTAGACGACGATGAAGAACAGCGAGGCGCCGGTGCTGTGCATGTAGCGGATCAGCCAGCCCCACTCGACGTCGCGCATGATGTATTCGATCGACGAGAACGCTTCCTCCGCCGACGGCTTGAAGTGCATCGTCAGGAAGATGCCGGTCAGGATCTGGTTGACCAGCACCACCAGCGCAAGCGAGCCGAAGTAGTACCAGAGGTTGAAGTTCTTCGGCGCGTAGTACTCGCTCATGTGCTTGCGGTACACCGGCATCATGCCGGGCGCGCGCTCGTTGACCCAGTCCCACACGTTGTTGGCGGTGCGCGAGATCACGTTCGACATGGCTTATGCGGCTCCCTTGCTGCTGCCCGAGGGATCGACGCCGATCACGATCGTGTTGTCGTCCTGGTAGTGGTGCGGCGGCACCAGCAGGTTGATCGGCGCCGGGACGCCCTGGAACACGCGGCCGGCCATGTCGAAGCGCGACTTGTGGCAGGGGCAGAAGTAGCCGCCCTTCCAGTCGGGGTCGAACGGCTCGGGCCGGATCTCGGCGACCATCTCCGGGGAGCAGCCCAGGTGGGTGCACAGGCCGACCAGCACCGAGATTTCCGGCTTGATCGAGCGCAGCTCGTTCTTGGCGTAGTCGGGCTGCTGGTCGGTGGTCGACTTCGGGTCGGCCAGGCGCGGATCCAGCGTCGGCAGCGCCTTGAGGATCGCCGGCGAGCGCTTGACGATCCAGATCGGCTGGCCGCGCCACTCGTCGACCAGGCGCTGGCCTTCGGCGAGGGCGCTGATGTCGACGGTCACCGGGGCGCCGGCGAGCTTGGCGCGCGCGCTCGGGTTCCACGACTTGATGAAGGGCACCGCGGCGAATCCCGCCCCGACGGCGCCCACCACCGCGGTGGTGGCGGTCAGGAAGCGGCGCCGGCCGTGGTCGACCGTCCCCCCGCCCTCGACAGGATCAAGCACTCGTTCATTGGCCATCCGGCACTCCGCAAATCTTTCGGTCGCTAGTCATTGGCTGCCACGACCGTTCCGGCGGGAACGGCCGCAAAAGACGACAAAGTGTAACGGAACGCTGAATCGGCCGACAATGCTCCGGACGCCCGGCGGGCCCGGGCCGGCGTCCGGAAACCGCGCCGGGCCGGCCCTCGCGGCCGCTTTCCGGCGCTATTTGGCGCTGGCCAGGCTGCCGCGGTAGCGGGCGGCCAGGATCCCCACGCGCTGCACGTAGCGCTGGGTCTCGCTGTAGGGCGGCACGCCCTTGTACTTGTCGACCGCGCCCTCGCCGGCGTTGTAGCCGGCGGCGGCCAGGCTGAGGTCGCCGTTGAAGCGCTTGAGCAGCCAGGCCAGGTACTGCACGCCGCCCTCGATGTTCTGCGCGGCGTCGAACGGGTTGCCGACGCCGAAGCGCCGCGCCGTGGCCGGCATCAGCTGCATCAGCCCCTGCGCGCCCACGCGCGAGAGGGCATTGGGATTGAACGCCGACTCGGCGTGGATGATCGCGCGCACCACCGCCTCCTCGACGCCGTACTGGCGCGCCGCGCGGCGGATCTCGCTGGAATAGGCCGAGGTGTTGAGCGTCAGCGTGCGGAAGTTCACGCCGGGGTCGGCGGCGCAGGCGAAGCAGGTCTCGAGGAAGCTGTAGCGGATCGTGCGCAGCGCGGTCGCGCCCTCCACGCCCCGGGGCGGCTTGCTGGCGTAGTGGCGGACGCCGTCCTTGATGTAGGAGTAGACCTGTCCCTGGACCAGCCGCGTCGGCCGCCGTGCCGGGGTCGTCGTCGCGACCTGGACGGGGACGGCATCCGATCCCGCGGTCCCGCCGCCGCCCATGAAGGTGGCCGGCGGATTGGCGTCGACGGGGTCGGATCCGGGCGACCGGGCCTGGGCCGGGACGCGCCGCCTGGGCGATGGACTGGACGTGGCGATCGCCACGCACTTCGCACCGGCGATCCGCTTGCTGACGTAGCTGCGGCTGCCGTCGGGCGCGTCGCAGCGGTACAGCGAACCGGCCGCCGCCGGCGCGGCCAGCAGCAGGCAGGCGATCGTCAGCAGTCCCCTGGCCCCCTTCATGCCGCGGAGTGTCACCCTTCCCTCCTCCCTTGCCAAGTCCTTGATTGGCCTGCGCCGGAGCCGTCGGCGCAGGACGTGACCGACTGCGCTTTACGCTGTTCGCAGCGCCGCGGCCCCGATGGCTCGATGGCCGCCCTGGGGCGTCCATGGCCGGGCGCCCGGGCCGCGGTGGATGCCTCGAAGGCGTCTGCTAATCTCGCGCCCCTCAGCCGGCGCGGAATCACCGCCGCCCACCCGGAACCGCCATGACCGACACCCGCCACCCGACCGGTGAAACGCCGGCCGCGCCCGCCCCGGGCCACCCCCTCCCCGCCGGGGTCACCGGCAAGCTGTTCATCCAGACCCACGGCTGCCAGATGAACGAGTACGACTCCGCGCGCATGGCGGACGTGCTGGCAGCCTCCGACGGCCTCGAACTGACGGCGAACGTCGACGAAGCCGACGTCATCCTCGTCAATACCTGCTCGATCCGCGAGAAGGCGCAGGAAAAGGTGTTCAGCCAGCTCGGGCGCTGGAAATCCCTCAAGCAGGGCGACCGGCCGGTCCTGATCGGGGTCGGCGGCTGCGTCGCCTCGCAGGAGGGTGAGGCCATCGTCCGGCGCGCACCGTACGTGGACCTGGTGTTCGGCCCGCAGACCCTGCACCGGCTGCCGGAGCTGATCCGCGCCCGCCGGCGCTCGGGGGCGCCGCAGGTGGACATCAGCTTCCCCGAGATCGAGAAGTTCGACCGCCTGCCCGAGCCGCGCGCCGAGGGCCCGACCGCCTTCGTCTCGATCATGGAAGGCTGCTCGAAGTACTGCTCGTTCTGCGTCGTGCCCTATACCCGCGGCGAGGAGGTCAGCCGGCCGTTCGAGGACGTGCTGGTCGAGGTCGCGCAGCTGGCCACCCAGGGCGTGCGCGAGGTCAACCTGCTGGGGCAGAACGTCAACGCCTACCGCGGCCCCTACGGAGAAGGCGAGGTCGCCGACCTGGGCCTGCTGATCCGCGCGGTCGCGGAAATCGACGGCATCGACCGCATCCGCTTCACCACCTCGCACCCGCTGGAGTTCTCCGATTCGCTGGTCGAGGCCTACCGCGACGTGCCGCAGCTGGCCGACTACCTGCACCTGCCGGTGCAGTCGGGCAGCGACCGGATCCTGGCGGCGATGAAGCGCGGCTACACCGCGCTGGAGTTCAAGCAGAAGATCCGCAAGCTCCGCGCGGTGCGGCCCGGGATCTCGATCTCTTCGGACTTCATCGTCGGTTTCCCCGGCGAGACCGGGGCCGATTTCGAGAAGACCATGAAGCTGATCGAGGACGTCGGCTTCGACCAGAGCTTTTCCTTCATCTACTCGCGCCGCCCCGGCACGCCCGCCGCCGACCTGGAGGACGAAGTCTCCGGCGAGGAGAAGCACGCACGGCTCTCGCGCCTGCAGGCGCGCATCAACGAGCACGCCGCCGCCATCTCGCGCTCGATGGTGGGCAGCGTCCAGCGCGTGCTGGTGGAAGGCCCGTCGAGGAAGAACCCCGACGAGCTGACCGGGAAGACCGAGAACATGCGCTCGGTGAACTTCGCGGGGCATCCGCGCCTGGTCGGGCGATTCGTCGACGTCGTCGTCACCGAGGCGCTCACCAACTCGCTGCGCGGGCGGGTCGCGACCGTCGACGCGCCACCCGCCGCGGAGGCCCGGTGACGGAGGCCGCCATCCGCGAGATCGGCGCCGGCGAATTCGAGCGCGCCTGGCCGATCTTCGGCGAGGTCCTCGCCCGCGGCGACACCTACACCTACCCCGCCGACCTGTCGCTGGAGCAGGCGCGCGCGATGTGGACGGACGCCCCGGCGCGCTGCTTCGTGGCCGAGCTCGACGGCCGCGTGGTCGGCTGCTACCGGCTGGCGCCGAACCACATGGGCCCTGGCGACCACGTCGCCAACGGCAGCTACATGGTCGCCGAGGCCGCGCGCGGCCACGGCGTCGGCGCGGCGCTGTGCGCGCATTCGCTGGAGGAGGCCCGGCGCAGCGGCTTCGCGGCGATGCAGTTCAACTTCGTGGTCAGCACCAATACCGCGGCGGTGCGGCTGTGGCAGCGGCAGGGCTTCGGGATCGTCGGCACCCTGCCGAAGGCCTTCCGGCACCCGACGCTGGGGCCGGTCGACGGCTACGTGATGTACCGCGCGCTGTGACGGGCGGACCGCGAGGGCGACGCGACGAGGCGCCGCCGGCCCGGCGGCCGTCGCTGCTGCGCAGGTGCGCGCTCGGGATCTGGCTGTGCGGGATCGCGCTGATGGGCGTGGTCGAATTCCGCCGCGCGGCGCTGGCGGGCGATGCGCCGGCGATGACGACGGTGGCGTGGCTGTGGCTCGCCGGCTCGACGGCGACCGGCATCGTCGGCATCGCGCTGCTGGTGCGCGAGCTGCGCCGGCGCCCGTAGGAGCGGCCCATGGCCGCGATGCCGGAAACGCGATTCCGGAAAATGACCCGCAGCAACGGCATCGCGGCCAT
>JAYRKR010000106.1:0-10351 GCA_041905645.1 Luteimonas sp.
CGAACCGTCGCCGGCGCTGGACGCGCGCATCCTCGCCGCCGCGCGCGCGGCGGCGTCCGCGCCCGCCACGGCGGCGCCGGCCGCCGGACGCAGGCGCGCGCGCAGGCGCTGGCCGGTGGCCGTCGGCGCGGCGGCGACGCTGGTGATCGTCGCCGGCCTGGCCTGGCAGCTGCGCCCCGTGGACGAGATGCAGGTGCGCTACTCGGAGGCGCCGCGCGCGGTGGCGCCCACGGTGGCCGCGGACTCGGCGTCCACCGAGGCGGCCGGGAACGGAGAACCCGGGGCGTCGGCGCCGCCGCCGCCCGCGCCCGCCGTCGCGCCTCGCGACGCCGGTGCCGATGCCGCGGCGCCTGTCGCGCCGGCGCCCGCCACCGTGCCCTCGCCCGCTCCCGCCCCGGTGCGCCGGGCCGAGGCACCTGCCACGACAGTTGCCGAGCCCCCCGCGGATGCGGGCCAACGCAAGCCGCAGGCGTTCACACAGCGGCAGGAAGCCCCGCCCCCGCCCCCCGAGGAGCCGCCGGTGGTGTTCGACGAGCCGTCGCCGATGGACATGCCGGCGCCCGCATCGGCACAGGTGCCGGCTTCGCCGCCCCCGCCTGCCCCGCCCGCGCCCGCGCCGGAAGCGGCCGGCAAGGCCGGCCCGCAGTCCGCGGCCACGGAGGCGGCCGCGGCCGATGCCGCCGCGGCCACCGAGGACGCCGGCGCACGCCGACAGCGCCTGCTCCTGCCCGCGGCCGACGCGGCGAAGCAGCGCGCATCCGATGCCGGCGGCGAACGCGCCAGGACCGCCGGCGAAGCCGAAGCAGCCGGCGGCGACGCGGGCACCCTCGACCGGATCCAGGTCACCGGCACGCGCATCGACCGCTTCGGCGATCAGCCGCTCGACGAGCAGCCGCCCGCCTCCGCCGATTCGCCGCAGGTGCAGCAGGCCTGGCTGCACCGGGTGCGCCAGCTCGTCGCCGAAGGCCGCCTGGATGCCGCGCGCGCCAGCCTGCGCGAGTACCAGCGCCGCTATCCGAAGGCCGTCCTGCCCGACGACCTGCGCGCGCTGCTGCCGGCGCAATGAGCCTGGAGACGCTCGCCGCGCCGGCGACCCACGCGATCGAGGTCAGGCACAGCCGCTTCCTCGCCAACGCCTTCCCGGTCGAATCGGCCGAGGCCGCGCTGCGGGCGCTGGCCGCGGCATCGGTCGCCGACGCCACCCACAACTGCTGGGCCTGGCGGATCGGCGGCGACTACCGCTCCAACGACGACGGCGAGCCCGCCGGCACCGCCGGCCGCCCGATCCTGGCCGCGATCGACGGCCAGGGCATCGACCGCGTCGTCGTGGTGGTGACGCGCTGGTTCGGCGGCACCAAGCTCGGCGCCGGCGGACTGGTGCGCGCCTACGGCGGCTGCGCGGCCGAATGCCTGCGCCGCGCAGCGCGGGTGCCGCTGGTGGCGACCGTGGACGTCGCCCTGCACGCACCGTTCGACGACCTGGGCACCGTCCATGCCGCGCTGGCCGCCGCCGGCGCGGAGAAACTCGGCGAATCCTTCGAGGCCAGCGGCGCCCGGATCCGCCTGCGCCTGCCGCAGGATGCCGTCGACACCTTGAAACTCCGCCTGCGCGACGCCACCCGTAACCGCGTCCGCATCGAAGACGCAGGCTGATGGCCGACCAGACAGAGCAGGATCCCGGACGAACGCAGGACGACGCCGGGGCGGGCAAGGGACGCATCGGCAGCCTGCGCTCGCTGTGGCCGTTCGTGATGCGCCACAAGGGGCTGTTCCTGGCCTGGCTGGTCTCGCTCGCGGCATCGAGCACGGCCACGCTCAGCCTGCCGGTCGCCGTGCGCGGCATGATCGACCACGGCTTCACCAGCGGCGAGAACATCGACGCGGCCTTCCTGGGCCTGTTCGCGGTGGTGCTGGCGCTGGCGTTCGCGACCGCCGCGCGCTTCTTCTTCGTCTCGCTGCTGGGCGAGCGCGTGGTCGCCGACCTGCGCACGCGGCTGTACGCGCACCTGGTCGGGCTCGACCAGGGATTCTTCGAGCGCACCCGCAGCGGCGAACTGGTCTCGCGCCTGTCCGCGGACACCGAGCTGCTGCGCAGCGTCGTCGGCTCCACGATCTCGGTCGCGCTGCGCAGCGGCGTCATGGTGCTCGGCAGCGTCGCGATGCTGGTGGTCACCAGCCCACGGCTGGCGGCCTACACCCTGGTCGGGATCCCGCTGTTCGTGCTCCCGCTGGTGCTCAGCGGGCGCCGCCTCGGCCGCATCTCGCGCCAGAGCCAGGACCGGGTCGCGGACGCCAATGCGCTCGCCAGCGAGACCCTCGGCGCGATCCACACGGTGCAGTCGCACGCCCGGGAACCCTACGAGCGGGGGCGGTTCGACGACGCCGTCGCGGTGTCGGTGGCCACCGCACGCCGCCGCATCGGCACCCAGTCGATCATCACCGCGGTGGCGATCTCGCTCATGTTCGGCGCGGTCATCCTGGTGCTGTGGTCGGGGGCGCACGACGTGATCGACGGCACCATGAGCAAGGGCACGCTGGGCCAGTTCGTCCTGTACGCGATCTTCGGCGGCGGCTCCGTCGGCGCGCTGGCCGAGACCTGGAACGAGCTGCAGAAGGCCGCCGGCGGCATGGGCCGCATCGCCGAGCTGCTGGACGAGCAACCGCACATCGTCGCGCCGGCGCGGCCGCGGCCGCTGCCGCGGCCGGTGCGCGGCGAGCTGGCGTTCGACCGCGTCTCGTTCCATTACCCCTCGCGCCCCGACGTCCGCGCGCTCGAGGACTTCAGCCTGCACGTGGCGCCGGGCGAGACCGTGGCGCTGGTGGGGCCGTCCGGCGCCGGCAAGAGCACGGTGTTCGCGATGCTGCTGCGCTTCCACGACCCGCAGTCGGGCACCATCCGCCTCGACGGCATCGACGTGCGCGAGCTCGATCCGGCGGCGCTGCGCGGCACGATCGCGCTGGTGCCGCAGCAGCCGACGATCTTCGCCGCCAGCGCGCGCGAGAACATCCGCTACGGACGGCTGGAGGCCGACGACGCCGGGCTCGAGGCCGCGGCGCGCTCGGCCGAGGCGCACGACTTCCTCTCGCAGCTGCCGCAGGGCTACGACGAGCAGCTCGGCGAGCGCGGCGCGCGCCTGTCCGGCGGCCAGCAGCAGCGCATCGCGATCGCCCGCGCGCTGCTCAAGGACGCGCCGGTGCTGCTGCTCGACGAGGCGACCTCGGCGCTCGACGCGCAGAGCGAGCGCGCGGTGCAGCAGGCGCTGGAACGGCTGATGGAGGGCCGCACCACGCTGGTGATCGCGCACCGCCTGGCCACCGTGCTCAAGGCCGACCGGATCGTGGTGATGGACCGCGGCCGCATCGTCGCCCAGGGCACCCACGCCGAGCTGATCGCGCAGGGCGGGCTGTACGCGGAGCTGGCGCGGCTGCAGTTCCTCGACTGAGTTCCGCCGCCGACGGCGGAGGCCCGCGGCGGCGGTGGCCGGCCCGGGCCTGCGGGGCCGTTGGGCCGGTCAGTCACCCCGGTTGCGACCCGCATGGCCACCCTGCCCCGTCCTTCCCGCGCCCGCGAGCGCCGCCTGTACGCGGCCGCCGCGGCGGTGGCGCTGGCGCTCGTGTTCGCGGGCTTCGCGCGCAGCTACTACCTCAGGGCCGCCTTCGACGGCCCGCCCCTGACCCTGCTGCTGTATGCGCACGGCGCGGTGATGACCGCGTGGTTCGTGCTCTTCGCCGTGCAGGCACGCCTGGTCGCGGGCGGGCGCGCCGACATCCACCGCCGGCTGGGCGTGTTCGGCGCGGTGCTGGCGCTGGCGGTGCTGGTGCTGGGAACGACGGTCGCGGTCACCGGTGCCCGGCTCGGGCATTCGCCGCCCGGTGCGCCGCCGCCGCTGGTGTTCCTGGCCGTGCCGCTCGGCGACATGCTGGTGTTCGCGCTGCTGGTCGGCGCCGCCCTCTGGTTCCGTCGCCGCAGCGATGTCCACAAGCGGCTGATGCTGCTGGCTTGCGTCGGCCTGCTGACCGCGGCGATCGCGCGGATCCCGCTGCCGGCGCTGCGGGAAGGCGGCATCGTCGCCGCGTTCTCGACGACGCTGGCGCTGGTGCTCGCGTGCGTGGCCTGGGACGCGGTCGCGCACCGCCGCCTGCATCCGGCCTTCGGCTGGGGCGCGGCGCTGGTCGTGGTCTCGTGGCCGCTGCGGCTGGCGCTGTCGCAGACCGCGCAGTGGCAGGCGTTCGCGGGCTGGCTGGCCGGCTAGGGGTCGATCCGGATCGGCGTCCCGGTCGGGACCAGCCGCCACACCTCCTCGATCTCGCGGTCGGTCACCGCGATGCAGCCGTCGGTCCAGTCGAACGGGTACAGCGCGCTGCTTCCGCCGTGGATCATGATGTCGCCGCCGGGATCGACGCCGCGGCGGCGCGCTCGCTCGCGGTCGGCACGGTCGGGATAGGACACGCGCAGCGACAGGTGGAAGCGGCTGTTGGGATTGCGGCCGCTGATCCGGTACGCGCCCTCCGGCGTCCGCTCGTCCCCCTGCTGCCGCTTGTGGCCGACCGGCGCGTCGCCGAGACGGACGTGGTAGCGGCGTATGACGCGGCCGTTGCGCAGCAATTCCATCGTCCGCGCCGACTTGTCCACGTGGATGCGGTCCGCGCGCTCGCCTTCCGGCGCCATCGGCGGAGGCGCCGGGGCCGACGCCGACGCGAACGCCAGCGCGGCCAGCCCGATCGCGACCGGCCCGCGCACTGCGCGCCACCCGCGCCCACCGATTCCCGCCCGTTCGCCCCTCGCCATCGCGCTAGCATAGCCGGCAGGCCAGCACCGCCCGGAGGATTGCCGATGACGGACCGCGCAAGCGCGCACGAAGGCGGCTGCACATGCCGCGCCGTGCGCTACCGGCTCACGGCCGCGCCCCTGTTCGTGCACTGCTGCCACTGCCGCTGGTGCCAGCGCGAGACCGGCAGCGCGTTCGCGCTCAACGCCATGATCGAGACCGATCGCGTCGAGCTGCTGTGCGGCGGACCGGAGGCCGTCGGCACGCCCTCCAGCAGCGGCAAGGGCCAGACGATCGTGCGCTGCCCGCGCTGCCGCATCGCGCTGTGGAGCCACTACGCGGGCGCAGGCGCGGCGATCGCGTTCGTGCGCGTCGGCACGCTCGACGATCCCGATGCCTTCCCGCCCGACATCCACATCTTCACCGCATCGAAGCAGCCCTGGGTGGTATTGCCCGAGGGCGTGCCGGCGATGGCGGAGTACTACGACCGCAGGCGACAGTGGCCGGAAGCGAGCCTGGCGCGGCACCGCGCCCTGCCGGGTCGCTGACGGCGCATCCGCGCGGACATGCCCGCCCGCCGGCGACCCGCCGCGCCCCGCGCGGTCCAAATCCAAGGGAGCCAGGCATGATCAGGAAACTCAAGTCGGGCGAATACCGCCTGTACTCGCGCAAGCAGGATCCGCGCACGGGCAAGCGCCGCAACCTCGGCACCTTCGCCACGCGTGCCGCCGCGGAGAAGCACGAGCGCGAGGTGCAGTACTTCAAGCGGCACTGAAGGGCGGCGCTCGCCCTCGGGAGTGCGGGAGCGACGGGAGTCGCGACCCTGCCGTCCCCGGAAACCCGTCGCGACTTCCGTCGCTCCCGCGGAGCGGAATCCCGGCCTACGGCCAGGCGCGCCGGAGGACGCTGGCGAAATCGCCCCCCGCCGGCAGCGTGCCGAACGCCAGGCCGCGCGCGCCGCCGAGGCGGCTGCGGCAGAACGCGCCGGCCGCCGGGCTGCCGGCGCGCAGCAGCACGCTCGCCTGCAGCGCGAGCGCGAGGCGTTCGACCAGCAGTCGCGCGCCCGCTTCGTCGGCGTCCCGCAGCGATCCGCGCAGGACGGCGAGCAGCGCGTCGTAGTCCGCGTCCGCGCCGGACGCGGCCTCCAGCTCCGCCAGCAGCGCGTCGCCCGCGGCCGGCTCCCGCGCCAGCGCGCGCAGCAGGTCCAGGCACTGGATGTTGCCGCTGCCCTCCCAGATCGAGTTGAGCGGCGCCTGGCGGTACAGCCGCGGCAGGATCGACTCCTCGATGTAGCCGGCGCCGCCCAGGCATTCCTGGGCCTCGTTGACGAAGGCCGGGGCGCGCTTGCAGATCCAGTACTTGCCGATGGCGGTGGCGACGCGCGCGAGCGCCGCCTCGGCCATATCGCGCGGCGCAGCGTCGACCGCGCGCGCCACCCGCATCGACAGCGCCAGCGCGGCCTCGGCCTCGATCGCGAGGTCGGCCAGCACGTTGCGCATCAGCGGCTGCTCGACCAGGCGCTTGCCGAAGGCGCTGCGATGGGAGGCGTGGTGCAACGCCTGCGCCAGCGCCATGCGCATCTGCGCGGCCGAGCCGAGCATGCAGTCCAGCCGCGTGAGCATCACCATCTCGAGGATGGTGGCGATGCCGCGGCCCTCGTCGCCCACGCGCCGGGCGCGCGCGTCCATGAACTCGATCTCGCCCGAGGCGTTGCTCCAGTCGCCGAGCTTGTCCTTGAGCCGCATCAGCGCGAAGGCGTTCTTCGATCCGTCCGGCAGCCGCCGCGGCAGCAGGAAGCAGGTCAGCCCGCCGGGCGCCTGCGCCAGCACCAGGAAGCCGTCCGACATCGGCGCCGAGAGGAACCACTTGTGCCCGGCCAGCGCGTACTCGTCGCCACCCAGCGGCGCCGCGGTCGTGGCGTTGGCACGCACGTCGCTGCCGCCCTGCTTCTCGGTCATGCCCATGCCCAGCGTCACGCCCGGCTTGGCGGCGATGGCCGCCTCGCCCGGCTCGTAGCGGCAGGCCGCGACCTTGTCCATCCACTCCCGCAGCGCCGGCGCGTGGCGCAGCACCGGCACGGCGGCGTGGGTCATCGTCAGCGGGCAGCTGGTGCCGGGCTCGGCCTGGCCGTGCAGGTAGCACAGCGCCGCGCGCGCGACGTGCGCGCCGGCCACGGGCTCCGCCCACGACAGGCCGGCAACGCCGTGCCCGATCGCCGCGTCCATGATGCGGTGGTAGTTGGGATGGAACTCCACGAGATCGATGCGATGGCCGAAGCGATCGTGCGTGCGCAGGCGCGGACGGTCGCGGTGGGCGTCGAAGGAGAGCGCGTACAGCTCGCTCCCGGCCAGCGCGCCGTAGGCGGCGATGCGCGGCGCGAACGCCGCGGCGCCTTCGCGCGCCAGCGCCTCGCGCAGCGCGACGTCGTCGGCCCACAGGTCGCGCGGCGCGAATTCCGGCGGCTGGTTGTCGACGGCGTGCGTCTGGAAGCGGTTCATGGCGTCGATCCGGGCGGCATCGGGTCGATTCTCGCGCAACCGGCGCCGCCGCGTACGTGATGCCGGTCGAGCGCATCGACGAACGCGGGCGCGAGCCCGAGCTTCCCGAAGATCCCCTGCTGCGTCCCGCTGAGCACGCGCAGCATGTGCCCGCGCCCGCCCGGCAGCCGACCCAGCGGCAGCAGGGCGAGGTCGCGCAGCCTCGCCGCGACATCGCGCTCGGACTGGAACAGCGGCGTCAGCCAGCGGCTCCAGAACTGGTAGACGCGCACGTGGCGGCGGCGTTCGCGCTCGTGGCGGGCGAGCGCGCCGGCGACGTCGTCGCCCGTGCGCAGCGCATCGCGCAGCGACAGCGCGTCCAGCAGCGCCATGTTGACGCCCTGCCCAAGCTGCGGGCTCATCGCGTGCGCGGCGTCGCCCAGCAGCACCGTGCGGCCGTGGTGCCAGCGCTCGGGCACCGCGTCGCGATAGCTGGCGCGGGCGAGCTGCGCGGGTTCGCGGACGCCGTCGAGGCAGGCTTCGGCCTCGGGCCAGATCGCGCGGACCTCGTCGCGCCATGCGGCGAGTCCCCGCGCCCGCCAGCGATCGAAATCGGCCGTCGGCAGGCTCCAGAAGAAGCTCAGCCGCGGCGCGTCGTCGCCCGGCCGGGTGCCGACCGGCAGCAGGCCGATCATCCTGCGCGCAGCGACATAGCGCTGCCGGAGCTCGTCCGGCCACGGCCATCGCCCGCGCGGCAGCAGGCACCACAGCGCCCCCCAGGGATAGGGGCGGTCGAGCCCGCGCCCGGCGACGCCGCCGCGCAGCCGCGAGGCGGCACCGTCGGCGGCGACGACGAGGTCGAACGGGCCATGCCGGCGGCCGCGTGCGTCGCGGACGCTGCGCCCATCATCGTCGACCGCGTCGATGCGACAGTCGGAACGCATCGCCCCGAACCCCGGCCATGCCCGCGCCAGCAGCTCGAACAGCGCGCCGCGCTGCATGCCCAGCCCGAACAGCCGCGCATCGAGCCCGGCGTAGCGCATGTCCATCACCGCGCGCGCGGCCGGCGTTTCGCCGTACAGCCGGCGCACCGGCGCGCCGTGGGCCAGCGCGGCCTCCAGCAGCCCCATCCGCCACAGCACCTGCAGCCCGCTGGGCTGGAGCAGGAAGCCGGCGCCGACCGGGCCGGGCTGCGCCGCCTGCTCGAACACCTCCACCCGGTGCCCGTCGCGCGCGAGCAGCACCGCCGCCGCCTGGCCGGCGGTGCCGTAGCCCACGATGGCGGCGTGCAGCGGCTTCATCCGTGCCGGCTCCATGCAGAAAAAAGCCCCGCCTGGGCGGGGCTCGAAGCATCGCGGTATCGCGGGATCAGGCGACGGCCTGCACGCCCGCGGCCTGGGCGCCCTTCGGGCCCTGGGTCACCTCGTAGCTGACGCGCTGGCCTTCCTGCAGGCTGCGGAAGCCCTTGGCCTCGATCGCCGAGAAGTGCACGAAGACATCCGCGCTGCCGTCCTCGGGTGCGATGAAACCGAAGCCCTTGGCGTCGTTGAACCACTTCACAGTGCCGTATTGCATGACTCTCCCTACCTCGTCTGGATGCGGTGTGCGTGCGTCCCCTTCCGGTCCCCCTGACGCACGGGCGCGAGTATGCAAAGCAAACCGCCCGGCTTGCAATCACCCCGCCAGCAGGCGCTCGACCAGCGCCGGCAGGCCCGCCGAGGCCGCGGCGACGTTGGCGAGCACCTCCTCGAGGGTGATCTGCTCGTCGGCCACCGGGCCGGCGCCGGCCGCCCAGTTGGCGACGATCGCCAGGCAGGCGTACTCCAGCCCCAGCTCGCGCGCCAGGCCGGCTTCCGGCATCCCGGTCATGCCGACCAGGTCGCAGCCGTCGCGGCGCATGCGCGCGATCTCGGCCCGGGTTTCCAGGCGCGGGCCCTGGGTGGCGCCGTAGCAGCCGCCGTCGACCAGCGCGACGCCGCCCGCGCGCGCCGCGGCCAGCACGGCCTGTCGCAGCGAGGGCGTGTACGGGTCGCCGAAGTCGACGTGGAGCACTTCGGTGCCCTCTTCCTCGCACAGCGTGGAAACGCGGCCCCAGGTGTAGTCGATCAGCTGGTCGGGGCAGGCGAGCACGCGCGGGCCGAAGCGCTCGGTGATGCCGCCGACGGTGTTGAGCGCGAGCACCCGCCTCGCGCCGAGCGCCTGCAGGGCGGCGAGGTTGGCGCGGTAGTTCACCTTGTGCGGCGGCACCGAATGGCCTTCGCCGTGGCGCGCGAGGAACGCGACCCGCCGTCCGCCCAGCGTGCCGATCCGCACCGGCCCGGACAGCGCGCCGTAGCGGGTGACGGGCTGGTGGGCCTCGACGTCCTGCAGGCCTTCGAAGCGGTACAGGCCGGTGCCGCCGATGAGGGCGAGGGCGATGTCGGGGTTGCTCATGGGGATCCGGTGGGGTTTGGCGGACTCGATGATCCGGAATCGGGAGCCGTGAAGCAAAGGCTTCCGGCGGTGGCGCTCGGGGCGCGATGCGCCGGGGTAGCCCTGGCGCCCTGTCCTGCTCGGGCCAGGGGCCGCGCGGCAGCCCGCCCGCATTTCTGCTCCGGCTCCGGCTCCGGCTCCGGCTCTGGCTTTGGCCTTCGCTTCGGCTTTGGCTTTGGCCGTTCCTGTCAGTGAACCCCCGGAGTTGTTCCGCAGACCCGGAGGGCGCCGCACAGGACGTGCGGCGTTTTTCTACGGGACATGGATGTCCCGTAGAAAAATCCCTGCGTCCTCCGAGGACGACGGGAGGTTTGTCGGGAAAGCGTTTTTCTTTGGTTCGTTTCTTTTGACGCTTATCAAAAGAAATGAACCCGCCGAAGGCGGAAGCCTTTGATGTTGGCACTTGTTGCTCTTGGGCAAACAGAGCCGACAAAGGCAACGATCAAGAGCGTTTCGTCCGCTACGCGGCCGAGTTCATTTCTTTTGCTGGCCCAAAAGAAACGAACGGCGGATTCAAGTCCCAAGTGCATCAGCCGGCGCGAGTCCGTCACGTGCCTTGATGTAGTGCTCGAAGAACACTTCGGCAGGGGAACGCCATCCCAGGGTCTTGCGCGGCCGGGTGTTCATCTCCCA
>JAYRKR010000107.1:0-10341 GCA_041905645.1 Luteimonas sp.
TTGGGGGGCCCGCCCCCCCCCCGCGGGACGCTGCTGCAGCTGCAGCAGCGTGCGTCCGGGCACGCGCCGGACGGCGGTCCCGTGCAACTGCCGCATCGCGGCATCGAAGCGCGCGTCGCGGTCGTCGTCTTGGATGTTCATGCGAAATCCTCCAGCTGTTCCTGCAGGGCCGTGCGCGCGCGCGACAGGTGGGTCTTCACCGAGCCTTCGCTGCAGCCCATGATCCGCGCCGTGTCGGCGACGTCGAATTCCCCCCGCCCCCGCTGCGTGACCGCCTCGGGCTGCCGCCGCGGCCGCGCGCGCAGCGCCTCGACCAGGCGGGCGTAGGCCTCGCGGCCGTCGTGCGCGCGCGACGGGTCCGGGCCGTCGTCGGCCCATTCGATGCCCGCGCCCTCGCTGCCGCCGCCGCCCAGCCAGCCCAGCCGGAAGGTACGGCGCCGCTGCTGGTCGATGATGCGGCTGCGCAGGATGCTCCAGAACAGCGGCGTCCATTCCTCCGCCGGGCGCTCGCGGTAGGCGAGCATCTTCATCATCGCCTCCTGCACCGCGTCGAGGGCGTCCTCGCGGTGGCGCAGGCCGGCCTCGGCGAAGCGGAACGCGCGCGCGCCGACCTCGGCGAGGAAGCGGTCCAGGCTCGCTTCCCGCGCCTGGTCCGCGGCGACGGGGCGGGCGATGGCGTCGGTTCCGGTACTCACGCGGCCGAGCTTACCGGCCGCGCCGGCAACCGCGCCTGTCCCAGCGGCGCGCGCGGCGACGGCGGCGCGATGGCGCGTGGGGCAGCGCGGCATTGGCGAGGGCAGGGGCTGCGGCATGTCATCCGGCGTGGCGCCGTGGCGGGCGGGACGGAGAACGTTTCCCCGCCGGCCTGGTTGACAGGGCCGCGGCCTGGCCGCCGCCGGTTGGCTGCCGGTTATGATGCGGGGCAACCGGACGGGAGAGCGGCGATGGGCGACGGGTTCGTGGCGCTGTACATCTTCATGCTGGCGGCCATCGCCGGCAACGTGATCATCTCGCGGGTGCCGGTGATCCTGCACACGCCGCTGATGTCGGGCAGCAACTTCATCCACGGCATCGTGCTGATCGGCGCGATGGTTGTGCTCGGCCACGCCGACACCCCGCTGGAGAAGGCGATCGGCTTCGCCGCCGTGCTGCTCGGCGCGGGCAATGCCGCCGGCGGCTACGTGGTGACCGAGCGGATGCTGGACATGTTCAAGTCGTCCAGGAAGCCGGAGGGCAAGGCGTGAGGGCGGTCGTGCGGGTCGCGGACGGCGCCGGCCGGGGCCGTGGCCTGGAGGATGCGCGATGACCGTCGCCGAGCTGCTCCCGACCGTGGTCAAGGCCAGCTACCTGGTGGCCGCCACCCTGTTCCTGCTCGGCCTGCAGCGGATGGCATCGCCGCTGACCGCGCGCAGCGGCATCCGCTGGGCGGGCCTGGGCATGGTGATCGCGACCGTGGCGACGCTGTTCCTGCCCGGGCTGCACAACCTCGGCCTGATCGTGGCCGCGACCGCCGTCGGCATCGCACTGACCTGGTTCTGGGGCAAGAAGGTGGCGATCACCGACATGCCGCAGATGGTGGCGCTGTTCAACGGCATGGGCGGCGGCTCGGCCGCCGCGATCGGCGCGGTCGAGCTGCTGCGGTTTTCCGCCGAAGGCGCGGCGCCGTCGATGACGACGCTGGCGCTCGGCGTCGTCGGCGCGCTGATCGGCTCGGTGTCGCTGTCGGGGTCGGTCATCGCCTGGGCCAAGCTGGACGGGCGCATGGACAAGCGCTACACGTTCCCGGGCCAGCAGCCGTTCAATGCGGCGGTGGCGCTCGCGGCCGTCGTCCTCGGCGGCATCGTCGTCCACTCGCTCGGCGTGCCGACGATCATCGCGTTCTTCGTCGCCGCGCTCGCGCTGGGCGTGCTGATGACGCTGCCGATCGGCGGCGCGGACATGCCGGTGGTGATCTCGCTCTACAACGCGTTGACCGGCCTGGCGGTGGCGTTCGAGGGCTACGTGCTGGGCAACGAGGCGCTGATCATCGCCGGCATGATGGTCGGTGCGGCCGGCATGCTGCTGACGCGGCTGATGGCCAAGGCGATGAACCGCTCGATCAAGAGCGTGCTGTTCTCCAACTTCGGCGGCGGCGGGCAGGCGCAGGAGATCGCCGGCTCGCAGAAGCCCATCGAGGCAGGCGACGTCGCCGCGATGATGGCCTTCGCGGAGCGCGTGGTGATCGTCCCCGGCTACGGCCTGGCGGTGGCGCAGGCGCAGCACAAGATCTGGGAGCTGGCGAAGAAGCTGATCGACCGCGGGGTGAAGGTGAAGTTCGCCATCCACCCGGTCGCCGGGCGCATGCCCGGGCACATGAACGTGCTGCTCGCCGAGGCCGGCGTGCCCTACGACCTGATCACGGACATGGACGACATCAACCCGGAGTTCGCCAATACCGACGTGTCGCTGGTGATCGGCGCCAACGACGTGGTCAACCCGGTGGCGAAGACCGACCCGGCCTCGCCCATCTACGGCATGCCGATCCTCGACGTGGTGTCGTCGAGGAACGTGGTGGTGATCAAGCGCGGCAAGGGCACCGGCTTCGCCGGGATCGAGAACGCGCTGTTCTACGCCGACAACACCCGCATGCTCTACGGCGACGGCGCCGAGATGGCCAACGCCCTGGTCGGCGAGCTCAAGGCGCTGGAGGGCGGCGCGCACTGAGGCGCGCGACGCGCCTCATGCGGCGCACGCCGCCGTTGCGGCGCGGTCGTCCCCGCGCGACACCGCGTCGCAGGCCTGCCGCACCTCGCCGGTGGTCGCGCCGTAGGCGTTCTTGAACGCGCGGCAGAAGCTGCTCTGGCTCTCGAAGCCGAGCGCCTCGGTGATCTCGCAGATCGGCAGCCTGGTCTCGCGCACCAGCGCCCAGGCGCGCTGCAGCCGCAGCCGCGTGGCGTACTCGCTGGGCGTCTCGCCGAACACGTCGCGATGCATCCGGATCAGGTGCCAGGGCGAGTAGTTGGCGCTGCGCGCGAGCGAGGCGAGGTCGGGGCGGCCGTCGCCGTGCACTTCGATCAGGTGGCGCACCCGCAGCAGGCGCAGCAGGGTCTGCTGTCGCCGCTGCAGGGTCCGGCCGCTGCAGCGCTGCAGGCATTCGCGCAGGTCGCCTTGCTGTTCGAGCAGGGCGACGCAGAGCGCATCGACCAGCATCGCCGGTTCGCACGCGACCGCGGCGCTGCCCCGACTGGCGCGCACGAGGCGGACCAGCAGCCGCTGCAGCGGGCGCGGGCATTCGGCCTGGCGCGGGAACAGGCAGGGCGCCGGGGCATGTCCCGGCGCGGACCGGGAGTGGCGTTGCCAGGCGTGCAGCGGCCCTGCCAGGCCGACCCACGAGCCGGACGAGGGGCAGTCGATGCGCAGCTCGCCGTCGCGCCAGACCTGCATGCTTCCGGCGGGAAGCGTCCACTCCCCGTCGGCGGATTCCAGCTGCAGCCATCCGGCCAGCGGGACGCAGACCGCGAGCCAGCCCGCGGGCAGGCGCAGGCGCGATGCGCGGCCGGCGGCGTGGATGGCGTGCAGCGCGTGCCCGCGGCGCGCATCGAGCTCCAGCTGGTCGGCGAAATGGAGCGCCACGTGGCGGATCGGCAGTTCCAGAAGGGTCGCTGGGGGGAGGTAGGTCATGTCGTCCTCTCGTCCGGGTGCTGCGGAGCGGGCGGTGCATTCGCCTTCGAAGCAGGCTGGTGATCCGGCGCCGCGCGTCGAGGGGCATCCCCTCGTGTCGACACCATCCCGCGACGTGGACTGCGTTGCTCGCCACATCCGGACATCGTCGCCTTGTCTGTGGTTGGCGTTTCGCATGGCCTAACCTAGCCATTGCGATGGCCCGCATGGAGGACCAATTCAGGCGCGCGCGTTGGAACCATTCACGGAAAAAAAGAGGGCCCGGTATGACCGGGCCGATGCCTGCGGACGGCGTGCCGCCACCGGTTCTCGAGCGTGTCGTGGTCGGGCGTGGCCTTGCCTGGAGAAAGAGAGACGAAGCACCGCGGGCGCAGGGCGATGATCGCCATTGCGGCAGGTCGGGCATGTTCCCCGCTGGCTGCGGGCATGCGCGCCGCTTGTCCATCCGCGGGACGCAAAAGAAGACGGCCCCGTTGCCGGGGCCGTCCTGCGCGTGGTGCCGGGTGTGCCGGTCAGAAGTTCTGCTTGTACTTGAGGTACCAGAAGCGGCCGATGTCGAAGCCACCGTAGTAGGAGAAGTTGCTGTTCGGCTGGCTGAACATGATCGGGCCCATGTGGTCGGTGATGTTGTTGGCGCCGATCGAGGCCGTCGCGTTCCAGGGCAGGCGCACCGAGAACTGCAGGTCGTGGAAGGTGTTCGAGCCCACCCGGCGCAACGGGTCCGAGTTGCCGAGCTGGTCGATGTGGTCGACGTCGTTGCAGGGCCGGGTCGGGTTCCCGTTGCTGTCGAGCACGCAGTCCTCCTTCATCCCGGAGTAGTAGCGCGCCATGTAGGACAGCGAGTAGTCGCCCTTCTCCCAGGTCACGCCCAGGTTGGAGCGGAGCCGGAAGAATCCCGGCGTCCCGACCAGCCCGATCCACTGCGTGTCCGGCGCCTTGTCGGCCTTCTGGTCGTACACGCTCGTGTAGGAGCTCTGCCAGTTGACGCTGAACTTGCCGATCGCGAACTCCGGCAGCCGGTAGTTCACGCCGAAGTCGTAGCCCTCGGTCTCCACGCCACCCACGTTGTTCAGGCCCGCGAACAGGCCGGTGACGTTGTGCAGGGTGGGGCTGCGGGTGACGGTGGCGCAGCGCGATTCGATGCCGGCGACGTAGCAGTCGAACAGGATGCTGCTCGCGCTATCGCCGACGATCGCGCCGTCGATGCTGACCTTGTACCAGTCGAGGCTGAAGTCCAGGCCTTCGACCCACTGCGGGCTCCAGACGACGCCGGCCGTCTTGGACTTGGCTTCTTCCGGGCCGAGCTCCGGATTGGAGCCCACGATGAACGGCGTTCCGGTCTGGCACGGCGACACCGTGCACGGGATGTTGCCCTGGCCGAGCTGCACGTAGTTGGCCGGCACGCCGTCCTGGGTGCAGCGGGCGTTGCCTGCGCCGGGCTGGCCGGAGGCGCAGGGATCGACGTAGAACGCGAAGCTCTGGCCGGCGCCGCCGAACAGGTCGCTGATGGTCGGCGCGCGGAAGCCCTCGGCGTAGGTGGCGCGGACCAGCAGGCCGTCCATCGGGCGCCAGCGCATCTGGAACTTGTTGTTGGTGGTGTTGCCGAAGTTCGAGTACTTCGAATAGCGGCTGGCCAAGTTGAAGGTCAGTTCCTTGGCGCCGGGCAGGTCGGCCAGGACCGGGATCTCGAGCTCGGCGTAGGCCTCGTCGAGGTCGTAGCCGCCCTGCGTGATCTGTGCGGCCAAGCCGGTGCTCTGGCCTGCCTGGTTGACCGCGTCGGGCACGAAGCGGCCTTCCTCGCGGCGATGCTCGATGCCGAACGCCAGGCCGACCTCGCCCGCGGGCAGGCTGAACAGCGTGCCTGCGAGGTTGGCGGTGTAGTCGGTGGTCTTGGTCTTGCCGGTGTCGTGGTACTCGGGGAACAGGAAGTGCTGCAAGTCCGGATTGCCCAGCGAGCCTTCGCCCGCCTCGCCGAACGGCATGAACGGGTTGAACGGAATGCATTGGCCCTGGCTGAGGTCGCCGCCGTAGGGAATCGGATCGGCGGCGCTGCCGCACTCGACGCGACCGGTGGCCTGGTTGAAGAACGAGGGGCCCATCGCCGACTGCAGCGCCGGCAGGTAGGCGTCGCCGACCCGCGTCTTGTTGTTCGTGTTCTCGTTGGAGAGGAAGCCCACGTCCCAGTTCCACTGGTGGTCCTCGCCGAAGTTCAGCGTGCCTTCCAGGCCCAGCGCGACGCGCAGCGTGTCGAGTTCGTTGCGGGTGGTGCGCGGCACTTCCCAGAAGCGGCGGAACCAGTAGGCGTCGCCATCGTCCGGGAGCGGGTTGAAATAGCTGTCCTCGGACAGCAGGCCGAAAACGGACTGGCCCGGATAGCCGGCGATCTGCTGGTCGGTGGTGCGCTTGTTGTAGAGGACGTCGCCGGTGAAGCGGATGCTGTCGGTGATGTCGTAGCTGCTGCTGACGAACAGGGCTTTCCGCTCGATGCCGGTCTGCACCATCATCACCTCGTTCGGATTGGAACGCTCGGGATTGGTGATGTCGTGGTAGTTGGCGGGATTGCGCGGGTCGGTGCCCCTGGTCAGGGTGCAGGCACCGCTGGCGCAGGAGGGGCCGACGAAGTTGTCGTTGTTGCCGTCGCCATCGGCGTCGACGAAGCCGCCCGCGCCGATGTTGCCCAGCCACACGCCGTTCTGGCTCACGATGCTCCAGCCCGAGAACGGGAAGTCCTTGCCGGAGTCGCCGTACTTGCTGAACTCGCGGTCCTTGCCGAAGACCGGGTCTTCCTTGTCGTACTGGGCGCTGAAGGTGATGCTGCCGCGGTCGCTGCTGGCGCCCATGGTGAAGTCGTACGACTGCTTGCCCTCGCCTTCATCGAACGCGCCGACGTAGCCGTTGAACTCGGCGCCCTCGAAGTTGCGGCGGGTGATGACGTTGACCACGCCGGCGATCGCGTCGGAGCCGTAGATCGAGGAGGCGCCGTCCTTGAGGACCTCGATGCGCTCGATCGCCGAGGTCGGGATCTGGCCGAGATCCTGCAGGCCGGAGGTGGAAACACCCAGGCGCTTGCCGTTGACCAGCACCAGGGTGCGGTTGGCGCCCAGGTTGCGCAGGTCGATGTAGTAGCCGCCGACGTCCTCGCCCGCGGAGAGGGCCATCGAGCGCGAGATCGGCGGCGAGCCGGCCGAGGAAAGGTTCTGCAGGATGTCGGCGACGGAGGTGAAGCCCTGCTTCTCGATCTGCTCGCGGGTGACCGTGATGATCGGCTGCTCGTTCTCGATCTCGGCGCGCGGGATGCGCGAGCCGGTCACCTCGATGCGGTCGAGGGTGGTGGCGTCCTGCGGCTGGCCGGAATCGGCGTCCTGCGCGCGCGCCTGCTGCGGGCCCGCCAGCGCGAATGGGGCGGCCGCAAGCGCGGCGAGGATCGCGCCGTGGAGCCGGTTGGTATGCAAGGTCATCTCTGTCTCCGGGTCTTTGGAATGGCAGTGGCAAGGGAACCGCCCGCCGGGCAATGGCCCCGTCGGGACGGTCCTGCTGAAATTACGAATCCTTAACCAGCGCTGCTGCGCGCTGCGCGATGAAAAAGATGTGCGGCGATTGGGAAGTCGGATTGGCTCCTTCCACCTCCGCTTCAGGCGCGTCCACGCAACGGGCGCACAGTGGAGGCCCCGGCGTTGGGCTAGCTTCGTCGCGGATTCCGTCGGAGCGAACGATCGATGGTGCGATTCACCGTTATGCGTTTCACGACCGCGCGACCGGCGAAGGCGCGCTCCCGCAAGGCGCGGTTCTCGGGAATGCGGCATGCGGCGCTGGCCGTGGCGCTGCTCGTGGCGGGGATGCCGTCCGCAACGCAGGCCTGCGACGCGCGCAGCGGCGCCAGCGTGCTGCCGCTGGTGGAGCTCTATACCGCCGAAGGCTGCAACGACTGCCCGCCGGCCGATCGCTGGCTGTCGGGCTTCGCGCGCGGGACGCCGCCCACCCGGGCGGCGGCGCTCGCCTTCCATGTCGACTACTGGGACGACCAGGGCTGGCCGGACCGCTTCGGGACCGCGCTCAACAGCCAGCGCCAGGAGCTGCGGGTGCGGCTGGCGAAGCAGCAGGTCACCTACACGCCGCAGGTGATGGTGGGCAGCGAGGTCATGGTGAAGTGGAACCGGCCCGCGAGCCTGGAGTCGGTGCTGTCGAAGGCGCGTGCGCGCAAGGCGCCGCTGGATTTGACCCTGCACGTCGGCGCCGTTGCGGACGGCGAGCTGGACGTCGACGTGCGGGCCGCGCCCGGCGCAGGCGACGCCGGCCCAGCGCTGGTGTGGCTGGCGCTCTACCAGGACGGGCTGAGCACCGACGTCGGCGCCGGCGAGAACAAGGGCGCGACGCTGCACCACGACCACGTCGTGCGCGCGCTCGCGGGGCCGTGGCAGGCGGGCGCGGAACCCTTCGCCACCCGCGCGCGCGTCCGGCTTCCGCCGCAGGCGCGGCGCGAGGACCTCGGGCTGGTGCTGTTCGCCGAATCGCGTGCGAGCGGCGAGGCCCTGCAGGCGCTGGCGCTGCCGCTGTCGGCGTGCCCGCCGCCGTCGTGACGGCGACGGGCACGGCGCTTCATCCAGGACGCCGCGAAGCCAGCGCCGCCCGCGCGGCCAGTGCGCAGGGCACGCCGACCAGCAGCATGTGGCCGGCGATGTGCGAAAGGTTTTCCCAGCGCCAGGGCGGCAGCTCGCCGCCGCCGGCGTTCGACAGCGGGACCACGACGTAGGTCATCACCGCGTACAGGACGGCCCCGTACAGCGCACCGTTGCGCAGCGGCCTGCGGGCCAGCGCCGGCCAGCGCAGGCACGCCAGGTAGAACGTCGCCGCCATCGCGATCGCGATGCCGTAATGCGACGCCAGCCCGAGCAGCGCCGACGGCCATCCACCGGCATAGGCCGCATCCCGGCCGAGCCAGCCGGCCGCGACCGACTGCATGATCTGCTTCGGCGTGAAGCCGATCTGCAGTCCCCAGAACGTCGAGGCGTAGGCGAGGTCGAGCGTGCCGGCAACGAGCCCGCCGAGCAGGACGGCGGCGCGCGGCGGCAGGGAGAAGGACTTGGAGGACAGGGTGGTGGCGTTCATCGGCGTCCGTGTTGGTGGGCGGAAGTCGGATTGCAGGTCCCGCGGCGCCGCGATGCCAGCCCCAACCGCGCATCGGCCGACGGGGCCAATGCGCGCGGCGTTCAGTCGATCCCGGCCGCGGCGCGCGAGAACAGCGCGCTCGGGATGCCGACCAGCAGCATGTAGACGACCACGCAGGAAAGCGTCCAGTCCAGCCGCGGCGAGTCGGGGTTGTGCACCGCCAGCAGCGGGACCGCCAGCTTGAAGATGGCCGCGTACGCCAGCGCCCCGTACGCCGCGCCGCAGGCCACCGGCCGTTGCACCAGGACCGGGAAGCGGCGCGAGGCGAAGCGGTACAGCGCCACCACCCCCCACATCAGGTGGCCGTAGGCGAGCGCCCCCAGCAGCGCGGTCGCCGCGCCGCCGGAATAGGCCGGCGTCCCCATGAACCAGGACGCGATCGATTGCAGGACCCGCAGCGCCGAACCGCCCTGGGGCACCCAGAACAGGACCGCGAACGCCAGGTCGAAGGTGGCGACGGTGCAGCCGCCCAGCAGCAGCCATGGAATGTGGCGGGCGGCGCGCGGCGGGACCGGGAGGGAGCTGGACAGGAAGGCCATGAAGGGCTCCGAAGGGCGAGGGACGACGATTGGCCCTATCACGGACGCTGGAAGTGGCACTATCAAGGGCCAATCGGCCCGGCTGAAATGGGGCCAATTCCCGCGGAGCCTGCGATGCACCTGCAACTCGACGGCAACGGACCGCTGCACGCCCAGCTCACCCGCGCCCTCAAGGCCGCCCTGCTGGCCGGCGCCGCGGGCGGGACCCGGCTGCCGGCCACCCGCCAGCTGGCGCGCGAGCTGGGGGTTTCGCGCAACACCGTGCTGGCGGCCTACGAGCAGCTGCGCGCGGAGGGCTTCATCGACGGCCGCGTCGGATCCGGCAGCTACGTCGCGGCGCAGCTGCCCGCCGTGCGGCCGCCGTCGCGCCCGCGCGACGCCAGGATCGAGCCGCAGTCGGCCTTCGCCCGGCGCATGCGCGAATGCCACGACCACGACCACATGCCCGGCCGCCGGCTGCGCGGTGCGGTGCACGCCTTCCAGTACGGCGTGCCGATGACCAACCCGACCCTGACCACGGCCTGGGCCCGCGAGCTTTCGCACGCGGCCCAGTACACCTCGCCGAGCTACCCGGCGAGCCAGGGCCTGCCGGCGCTGCGCGAGGCCACCTGCGACTACCTGGCGCGGCGCCGCGGCGTGCACGCGCTGCCCGAGGACGTGCTGATCGTCAACGGCACCCAGCAGGCCATGTCGCTGATCGCCGACGTGCTGGTCGACGAGGGCGACATCGTCGCGATCGAGGAGCCGCACTACGACGCCATCCGCAAGGTGCTGCAATCGCACGGTGCACGGATGCGCACCACGGCCGTCGACCGCGAGGGCCTGGTCTGCGAGGAGCTGCCGCCGGAGGGCGCGAAGCTGGTCTGCGTGACGCCGTCGCACCAGTTCCCGACCGGCGCGGTGATGTCGCTGCGCCGGCGCATGGCGCTGCTGGACTACGCCGCGCGCCACGGCGCGTGGGTCTTCGAGGACGACT
>JAYRKR010000108.1:0-10089 GCA_041905645.1 Luteimonas sp.
CGCCTGCGGACAGCGCCAGCCGCCGCCGCGCGCAGCCCCCGCACCGCCCGAAGCCGGCGCGGCGACCACCGCGGCGCCATCGGCCGTTGCCGGGCCGCCGCCGGCCGCGGCGGCCGTCCCCGACCGCCTGCCGGGGGCGAAGGACGCGATCCACGTCGCCATGCGCAAGTTCATGGCAGCCACCCGCTACCACGCCAGCGTGCGCACCGAGGGCGGGCCGCGCGGCCCGGCGACCATCGAGATCGACTTCGTCGCCCCCGACCGCTACCGCATGGCCATGCCCGGCATCGGTACGCAGACGGTCATCGGCGCGACGATGTACATGGACGTCGGCGGACGCAGCCTCGAGGCGCCGCTTTCCAAGGGCACCGCAGGCGAATGGCGCGATCCCGTGCGGCTTGCGGAGAACGAAGCCGCGATGACCGTGCAGGCGGCCGGGCGCGACGACATCGACGGCGAGCCGGCGCGCAAGTACCTGATGCGCATCGACAGGCCGGACGCGCCGGAAACGACCATGTGGATCGACGGCGGCGGCCTGCCGCTGCAGGTTCGCGTCGACGGCCGTGCGCAGGGCCGCGCCACCGTCGCGACGATCCGCTATTCGCGCTTCGACGATCCCTCGATCCAGGTCGAGCCTCCGCATTGAGCCGGATAACCGCGGCTTAACCGCCGCCGCGGCAGACTCCGCGCCTTTCTGGCACAGGGGCCGGCATGCCGCGGACGTGGACGGTCGATCACGACAGGCTCGCCGCCGGGATCGCGGTCGTCGGTGCGCATGCCGCGTTCTGGTGGCTGCTCACGCGCGCGGCGATGGTGCCGATCACGGACGACGCGCAGGACGACGCGCTGCAGGTGCGCTGGATCGAACGGCCCGCGATCGCGGCGCCCGTTCCGACGGTCGCCGCAGGCGCGCCATCGCCCCCACGCCGCCCGCGCGGCCGCGAGGCCGGGCCGCGCGCGACGGGGCCGGGCCCGGCACCGCAGCACGACGCGCCCGCGACCGATACGCCGATGTCGGCGGTGTTCATCGAGCAGGGGCACCGCTTGGCGCGCGGGCTCGCGGAAGGCGATGCCGCGACGGCCGATCCGTTCGCCGACCGCCCGGCGGCGCTGCCCGGCCATGCGGGCGGCACCTTCCGCATGCGCGAGCCGCCGTCGCTGCAGGGCGCGCTGCGCAAGATCGGCCAGCTGGTCGGCGGCCCCGGCTACAGCACCGATCCCTGCTCGCGCATCCGCGACAACATCGCCGGCCTCGCCAACGGCGAGGGCGCGGAGCGCGAGCTGCTGGCCGAGGAGCTTCGCCGCAAGCGCGCCCTCTGCGACTAGGACGCGCCGGGAAGCCCGGTACGCCGGTCCGCACGCCCCGGCCGCCGAGGCGAATCGCGTACCGCAGGCGGCCTCCGCGACGCCGCGTCGCGGCAGCCCGGGCCGGCGGGAAGGCGCTTCAACGCACACGGCACGCTCCAACGTGCACGGTTGAGGGCACAATGGGCACATGCGCGCGCCCGCTCCGCAAGAGCCAGCCATCGACACCTCGCCATCGCCGGGCGAGGAGGTGCGCACGACGACGTGCTACATGTGCGCCTGCCGCTGCGGCATCAAGGTGTGGCTCAGCGACGGCAGGATCCGCTACCTGCAGGGCAATCCCGCGCACCCTGTCAACCAGGGCGTGATCTGCGCCAAGGGCGCGAGCGGGATCATGCAGCACTACTCGCCGGCGCGGCTGTCGAAGCCGCTGCTGCGCGTCGGCGAGCGCGGCAGCGGCGAGTTCCGCGAGATCGAGTGGGAAGAGGCGCTGCAACTCGCCGCTTCCTGGCTGGCGCCGATCCGGGAGCGCAATCCCGACGAGCTCGCCTTCTTCACCGGCCGCGACCAGTCGCAGGCGCTGACCGGCTGGTGGGCGCAGCAGTTCGGCACCATCAACTACGCCGCGCACGGCGGCTTCTGCTCGGTCAACATGGCCGCGGGCGGGCTGTACACGCTGGGCGGCAGCTTCTGGGAGTTCGGCGAGCCGGACTGGGAGCACACGCAGTACCTGATGCTGTGGGGCGTGGCCGAGGACCACGACTCCAACCCGATCAAGCTCGGGCTCGGCAGGCTCAAGGCGCGCGGCGCGAAGATCGTCGCGGTCAACCCGGTGCGCACCGGCTACGGCGCGATCGCCGACGAATGGATCGGCATCCGCCCCGGCACCGACGGGCTGTTCGCCTTCGCGCTCGTCCACGAGCTGCTGCGGATGGACCGCATCGACCTCGACTACCTGGTGCGCTACGCCAACGCGCACTGGCTGGTGGTGCGCAATCCCGGCGGCGCGGACGACGGGCTGTTCGCGCGCGATGCGGAAGGCAACCCGCTGTGCTGGGCCCTGTCCTCTTCCCCTCCTTCCGGCGGGAAGGAAGCCGGCGCGGGCGCGCCGGCACCGGCGGACGCCGTCGACATCTCGCCGGCCGTCGTCGGCGAATACACGCTGCCCGATGGCCGCCATGCGGTGCCGGTGTTCCAGCTGGTCGCCGAGCGCTACCTCGACCCGCAGTATTCTCCCGATGCGGTGGCCGAACGCTGCGGCATCCCCGCCGGCACCATCCGCCGCATCGCGCGCGAGCTCGCGCAGGCCGCGTTCGACGGCAACCTGCGGCTGCCCGTCGCGTGGACCGACGCCTGGGGCCGCGAGCACGACGAAATGGTCGGCCGCCCGGTGGCGATGCACGCGATGCGCGGCATCAGCGCGCACAGCAACGGCTTCCACACCTGCCGCGCGCTGCACCTGCTGCAGCTGCTGCTGGGCGCCGTCGACGCACCGGGCTCGTTCCGCTACCAGCCGCCCTACCCCAAGCCGATCCCGCTGCCCAACCGCCCGGGCAGGGCGCGGCGCGAGGACGGCACGCTCGACGCCGGCCCGCTGGGCTTCGTGCACGGCCCCGAGGACCTGCTGGTGGACGGGGAAGGCCGCCCGCGCCGCATCGACCACGCGTTCTCCTGGGCCTACCCGCTGTCCGCGCACGGGATGATGCACACCCTGATCCGCAACGCGCACGCGGGCGATCCCTACCGCATCGACACGCTGCTGATGTTCATGGCCAACATGAGCTGGAACTCGGCGATGAACACGCGCGAGACCATGCAGTGGCTCACCGACAAGGACGAGCGCGGCGAGTACCGCATCCCGCGCATCATCTATTCCGACGCCTACGCCAGCGAGATGGTCGCCTACGCCGACCTGGTGCTGCCGGACACCACCTACCTGGAGCGCTTCGACGCGATCAGCCTGCTCGACCGCCCGATCTCCGACGCCGACGGCGCCGCCGACGCGATCCGGCATCCCGTGTTCGATCCGGCGACGCAGGCGGGCGCGGACGGGCGCCCGCGCGACGTGCGCGGCTTCCAGTCGGTGCTGCTCGACCTGGGCGCGCGGCTCGGGCTGCCGGGCCTGGTGCACGCCGACGGTTCGCCGAAGTACCGCGACTACGCCGACTACATCGTCCGCCACGAACGCACGCCCGGGGTGGGCCTGCTCGCGGGCTGGCGCGGCGAGGACGGCGCCGCGCACGGCAAGGGCGCGCCGAACCCGGACCAGCTGCAGCGCTACATCGAGCACGGCGGCTTCTGGCGCGAGGAGATCCCGGAGCACGCGCGCTACTTCAAGATGGCCAACCGCGGCTACCTGGAATGGGCGCAAAAGCTCGGCTTCGTCGGCTCGACCGCGCCGATCGTGCTGCAGCTCTACGCCGAGCCGCTGCAGAAGTTCCGCCTCGCGGCGCAGGGGCACGGGGAGCGGCAGCCGCCGGAGGCGCATCGCGCGCGGGTGGCGGCTTATTTCGATCCGCTGCCGATGTGGTACGAGCCCTTCGAACAAGCGCAAGTCGAAGCATCGCATCCGCGGGATCGCGACGTGACGCACCGAGGCGACTCCCGCATGGCAATCACTCCCCTTCTCCCGCTTGCGGGGGAAGGATGGGATGGGGGTGCGCGCGATCAAACCGATGCACCACGTCAACACCATCCCCACCCCAACCCTCCCCTTGAAGGGGAGGGAGCACGAAGCCAGCACCCGTTCCCCCTGCACGCCATCACCCAGCGCCCGATGTTCATGTACCACGCCTGGGGCTCGCAGAACGCCTGGCTGCGCCAGATCAGCGCGCGCAACTACCTCTACCTGCATCCGGACACCGGCGCCAGGCACGGCATCGCCGACGAGGACTGGATCGACGTCGAGTCGCATCACGGCCGCATCCGCGTGCAGGCGAAGTTCGCCTCCAACGTGCAGCCGGACACGGTGTGGACGTGGAACGCGATCGGCAAGCGCCGCGGCGCATGGCGGCTGGCGAAGGACGCGCCGGAGGGCGACAGGGGCTTCCTGATGAACCACCTGATCTCCGACCTCACGCCGCGCGGCGACTACGCCAACGCCGACCCGGTCACCGGGCAGGCGGCGTGGTTCGACCTGCGGGTGTCGATCCGCAGGGCGCGCGACGACGACGCGCAGGCGCAGGCGCAGCCGCAGTTCGCGCCGCTGCCGTTCGGCGAGGCCGACGAGGCGCCGCTGCGCTACGGCGCCGCGCTGCGCGCGAAGGCGTACCGGCGATGACGACGCTCGCCCGCATCGTGCGCTGGGCCTGCCTGGTCGCCGGCATCGCCGGGCTCGCCGTCAGCGCGTGGGCCTTCCTCGACCCCGGTGCGTTCCCGCGGCTGGGCGCCGGCGGCCTGCTGCCACCGCCCTCCCCGCGCTGGCGCGCGGCGCTGGGCTTCGTGTTCTCGCTGCTGCTGGTCGGCTACGGCTCCGGCCGCCTGCGCCATCGGGTGCTGCCATGACCGCGCTGCCGCCGCCGTCGAAGAAGAAGCTCGGCCTGGTGATCGACCTCGACACCTGCGTGGGCTGCCATGCCTGCGCGACCAGCTGCAAGGAGTGGAACGCCGGCGGCATCGCCGGGCCGCTGACCGACGAGCGGCCCTACGGCAAGGACCCGTCGGGGGTGTGGTTCAACCGCGTGCACAGCTACGAGCTGGCGGAAGAGCGCCCCTCCGCGCCTGCGGCGCGCGCCCATCCGCCGCAAGCGGGGGAAGGAAATGTCCAGCCGGCGATGACGCTGCACTTCCCGCGCTCGTGCCTGCACTGCGAGACCCCGGCCTGCGTCACCGTCTGCCCCACCGGCGCCAGCTACAAGCGCGCCAAGGACGGCATCGTGCTGGTCGACGAGGACAAGTGCATCGGCTGCAAGCTGTGCTCGTGGGCCTGCCCCTACGGCGCGCGCGAGTACAGCGCGGTCGAGGGCGTGATGAAGAAGTGCACGCTGTGCGTGGACCGCATCTACAACGAGCGCCTGGACGAATCCGAGCGCCAGCCCGCCTGCGTGCAGGCCTGCCCGACCCGCGCGCGCCACTTCGGCGACCTCGGCGATCCGGAATCGGACGTGTCGAAGCTGGTGGCCGCGCGCGGCGGCGTGGCGCTGATGCCGGAGCTCGGCTACAACCCGGTCAACCGCTACCTGCCGCCGCGGCCGCGGCGCGGCGATGGCGGCGATGGCGACGGGGGCGCGACGCGGGACACGGCGGCCGGGGCCATGTCGCCGATGCATTGGCTGGGACGCCTGTTGAAACGATAGGGCGCGACGTGGCAGGCGACGCGGCGACGACGCAGATCGGAACCGGCGCCCTGTCAGGTCGTCATTCCCGCGCAGGCGGGAATCCAGGGACGTTGCTTCTGGATGTTGTCGGATTCCGTAACCAAAGCGAAAGTCCATGGATTCCCGCCTGCGCGGGAATGACGATCAAGAACAACAGCAAGGCAAGAGCAAGGGCTTGGCAAGGACGGGGACTAAGGGCAGGAGCAGAGCAGAGCAGAGCAGAGCAAGATCAGAAGAACCGGAAGCCGCGACGATGGCAATGGCGGCAACGACGGCATCGACAGGAACAGCGAACAGGCGCAGCCACGACCGAATCCACCCGAAAACCGCGAGCCGCGAGCCTCGACCCACCACCATGCACCCCGCCCTCTCCGTCATCTTCTTCACCACCCTCTCCGGCGCCGGCTACGGCCTGCTGGCCTGGCTCGGCGCCGCGCTCGCGCTGTCGGGCCTGCGCGGCGCGGCCGCCTCGCCGGCGCTGGCGCGGATGCAGCTCGCCGCGCTGCTGCTCGGCCTCGCGCTGTCGACCGTCGGCCTGCTTGCCTCGCTCGGCCATCTCGGCAAGCCGCAGCGCGCATGGCGCGCGTTCTCGCAGTGGCGCACCTCGTGGCTCTCGCGCGAGGGCGTGATGTCGATGCTGACCCTGCTGCCGGCACTCGCGGTCGGCGCGCTGCTGTGGCGCGGCGCGCCGGGCCCGCTGCTGGCCGCGCTGGGCGCCGCGCTGGCGCTGTGCGCGCTGGCCACGGTGGCGTGCACGGCGATGATCTACGCCTCGCTGCCGCCGATCCCCGCCTGGCGGCATCCGCTGGTGCTGCCGGTGTACCTGCTGTTCGCGCTGCTGACCGGGCTGGCGATGCTGTTCGCGCTGAGGCTGGCGATGCTGCAGGGCCGGGACGCCGGCGCGATGCTGGCGACGCTGGCGTCCGCCGCCGCGCTGCTGGTCGCGCTCAAGTGGCTGTACTGGCGCGGGACCGACCGCGCCGGCCTGCCCGGCAGCCGCGGCGCCGCGATCGGCCTGCCCGGGCGCAAGGCCACGGTGTTCGAGCGCCCGCATACCGAGGCCAACTACCTCACCCGCGAGATGGCCTTCCAGGTCGCGCGCGCGCATGCGCGGAGCCTGCGCATCGGCGCTGGCGCGCTGCTGCTGGGGGCGCCGGTGGCGGGATGGGGGCTGCTGGCCGCGGCCGGTCCGGCGCCGGCGTTGGCACTGGCGGCGGCGCTGCTGCTGGCCGGCGCCTTCGTCGAGCGCTGGCTGTTCTTCGCCCAGGCCCGGCACGTGGTGACGCTGTACTACTGATCGCCGGCGTCCCGCCGACGCATCCACGGCGGCCGCGGACCCGAAGCGGGCCTGAATGCGTGAACTCGATCACGCCCGATGGCCTTGGGATTGTCACCACCAAGCCTGCATAATCGCCGCTGTAACCGTTTCCACCGAGTCCTAGCCATGCTCGCCGCCTGGTGGCTGGCGTTTGCCGGCCTGCCCGTGTTCCAGCAGCCCTTGCCCGAGTCCCCGGGCGAGCCGGCGGCGCTCGCGGTCGCGGCCGAGCACGTCTCGCTGCGCGCGCCCTGCTACCGGCTGGTCTGCCCGGACGCGGAATGGCTGGCGCCCACGCCCTACACCACCCTGTGGCGGCCGACCGTGCCGGGCACGCTGCCGCGGCTGCGCCCGGTCAAGGCGCCGCCGCTGGCCAGCCGCAGCTACGCCTCGCTGTATGCGCCGGCCATCCAGCGCGACTGGTTCGATTCCCAGGCCAGCGACGCCAAGGTCGACACCACGTTCGGGATGGAGGCCTTCCGGCGCCCCGGCACCGAGGTGCAGGTCGAGCTCGGCACCGGCTACCGCCTCCAGCCCTATGCCGACTACGGCACCGCCGCGATCGGGCCGATCGCCAGCGGCGCGCTGAAGCTGTCGCAGCGCTTCGGCGAGCGCGCCGAGCTCAACCAGCAGGTCTGGGTGGAAACCGGCCGCCGCAACACCTTCGTCCGCCAGACCATCGGCGTCGACATCCTGCTGCAGCCGCGCTTGACGCTGCAGTCGCGGCTGGAGGTCAACCACGACTCCATCGGCGGCGACGGGCGCGGGAGCACCGACACGCAGGGCTCGGTGAACCTGCAGTACGCGTTCTGATCCGCGGGATCCGCGGAAACGGCTGCAGCCGCCAGCTTTCCCGACCCGATGGCAGGTGGCCGGCCCTGTGGGAGTGGTTGCGGGATGCCGCAGCCGGGAAGTCGCGACGCTCTTCCGGGGTGGAAATCGTCGCGACTTCCATCGCTCCCACAACAGCCAGAAGCTCGCGGCTGAAAGCTCGGGCTGAAAGCTCGCGGCTGAAAGCCCGTGGCTGAAGCCGCGGCTGCCGGGACGCCGTCAGCGCGGCGGCAGGTAGGCGGCGGCGCCGTTTTCCAGCAGGCGCCGCGCGACCGCGATGCCGACGGCCTCGGCCTGCACGGCCTCGCCCGCGCCTTCGGCGCGCACCACGGCGCCGTCCTCGGCCGAGCCAACCAGGCCGTGCAGTTCCAGCCGCTCGCCGTCGAGCCGCGCCAGCGCCGCCACCGGCACGTGGCAGCTGCCGTGCAGCGCGCGATTCATCGCGCGCTCGGCCTCGACGCAGGTGCGGGTCGGCGCGTCGTCGAGCGCGGCGCACAGCGCGCGCGTGGACGCGTCGTCGTCGCGGCACTCGATCGCGATCGCGCCCTGCGCCGGCGCCGGCAGCCAGCCGGGCGCGTCCAGCCGCGCGCGGATGCGCGCGTCGAAGCCGAGCCGCTGCAGTCCCGCGCAGGCGAGCACGATCGCGTCGTAGTCGCCGGCATCGAGCTTGGCCAGGCGCGTGTTGACGTTGCCGCGCAGGTCCAGCAGCCGCAGGTCCGGGCGCCGCGCGCGCAGCTGCGCCTGCCGGCGCAGCGAGGATGTGCCCACGCGCGCGCCCTCGGGCAGCGCGTCGAGGCGGTCGAACCGGTTGCTGACGAAGGCGTCTGCGGGATCGGCGCGCGCGAGGATCGCCGGCAGCGCGAAGCCGGGCTCGAGCTCCATCGGCACGTCCTTGAGCGAATGCACGGCGCAGTCGGCGTCCAGGCGCAGCATCGCCAGTTCCAGCTCCTTGAGGAACAGGCCCTTGCCGCCGATCGCCGCGAGCGAGCGGTCGAGCACCTCGTCGCCGCGCGTGGTCATCGGCACCAGCACGACCTCCAGGCCGGGATGGGCGGCGCGCAGGCGCGCGGCGACGTGTTCGGTCTGCCAGAGCGCGAGCGGGCTCTTGCGGGTGGCGATGCGCAGGGTGGCCATGCGCCATTATCGCCGCTGCGGCACCGGCGGTGGGAGCGGCCGCGCCGGAAGGCCAGCAAGGATGGCCCTTGTGGGAGCGGCTTCAGCCGCGAGCTTGGCCCCTGTGGAGGCGATGGAAGTCGCGACGATTTCCATGTCGAAAGAGCGTCGCGACTTCCATCGCTCCCACAAAAGCCAAGAGCTCGCGGCTGAAGCCGCTCCCACAAGGGTCAAGCTCGCCTCCGAAGCCGCTCCCGCGCGAGCGCCGGCGCCTACAGGTGCCTACAGGTGCCTGGCGATGTCCTTGAGCCCCGCGACGCAGCGCCGGCTGACCTCGAGCGGCTGCTGGCCGTGGCGCAGGATCGCGTGGACGTGGCCGTCGGGATCGCGCCGCAGCTCGACCAGCTCGTGGCGCGCGACCAGGCAGTTGCGGTGGATGCGCAGGAAGCGCTCGGCGAACTCCTCCTCCAGCGACTTGAGCGATTCCTCGATCAGGTCCTCGCCGCGCGCATGGTGCACCACGACGTACTTCTCCTCGGCCTGCAGGTAGTGCACGTCCTCGATCGGGATCAGGCGCAGGCTGCCGCGCAGCCGCGCGCACAGGTGGGTGCGCCGGCGCCCCTTGCCGTCGCCGTCGGCGGCGCTGCGGTCGCGGCCGGCGATGAAGGTGCGTGCGCGCTCGAGCGCCGCCTGCAGGCGCTCGGCCCGCACCGGCTTGACCAGGTAGTCGACCGCCGCGGCCTCGAACGCCGACAGCGCGTGCGCGTCGTAGGCGGTGCAGAACACCACCGCCGGCCGCGGCTCGAACGCGGCCAGGTGGCGCGCGGCCTCCAGCCCGTCGATGCCGGGCATCGCGATATCCAGCAGCACCACGTCGGCATCGTGCTCGGCGCAGGCGTGCAGCGCCTCGCGACCGTCGCCGGCCTCGGCGACCAGCACCATGCCCGGCTGGGCGGCCAGCAGCGTGCGCAGGCGCTCGCGTGCCAGCGGTTCGTCGTCGGCGATGACCACCTTCATGGTCGCGGCTTCCTCGGGGGCGCCGGCGGGGCCGGGTTCGCACCGATAGTAGCCGTCGCGCCGCGCGAGGGCCATGCGGGCGCGCGGCGCCGGCCCGGATCGCGAGACCCCCTGTGGGAGCGGCTTCAGCCGCGGGCTTCCACCTGCCCGGGCCGGCGAGCAGACGTCCCGCCCTGGTGGGAGCGACGGAAG
>JAYRKR010000002.1:0-20304 GCA_041905645.1 Luteimonas sp.
CCGACTGCGCGCCGGCCGCATACGCCCCCACGCCCGTCGCCGTCGCCGCGAACCCTTCCGCGTTCGCGCTCGCGCCCAGCGCCGTCCCGCCCACGCCCGCGCTCGTCGCGCCCGTGGTCACCGGCTCGCCGTTCATCGTGATCAGCGGGTCGCCGTTCTCGTCCACGGCGTTGCCGCCCACCGCCACCGCCGCCGGGCCGGTCGCCTGCGCGTTCTGGCCGAACGCTGCGCTGTTCTGCCCGGCCGCCAGCGAGTTGAAGCCCACCGCCGTCGCCCCGTCGGCCACCGCGTTGGCGCCGCTGCCGTAGGCCGACGCGCCGTTGCCGACCGCGTTGGTCGCCTCGCCCGCCGCCGTCGCGTTGTCGCCCTCGGCGTACGCGCCCGCGCCGCTGTCCTCGCTGTCGGTCGCCTGGAAGAAGTGGTCGGTGTTGCTCGCCGTCTTGCCCACCTCGTCGAGCTGCCGCTTGTTCACCGCGTCGGTGTCCTCGGTGCCGTCGGCCACGTTCGTGACCTGGCGCTCGGCGCCCGCGCTGCCCACCGAGACGCTGTCGGCCCGGTCGGCCACCGAGTCGGCGCCCAGCGCCACCGCGTTGTCCGCGCCGGCCTGCACGAACGCCGCCGAACCCAGCGCCGTGCTGTTGAAGCCGTCGGCCTCGGCCAGCCAGCCGACCGCCGAGCTGAAGTCGCCGCTCGCGTACGAGCCCGCGCCCAGCGCCACCGCGCCGTAGCCGGAGGCCTCCGCCGGCAGCAATCCCAGCACCGTGCCGCCCAGCGCCACGCTCTCGTCGCCCGACGCGATGCTGAACTCGCCCACCGCGGTGCTGCTCGTCCCGCTCGCCGAGGACGCCACGCCCACCGCCGTCGCGAAATCCCCGCCGGCGGCGCTTTCGGCGCCGAACGCGGACGCGCCGAGCCCGGTCGCATTGCTCAGGTAGCCGGTTGCCGTCGATTCGACCCCGGCGGCCGTGCTCTCCGCGCCCAGCGCGGTCGATCCGTCCGCGGCGGCCGTGCTGTAGTAGCCCATCGCCGTCGATTCGATCCCGTCCGCCTCGCTCAGCGCGCCGTTCGCCACGCTGCCGTCGCCGATGGCGTACGCGGCCGCGCCCGTCGCGGTGGACTGCTCGCCCGAGGCCGAGCTTTCCGCGCCGGTCGCGGTCGCATAGGACGCGGAAGCCGCGGCGCCGGAACCCGACGCGGTGGCGCTTTCGCCCGTCGCGCTCGCGGCAAGGTCGCCGGTGGCCTGGAAATGCTGCGCGGTCTCGTTGGCGACGTCCGCCACCGCGCCGAGCTGGCCCATCGTCGCCGCGTCGCTGTCGGCGATGCCGTCGCTGACGTTGGTGATCCGGCGCGTGGCCGGCCCGACCGTGCCGGCGCCGCCGCCGTTGCCGACGGAGAACACGTTGGCCTCGAGCGCGGTGGCGCCGTAACCCAGCGCGACGCTGCCGGTCGCCGCCGGCCCGACGTAGGCATTGAACCCCATCGCCACCGCGCCGGTGGCGAGGGCCTGGGCCGAGTATCCGACCGCCGTGCTGCGCTGGCCGCTCGCCCTGGCATTGGAGCCGAGTGCGGTCGCCGTGGCCGCGGAAGCCTGGGCGTTGGAGCCCAGCGCCGTGGCGTTGGCCGCCTGCGCCCTGGCGTTGTTGCCGACCGCCGTCGCGCTGACGCCGGTTGCCTTGGCGTTGTTGCCCAGCGCGGACGAGCCCGCGCCACTGGCGACCGCGCCGTTGCCGCACGCCAGCGACCCGGGCTGGGTCGCCGTCGGGAGCGTCACGCCGTCGCCGGCCTGCTCGCAGGTGTCGCCCGCCATCGCCGGGCCCGCCGCCAGCGAACCGGCCACCAGCACCGCCTGCAGCAGCCGCGCGCCCTTGCCCTTGCCCTTGGCCCTGGCCAGTTCCGAAACAACGACGACACCACGCTCGACACTCCAGATCTTGCGGTAAATGCGGTTCATTGACTCGCTCCCCTACAGGTTTTCGACGGCGACGATGGCGGCGACTGCCCGGCTCATCGCCGGACGGTCGGATCAGGTCACTACGCAAAGGCTCCGGTTTTCGGCTTCCGCCCGGGAACGGTGGCTCCGGACCGATCAAGCGACCTCGGAGGCTTGGCTGAATGCTCCCCAACTCCCCCTGATTCGCCCGATAGTCCTTGCTCGAAATTTGTGCGTCAAGTCACGGAGAACCCTATGTCGAACGTCGTCACGATTTAACAAATCGGGGATGTTTTTGTATTAAATCTTTTAAATTCATAGACTTGTATAGTTAAAGCCAGATGCCGAATAGCGTCACTTTCTAGCCTATTCCGGCAGCTCGAGTGACCAGGAAGGACATAAAAAAAGCCCGCCATCGGGGGATGGCGGGCCTCGGCCGGGCCGTCGGCGTGGCTGCGCCGATCATTCCATACTGGAACGTACGTTGCGGAACATGCGCAGCCAGGGCGAATCCTCCGGCCAGTCCGCCGGCGCCCAGCTGCAATTGGCCGTGCGCGGCGTGCGCTCGGGGTGCGGCATCAGGATCGTGGCCCGTCCGTCGTCGCTGGACAGGCCGGCGACGGCATCGACGGAGCCGTTGGGATTGGCCGGGTACGACGCCGCCGGGCCGCCGTCGCCCGCCACGTAGCGCAGCGCGACGCGCGCGGCTGTCCGGTCGGCCGCGTCGTCGAACACGGCCCGCCCCTCGCCGTGGGCGATGGCCACCGGGATCAGCGAGCCGGCCATGCCGCGGAAGAACAGCGACGGCGACTCGGCCACTTCGAGCATGCCGAAGCGCGCCTCGAACTGCTCGCTGCGGTTGCGCAGGAACCGCGGCCAGTGCGCCGCGCCCGGGACGATGTCCCGGAGCTGCGACAGCATCTGGCAGCCGTTGCACACGCCCAGCGAGAAGCTGTCGCCGCGGGCGAAGAAGGTTTCGAACATCGCCCGCAGCGGCTCGTGCTCGAGGATCGAGGTCGCCCAGCCGCGGCCGGCGCCGAGCACGTCGCCGTAGCTGAAGCCGCCGCAGGCGACCAGGCCGGCGAACGAGGCCAGGTCCGCGCGCCCCGCGAGCAGGTCGCTCATGTGCACGTCCACCGCCTCGAAGCCGCTGCGCGCGAACGCCGAGGCCATCTCGACCTGGCCGTTGACGCCCTGCTCGCGCAGGATCGCCACCCGCGGCGCGGCGCCGGCGCCGACGTACGGCGCGGCGACGTCCTCGGCGGGGTCGAACGTGAGCCTGGGCTGCAGGCCCGGCGCGTCGAACCGGCGCGCGGCCACGCGCTCCTCGTCGGCGCAGGCGGGGTCGTCGCGCAACCGCTGCATCGCGTGCGTGGTCGCCCACCAGGCGTCGAACAGCGCTTCCCAGTGCCACTCGACCAGGGTCTTGCCGCCTTCGGTCACGCGGATCGACGGCGCGGTGCTCGGGCGCGCGATGCGCTGCGCGCACTCGACCAGGCCGTGCCGGGCGACCAGGTCGGCGAACTCGGCGCGGTCCTCGCCGCGGATCTGCACGATCGCGCCGAGCTCCTCGTTGAACAGCGTGCGGCAGACGTCGTCGGCGCGGTCGCCGCCCCAGCCTTCCAGCGAGATGTCCAGCCCCAGGTGCGAGCAGAACGCCATCTCGCACAGCGCGGCGAAGGCGCCGCCGTCGGAGCGGTCGTGGTAGGCGAGCAGCAGGCCCGCCTCGCGCGCGTCGCGCACCAGTTCGAACAGGCTGCGCAGGCGCTGCGGGTCATCGAGGTCGGGCGCGGCGCCGCCGAAGGTGTCGAAGCACTGCGACAGGATCGAGCCGCCCAGCCGCTGGCGCCCGGCGCCCAGGCCGAGCAGCCAGATCTCGGTGTCCGCCTCTCGCGAGAGCAGCGGCGTGAGCTGGCCGCGCACGTCCGCGACCGGCGCGAACGCGGTGACCACCAGCGACACCGGCGAGACCGACTTGTGCGCCTCGCCGCCTTCGTGCCACTGCGCCTGCATCGACAGCGAGTCCTTACCGACCGGGATCGCCAGGTCGAGCGCGGGGCACAGCGCCATGCCCACCGCCCGGACCGCGTCGAACAGCCGGGCGTCCTCGCCCGGGTGGCCGGCGGCCGCCATCCAGTTGGCCGACAGCTTGATGCGGTCGAGCGACGGCACCGGCGCGGCGCACAGGTTGGTGATCGCCTCGCCCACTGCCATGCGCGCGGCCGCGGCCGCGTCGAGCAGCGCCACCGGCGTGCGCTCGCCGATCGCCATCGCCTCGCCCGCATGGCCCTCGAAATCCGCCAGCGTGATCGCGCAGTCGGCCACCGGCAGCTGCCAGGGCCCTACCATCTGGTCGCGCGCGGTCAGCCCGCCGACGCTGCGGTCGCCGATGGTGACGAGGAAGTGCTTGCACGCGACGGTCGGATGCGCGAGCACGCGCAGGCCGGCCTCGTGCAGGTCGACCAGGTCGGTCGGCAGCGCCGGCCAGCGCGCGTGCGGCGGGCGGTGCGTGTCGCGATGCATCCGCGGCGGCTTGCCGAAGAGGACGTCCATGGGGAGGTCGATCGGGAGACCTGCTCCCTCGCCCGCTTGCGGGGGAAGGGATCCGGCGGTGGCGCCATGGCCGACGACCAGCCGTTCCTCCGCGGTCGCGGTGCCCACCACGGCGAACGGACAGCGCTCGCGCTCGCACAGCGCGGCGAAGTCGGCCAGCCGCGCCTGCGCGACGCCGAGCACGTAGCGCTCCTGCGACTCGTTGCACCACAGCTGCAGCGGCGACAGCGAGGGGTCGTCGCTGGGCACCCGGTCCAGGTCGATCACGCCGCCCACGCCCGAATCGTGCAGCAGCTCCGGGATCGCGTTCGACAGCCCGCCCGCGCCGACGTCGTGGCACCACAGGATCGGGTTGTCGTCGCCCAGCGCGACGCAGCGGTCGATCACCTCCTGGCAGCGCCGCTCCATCTCCGGGTTGTCGCGCTGGACGCTGGCGAAGTCGAGGTCCTCGGCGCTCTCGCCGGAGGCCACCGAGCTGGCGGCGCCGCCGCCCAGGCCGATCAGCATCGCCGGACCGCCGAGCACCACCACCGCGTCGCCGGGCGAGAGCAGCGTCTTCTCGACCATCGCCCGGTCGATCGCGCCGAGCCCGCCGGCGAGCATGATCGGCTTGTCGTAGGCGCGCAGCAGCGGTTCGCCGCCGTCGGGCGCGGGCTGCGCGACCTCGAACGAGCGGAAGTAGCCGGACAGGTTCGGCCGCCCGAACTCGTTGTTGAACGCGGCCGCGCCGATCGGGCCGTCGAGCATGATCTCCAGCGCGCTCGCCATGCGCGGGTTGAGCGCGCGCGGATGCTCCCACGGCTGCGGCAGCGCCGGGATGCGCAGGTGCGAGACCGAGAAGCCGCACAGCCCGGCCTTGGGCTTGCCGCCGCGGCCGGTGGCGCCCTCGTCGCGGATCTCGCCGCCGGCGCCGGTGGAGGCGCCGGGAAACGGCGAGATCGCGGTCGGATGGTTGTGGGTCTCGACCTTGATGCAGAACGCGCCTTCGCGCGGCGGCTCGGCGCGGTAGGCGCGGGTCCTGGGATCCGGGCGGAAGCGCTGCATCGGATGCCCTTCCACCACCGCCGCGTTGTCGCTGTACGCCGAGAGCGTGTACTGCGGGGTCCGCGCATGGGTGTGCTTGATCATCCGGAACAGCGACGCCGGCACGCCGGCGTCGTGCGGGCCGCCGTCGAGCCGCATGTCCTGGCCGTCGATGGTCCAGGACGCGTTGAAGATCTTGTGCCGGCAGTGCTCGGAGTTGGCCTGCGCGAACATCATCAGCTCGACGTCGCTCGGATCGCGGCCGAGTTCGCCGTAGCGCAGGCACAGGTACTCGATCTCGTCGTCGGCCAGCGCGAGGCCCAGCCGCGCGTTGGCGGCCTCGAGCCCGGCGAGCGGAATGCGTTCGAGCGCGCCGCTGGCCGGGGCGCGGAACAGCGCGGCGGCGGCCTCGTGCGAGGCGAGCAGCGACTGGGTCATCGGGTCGTGCAGCCGCGCGGCCAGGGCGTCGGCGGCAGCGGCCTCCGCCGGCCATCCGGCGAGGTCGACGCGCATGCCGCGCTCGACGCGCCGCACCGGCAGTCCGGCGCCGCGCAGCAGCTCGGTCGCCTTGCTGGCCCAGGGCGAGATCGTGCCCAGGCGCGGCGCCACGTAGCGCGCGACCGCGCCGGCCTCGCCCGCGGCGGCCGCGTCGCCGGCCTCGAGGATGCGGTGCAACGTGCCCGGGTCGGGGCTGGCGCCGGTGTCGGGCTCGACCCAGTAGACCCACCAGGCGCCGGTCACGCGGACGCCCGGGGCGACGGATTGGAGGCGGGTCTGGAGACGGTCGCGGCGGAACGGCGACAGGGCCGGCTGGCCCTCGAGGACGATCATGTCCGGAGGCGGTCGGGAGCTGCGGGGGACGGCATTGTACCCGGCCTGCGCGCCGTGGCCGGGCGGTCCGGCACGCGGCGGCCCGGCCGGCCGGCGCTAGCGGCTGCCGGCGCTGCCGGTCGCGCCGGCGGCCAGCTTGTCGAGCGCGGCGCGCAGCTCCTTGGGCGGCATGTAGCCGGGCATCGCGGTGCCGTCGGCGGCGACGATCATCGGCGTCCCCTCCAGGCCGACGCGGCGGCCGACGTCGTACTCCATCGTCACCGGGTTCTTGCAATTGCGCAGCGGCACCGGGCGGTCGTTCTTGGCGTCGGTCAGCGCCTTGCGGCGGTCGGGGGCGCACCAGACGTTGACCATCTTCTGGAAGTCCTCGCTGCCCAGGCCCATGCGCGGGAACGCCAGGTACTGCACCGCGATGCCCTCGCGGTTGTAGTCGGCGATCTGCGAGTGCAGCTTGCGGCAGAAGCCGCACTCGACGTCGGTGAAGACCGAAACGGTGTATTTCGGGTTCGCCGGCGCGAACACGATGCGGTCGCCGACCGGGACGGTCCCGAGCAGCTCGCGGCGCAGCTGCGCCACGCTGGCCTCGCTCAGGTCCTGCTTGCGCACCATGTCGTAGAGGCTGCCCTGCAGCAGGTAGCGGCCGTCGTCGCTGACGTACACGGTCTGGCCGCTGACCAGCACCTCCCGGAAACCGGGGATCGGCGCCGCGCCGATGCGGTCGATCCGCACCTGCTTGTTGAGCTTGCGGATGGCGTCGCGCGCGCGCGCGTCGGCCGAGCCCGGCGCGACGTCGGGTACGCCGGCTTCGGCGGCGGCCTGCGCCTGGGCGGTCTTCGCCGCGGGCGCGGCGCTGGACGGGCCGTCGGCCTGGGCGCAGGCGGACAGGCTGAAGGCGCCGAGCAGCGCGAGGAAATAGGGTTTCATGGGGGGAAGGTCCTGCCAGTGCTTTTCCGCATTGTCGCACGCGGGAAACCCGGTCCCGGCCCGCGATGCCGGGCCACGTTCAGCTGGCGCCCGAGCGTGCTCAGGCGCGCGGGTGGTGCCGGGCGTGCAGCTGCTTGAGCTGCTCGCGCGCGACTAGCGTGTAGATCTGCGTGGTCGACAGCGAAGCGTGCCCGAGCAGCATCTGCAGCGCGCGCAGGTCGGCGCCGTGGTTGAGCAGGTGGGTGGCGAAGCTGTGCCGTAGCCCGTGCGGACTGACCTTCGCCGGATCGACGCCGGCGGCGGCGGCGTAGCGCTTGACCAGGGTCCAGAACTGCTGCCGGCTGGGCGCCTGTCCGCGCGAGCCGAGGAACAGCGGCGCCAGGACGCGCTTGCCGGCCAGCGCGGGGCGCGCTTCGGCCAGGTAGCGCTCCAGCCAATGCTGCGACTCCTCGCCCAGCGGCACCAGCCGCTCCTTGCTGCCCTTGCCGGTGACGCGCAGCACGCCCTGGCGCAGGTTGACCGCGTTCGCCGGCAGTCCGACCAGCTCGCTCACGCGCAGGCCGGCGGCGTACATCAGCTCGAGCATCGCGCGGTCGCGCAGTCCCAGCGGCGTGGCGATGTCGGGCGCGGCCAGCATCGCGTCGACCTGGCTCTCGGCCAGCGCCTTGGGCAGCGAGCGCGGCAGCTTCGGCGGCTCGAGCAGGGCGGTCGGGTCGTCGCCACGCGCGGCCGTGCGCACCCGGTGGGCGAAGAAGGCGCGCAGCGCCGACAGCAGCCGCGCGTTGCTGCGCGGCGAGAAGCCGTGCTTCGTCCGCCAGGCCAGGTAGTCGAACAGCGCCGCCCGGTCGGCGCCGGCCAGGCCGCCGCCGCGCCCGTCCCGCCAGCGGGCGATGCCTTCGAGGTCGCGCCGGTAGCTGTCGAGCGACTGCCGCGCCAGCCCGCTCTCGGCCCAGGCGCCGTCGAGGAAGGCCTCGATCGCGCGGCTGTCCGCCTCGCGCAGCGGCGGCAGCTGGCGGGTGAGTTCGCGGCGGTCGGCGGGGGTGGGCATGGGCGAGAAACGTAGCGATGGGGATGGCCGGTGCGGACAAAGCGTAGCGCGACGCCGAGGCACCCTTGTGGAAGCGACGGAAGTCGCGACGGCCCTTTCCAGGCGACAGGCGTCGCGACTTCCATCGCGCCCACAAGGGCACTCCCATCGCCCCACAAAAAGGCCGATCGCAAGCGCCGACGAGCCCGGCCGGCCACGCGGCCGGTATCCTTTCGCGCATGCCAGACCCCATCCCGGAATCCCCGGCAGCCGCGCCCGCGCGCCCGCCCGCCCTCGTCGGCTGGCGCCTGCTGGCACTGTTCTACGACCTGTGGCCGGCGCTGGCGCTGTGGATGCTGGCGGCGCTGGGCTTCACCCTCGGCTACACCATCCTCGGCCACCACGATCCGCACGAGAACATCGCCCCCTTCAGCGGCCTGCAGTGGCTGCTGTGGCTGGCGTGCTGGCTGCTGGGCGGCGCCTACGCGGTGATCAGCTGGCGCCGCGGCGGGCAGACGCTGGGGATGCGCCCCTGGCGGCTGCGGGTGGTCGGCCGGGACGGCGCCGCGCCGTCGTGGCGCGCGCTCTGCCTGCGCTACGTGGCCGGGACGCTGTCGCTGCTGGCGGCGGGGCTGGGATTCTGGTGGGCGTGGATCGACCGCGACCGGCTCGCCTGGCACGACCGCGCCAGCGGCACGCGGATGCTGCGGACGCCCAAGACTCGAGGAAACGATCCTGCTCCCCGTTCTCGGGGAGCCGGTGCCGAAGGCGGATGAGGGGAGCGAGCGAAGCGAGTGCGCTTGCTCCTTCGCCGACAGGATCACGGGCCGCCCGCTTCGCTCGCACCCTCGTCCGGCGCTGCGCGCCGCCTTCTCCCGCAAGCGGGAGAAGGGCTTTCGAGCGTACGGGGCCTAGCCCGACCTGCGCCGGAACAGCCACGCCGAAACCGCCAGCATCACCAGCGGCGGCATCGCATAGGCGATGCGGAAATCGAAGTGGTAGACGCCGGCGAGCTTGACGAACTGCATCTGCAGCAGCCAGAAGCCCAGCGCGAACACGATGCCGATGAACAGCCGCTTGCCCGCGCCGCCGCTGCGCAGCGCGCCGAAGGCGAAGGGGATCGCCGCCAGGCACAGCGCCAGCACGTTGAGCGGGTAGAACCAGCGGCCCCAGTAGTGCTCCTCGAACTCGCTGGCGTCCAGGCTGTTGCGCTTGCGGTAGGAGATCCCGCTGCGCAGGTCGCGCGCGGTCATGTAGCGCGGCCTCCAGATGTTGCTGGCGCTGGCCGCGAGCGCGGCGGCGTCGAGCCGCGACGCCCAGTGCTCCTCCATGACCTCGGTCTGGGTCACCGAGTTCTCCTCGAAATAGGTGCGCTTGACGTCGCGCAGCAGCCAGCCGTCCTTGCGGTGCTCGGCGGTGCCGACGCGGGCGATCGACTCCAGCCGCCCGTCCTTGGCGAACTCGAACAGGCGCACGTCGGTCAGCTCCAGCCAAGCGTCCTTGCCGTTGGCATGCTCCTGTCCGTTCTGGGCATTGAGGAAGGTGTCGCCCTCGCGCGCCCACAGGCCCGAGTACTGCGCCACGGTCATGTCCTTGGACTTGGCCGAGGCCTTGAGGCCGTCCGCGCTGCGCTGCGCCCACGGACCGAGGCTCTCGCCGTTGACCACCATCAGCGCGGTCAGCACCAGCAGCGGCGCGGCGACCGACACGCTGAGGCGGCGGCGCGAGAGCCCCAGCGCGCGCAGCGCGGTCAGCTCGGAGCTCGCCGCCAGCTGCCCGAGCGCCATCAGCGCGCCGATCACCGCCACCGTGGGGAACATCGTGTAGGCGCGGCGGGGCACCGAGTAGGCCACGTAGGTGATGGCGTCGAAGAAGCCGTAGTTGCCCTTCCCGATGTCGCTGAACTCGCCGACCATCGCGTTGACCACGTCCAGGCCGACCAGGATCGTCCAGGTGAGCAGCACCGCGGTCAGCACCATGCGGCTGACGTACAGGTCGTGGATCTTGGGGAACGGCGTCACGCGCCACCCCCGACCGCGAGGCGCCGCGGGCGCCGCATGCGGCCGTCGCGCAGGTAGGCCCAGGCGGCGAAGGCGAGCAGCGGCAGCAGCAGCCACCACAGCCCGACCGCCAGGGGCAGCTTGCCTTTCTCCAGCCAGCTGGTGCCGATCCACATCAGGTTGGTGCCCACCAGGTAGGCGAGGAAGCCGAGCATCACCCGGCCGTAGCGGGTCTGGCGCGGCGAGCTGCGGCCCAGCGGCACCGCCAGCAGCGCGAACGCCAGCGCCAGCAGCGGCGGCGCGAGCCGGTAATGGAGCTGGGCGCCGGCCTCGGGGCGCGGGTCGCCGAACAGGGCCGTGGTGGGCAGGCGCTCAGGATCGTCCTCGACGGACTGCTGGTCGCTGCTCGGGAGCCGGAGGTCGTTGCTCGCATAGCGCATCAGCCGGTAGTCCCGCCCCTCGCCCAGCGGCCCCTCCACCTCGAAGCCCTGCCCGAGGCTGAGGAACCGGTCCTGGCCGTCGACGCTGAGCCTGCCGGTGCGCGAGGTGGTCACGTCGAGCCGGTCGCCCTTCTGCCGGTACACGAACACCCGGGCGAGCTTGCTGCCGTCGTTGGACATCGACCCGACGTAGACGACCCCGCCGCCGCCCGGCAGCTCGACGAACCGGCCCGGCTCCAGGCCCGCCACGAGCAGGCTGCGGTTGCCCGCCTCGATCATCCGCTGCGAATAGTCGCGCGCCCACGGCCCCAGCCACAGCGAGCACAGCCCGATCGCCACCACCATCGGCAGCACCAGCATCAGCACCGGCCTGAGCAAGCGCCGCGGACCGACGCCGATGGCGGTCAGCACCGGCATCTCCGAGTCGCGGTACAGGCGCCCGACCGCCAGCAGCAGGCCCAGCATCAGCCCCAGCGGCAGGATCAGCGGCAGGTAGTTGAGGATCTGCAGGCCCAGCTGGGCCAGCATCAGCCCGGCCGGGACGCGGCCGCGGGCGATGTCGCCGAGCACGTCGGCGAACACGCCGCCCAGGCTGACGATCATCAGCACCACGAGAGTGGCGAAGGTCGCCTGCGCGAACTCGCGGAACAGGTAGGAATCGAGCGTTTTCGGCATCGGGCGGGGGTTGCCTTAGAATTGAGGAGCCAACCTTCGTCGCGTCGGCCGCTGCGCCCGGCGTCCTTGCCGCGGCGAACGGTCAATTGTAAGGAACCCTCCGAGGGTCCTGTGAGGATCCGTTCATGCGCGGCATGGACGCCCGCGGGCCCCCGCACCCACGCCGCGCACGCGGCCACGAGCTTGACGGACCAGACAACCCCATGACCCTCGAATTTTCGCTGAACTCCTCTGCCCCGGCGGCCGCCTCCACCGACTGCGTGGTGGTGGGCGCGTTCGCCGACCAGTCGCTGACGCCGGCCGGCCAGGCCGTGGACCAGGCCAGCGGCGGCCGCCTGCAGGCCCTGCTCGCGCGCGGCGACGTCTCCGGCAAGACCGGCCGCACCGCGCTGCTGCACGACCTGCCCGGCGTGGCCGCGCCGCGCGTGCTGGTGGTCGGGCTGGGCGAGCCGGCCAAGTTCGCGGTGCCGCAGTACCTCAAGGCCGTCGCCGACGCCGCGCGCGCGCTCAAGGGCGGCCCGGCCGCGGCCGCGCTGTTCACCCTGTCCGAGCTCGATGTCCCCGGCCGCGACCGGGCCTGGAACATCCGCCAGGCGGTGGTCGCGGCCGACCACGCCTGCTACCGCTACACCGCGACGCTGGGCGAGAAGAACAAGGCGCGGCGCGACGAGAGCGGCCTGAAGTCGTTCGCCATCGCCGGCGGCGACGACGACGCGCTGGCGCAGGGCGAGGCGATCGCGGCGGGCGTGGAGTTCGCGCGCGCGCTGGGCAACCTGCCGCCCAACATCTGCAACCCCGCCTACATCGCCGAGCAGGCGCGCGCGTTCGCCGCCGACAACGGCGCCGGGTGCGAGGTCCTCGACGAGAAGCAGATGGAGGCGCTGGGGATGGGGTCGCTGCTGGCGGTCGCGCGCGGCTCGACCAACCGCCCGCGCCTGGTGGTGCTGCGCTGGAACGGCGGCGGCGACGCCAGGCCGTTCGCCCTGGTCGGCAAGGGCATCACCTTCGACACCGGCGGCGTCAACCTCAAGACCCAGGGCGGCATCGAGGAGATGAAGTACGACATGTGCGGCGGCGCCACCGTCATCGGCGCCTTCGTCGCCGCGGTGCGGATGAAGCTGCCGCTCAACCTCGTCGTGGTGGTGCCCGCGGTCGAGAACGCCATCGACGGCAACGCCTACCGGCCGTCCGACGTGATCACCTCGATGTCCGGCAAGACCATCGAGGTCGGCAACACCGACGCCGAGGGCCGCCTGATCCTGTGCGACGCGCTGACCTACGTGCAGAAGGACGAGCCGCAGGCGATCGTCGACGTCGCCACCCTCACCGGCGCCTGCGTGGTCGCGCTGGGCAAGTACGCCTCGGGCCTGATGAGCAAGCACGACGACCTCGCCGGCGAGTTGCTGACCGCCGGCGAGGCCGTGTTCGACCGCGCCTGGCGCCTGCCGCTGTGGGACGAGTACCAGACCCTGCTCGATTCGGTCTTCGCCGACGTCTACAACATCGGCGGCCGCTGGGCCGGCGCGATCACCGCCGGCTGTTTCCTCTCGCGCTTCACCGAGGGCCAGCGCTGGGCGCACCTGGACGTCGCCGGCACCGCCAGCGACGACGGCAAGCGCGGCATGGCCACCGGCCGGCCGGTGGGGCTGCTGGCGCAGTGGCTGATGGACCGCGCCTCCGGCGCGGGCCGCGATTCGTGATTGGCGATTCGTGATTCGCAAGAGCGAATCCCGGTTCTTCGGCCGAAAAAACCGCTCCTTCCAATTACCAATCACGAATCACCAATCACGGCTTCTCCGATGCGCGCCGACTTCTACCTCATCGCCAAGCCGCGCTTCCGCGAGGAACCGCTGCGGCTGGTCTGCGAGCTGGCGCGCAAGGCCTACGAGGCCAACCAATGGACGCTGGTGCTGGTGCGCGACGCCGCCCAGGCCGAGGCGCTGGATGACCTGCTGTGGGACATGGGCGATGATGCCTACATCCCGCACCAGATCGCCGGCGACGACGTCGACGAGGACGAGGCCGCGGTGCTGATCGCGCCGCCCGAGGTCGATGCGCCGCTGCGCCCGCTGGTGATCAACCTGCGCGACGCCGCGGTGGAAGGCGCCTTCGAGCGCGTGCTCGAGGTGGTGCCGGCCGACGACGACGCGCGCGGCCCGCTGCGCGAGCGCTGGAAGCAGTACAAGGCGCGCGGCCTGGAAGTCAGCAAGCACGACATGTAGGAGCGCCCCATGGGCGCGATGCTTTCCCTGGAAAGCGCGGTCGCGCCCATGGGGCGCTCCTACAATGAACCCGATCTCAGAATCCCGACCCCGAACCCACGCGCCATGACCCTCGCCACCGGCTACGACCCCAAGGCCTTCGAATCCCGCCTCTACGCGCAGTGGGAAGCCAGCGGCGTGTTCGCGCCGCAGGGCGACGGGCCGGCCTACACGATCCTGCTGCCGCCGCCGAACGTCACCGGCACCCTGCACATGGGGCACGCGTTCCAGCACACGCTGATGGACGCGCTGGTGCGCTACCACCGCATGCGCGGCTTCCGCACGCTCTGGCAGATGGGCACCGACCACGCCGGCATCGCCACCGAGATGGTGGTCGGCCGCAACCTCGCGCTCGAAGGCAAGGGCGAGACCCGAGACTCCCTGGGCCGCGAGCGGTTCATCGGCAAGGTCTGGGAGTGGAAGCGGCAGTCCGGCGACACCATCGAGCGCCAGATGCGCCGGCTCGGCGCCAGCGGCGACTGGTCGCGCAGCGTGTTCACCATGGACCCGATGGCGTCCAACGCCGTCACCGAGGCCTTCGTGCGCCTGTTCGACGCCGGCCTCGTCTATCGCGGCAAGCGGCTGGTGAACTGGGACCCGGTGCTGAAGACCGCGATCTCCGACCTGGAGGTCGAGAACCGCGAGGTGCCCGGCCACATGTGGCACTTCAAGTATCCGCTGGCCGGCGGCGAGACCTACGAGTACGTCGAGCGCGACGCGGACGGCAAGGTCGTCCTGCGCGAGGTCCGCGACTACATCTCGATCGCGACGACGCGCCCGGAGACGATGCTCGGCGACGGCGCGGTGGCGGTGCATCCGGCCGACGCGCGCTATGCGCCCATCGTCGGCAAGCTGTGCGAGATCCCGGTCGGGCCGAAACTGCACCGGCGCCTGGTCCCGATCATCGCCGACGAGTATCCGGACCCCGCGTTCGGCTCGGGCGCGGTGAAGATCACCGGCGCGCACGACTTCAACGACTACCAGGTCGCCAGGCGCCATTCGATCCCGCTGTACGCGCTGATGGACGACCGGGCGCGGATGCGCGCCGACGGCCTGTCGTACGGGGAAAGCGCGGCCATCGCCGGCCGCGCGGCGCGCGGCGAGGACGTCGGCGACGTGTCCGCCGTGAACCTGGTACCGGAGGAGCTGCGCGGCCTCGACCGCTACGAGGCCCGCGCCCGCGTCGTCGCGGAGATCACCGCCGAAGGCCTCGCCGTGACCGATGCGTCGGGCGAGCCCTACGTCGAGTCGAAGGCCATCATGCAGCCCTTCGGCGACCGCAGCGGCCAGGTGATCGAGCCGTTCCTCACCGACCAGTGGTTCGTGAAGATGGACGACCTCGCCAGGCGCGGCCTCGAGCTCGTCGCAGGCGCCGATGGAAAGCCCGGCGAGGTGAGGTTCGTCCCGCCGAACTGGATCAACACCTACCGCCACTGGCTGGAGAACATCCAGGACTGGACGATTTCGCGCCAGCTCTGGTGGGGCCATCGCATCCCGGCCTGGTTCGACGGCGCCGGCAATGCCTACGTCGGCCGCAGCGAGGACGAAGTGCGCGCCAGGCACGGCCTCGGCGACGCGCCGCTGCGGCAGGACCCGGACGTGCTGGAGACCTGGTTCTCCTCGGCGATGTTCCCGTTCAGCACCCAGGGCTGGCCGGACGAGGACGCGATGGGCGAGCGCGGCTTCGACATCGCGCTGCCGACCAGCGTGCTGGTCACCGGCTTCGACATCATCTTCTTCTGGGTCGCGCGCATGATCATGATGACCGACCGGCTGGTCGGGCGCGTGCCGTTCCGGGACGTCTACATCACCGGCCTGGTGCGCGACAAGGACGGGCAGAAGATGTCCAAGTCCAAGGGCAACGTGCTCGACCCGCTGGACATCATCGACGGCATCAGCGCGGACGCGCTGGTCGCCAAGCGCACCACCGGCCTGATGAAGCCGCAGGATGCGCCGAAGATCGAGAAGGCCACGCGCAAGGAGTACCCCGAGGGCATCAATGCCCACGGCGCCGACGCGCTGCGCTTCACCATGGCCGCGCTCGCCGGCCCGGGCCGCGACATCAAGTTCGACCTCGCCCGCTGCGAGGGCTACAAGAACTTCTGCAACAAGCTGTGGAACGCGACCCGCTTCGCGCTGATGAACACCGAGGGCTTCGCCGCCGCCGGCGCGCCGCAGCCGGCGACCGACGCCGAGAAATGGATCCTCGCCCGCCTGGCGGCGGTGAGCGCCGAGGCGCAGGCGCACTTCGCCAGCTACCGCTTCGACCTGCTCGCACAGGCGCTGTACGAATTCGCCTGGAACGAGGTCTGCGACTGGTTCGTGGAACTGGCCAAGCCGGCGCTGCAGGGCCTGCCCCCGACCGGATCGGGGGGCGACGACCGCGCCGCCGCCGACAGCACCCGCCACACCTTGCTGTTCGTCCTCGAGCGGCTGCTGTGCCTGCTGCACCCGCTGGTGCCGTTCGTGACCGAGGAGCTGTGGCGGCAGGTCGCGCCGCGGCTGGGCATCGAGGGCGACACGATCATGCTGCGGCCCTACCCGCAGGCCGGCGACTTCGCAGGGTGGGACTTCGCCCGCGCCGAGGCCGACGTGGAATGGCTCAAGGCGATGGTCTCGGCGCTGCGCCGCATCCGCAGCGAGCTGGGCGTGCCGCCCTCGAGAACCATCGCGCTGCTGCTGCAGGGCGGCGACGCGGAGGACGCCGTGCGCGTGCGCCGCTTCGCCCCGCAGCTGAAGTTCCTCAACCGCATCGAACGCATCGAACCGCTGGAAGGCGACCCGCCGCCGGCGGCTGCCGGCATCGTCGGCGAGCTCAGGCTGTTCGTGCCGCTGGAGGGCCTGGTCGACCTCGACGCCGAGCGCGCGCGCCTGGACAAGGAGCTCAGACGCGTGGAGGCGGAGCTGGCGAAGTCGCGGGGCAAGCTGGCCAGCGACAGCTTCGTCAACAACGCCCCGGCGGCGGTGGTGGAGCAGGAGCGCGCCCGCCTGGCCGAGTGGACGTCGCAGCGCGATGCGCTGGCGGCGCAGCGGGGGCGGTTGTAGGGGCGGAGCTTCTCCTTGTGGGAGCGACGGAAGCCGCCATTAGGCGCCGATGGTGTCTCCTTGTAGGAGCGACGGAAGTCGCGACCGGGCGCCGATGATGTCTCCTTGTGGGAGCGACGGAAGTCGCGACGCTTCACCAGCCGGCATGTCGCGACTTCCGTCGATTCCGTCGATCCCACGAACGCCCCAAAGCTCCGACGATCCGAAACTCCCTCACCCCATCCCCTCTCCCGCGAGCGGGAGAGGGGCGCTCGTGCCGGGCGGGAATCGTCTCGATGGCCGACGTCGCGACCCGTGGCTTCGGAGCTTACGGTTCCAACAATTCTTTGGCCATCACGATGGCGTCCTCGCGCCCGACGTGCGCGGGGTAGTAGCGCGGGCGGCGGCCGATCTCGTTGAAGCCCTCGCCGTGGTAGAGCGCGATCGCGTGCGGGTTCGACGGCCGTACCTCGAGGAACACGCGCTGCGCGCCGTGCCCCTGCGCCAGCTTCAGCAGCGCCCGCAGCAGGCGCCGGCCGTGCCCGCCGCCCTGCACGGCCGGGTCGATGCACAGGTTGAGCACGTGCGCCTCGCCCGCGGCGATGCTGAGCACGCCGTAGCCGAGCATGCGGCGCTCGTCGTGCAGCACCCACGCGGGATAGTCGGCGCGCAGGCAGTCGCGGAAGATGCCGTGCGTCCAGGGGAACGGGTACGCGCGGCGCTCGATCTCCATCACCGCGTCCAGGTCCGCCTCGCGCATCGGGCGCAGCCGCCCCTGCGCGGGGTCGGCCCGGCCGGCGGCGACCGCGTTCACGCCGGCCGCCGCGCCGAGGCGCGCAGCGCGCGCAGCCGCGGCCACAGCGCGCGCTTGGCCGCGGGCGCACGCAACCGCGACGCAGGCCGCCATTCGCGGCACAGCGCGGCGGCGTCGGGCGAGCCGGCGTCGCGCCCGGCCGCGCGCAGCAGCGCCAGCACCAGCGGGTCGTCCGGCACGCCGCCGTCCGCCGGCACGGCCGCGTAGACTGCGTAGCCGAGCGTGTCGAGCACCTCGCGCTGCAGCGGGTCCCAGCTCACGGCGACGCCCCCGTCTCGGCCTCGTTGGACAGCTTGCGCCGCCGGAACCACAGCGCCGGTCCCGACAGCGCGTACAGCACGCCGGCGGCGAGCAGGGTCTTCGGCGGGTCGATCACCAGCGCGATGATCACCGCCACCGCGATCAGCAGGGCGAAGAACGGCACCCGGTCGGACTTCGCGCCGCGCCCGCCCTTGAAGCTGTTGTAGCGCAATCCGCTGACCATCAGCAGGCCGGCGACGATGGTGACGGCCAGCGCGGCGAAGCGCAGTTCGTCGCCGGTCCAGTCCAGGTCGTGGAAGGTCCACACGAAGCTCGCCATCAACCCCGCCGCCGCCGGGCTGGCCAGGCCGATGAACCAGCGCTTGTCGACCTTGCCGACCTGGCTGTTGAAGCGCGCCAGCCGCAGCGCCGCGCACGCCGCGTACAGGAACGCCGCCAGCCAGCCGATCTTGCCGAGGGTGGGGCTGTCGAGCTTCAGCGCCGCCAGCGACCAGTGGTACATGACCAGCGCCGGGGCCATGCCGAAGCTGACCAGGTCGGCCAGCGAGTCGTACTGCACGCCGAACTCGCTCTGGGTATTGGTCAGCCGCGCCACCCGCCCGTCCAGACCATCGAGGATGGCGGCGACGAAGATGGCCACGCAGGCCGGCTCGAAGCGCCCCTGCGAGGCCGCGATGATCGCGAAGAACCCGCCGAACAGGCCGCCGGTGGTGAACAGGTTGGGCAGCAGGTAGATGCCGCGGCCGCGCGGGCGTTGCAGGGGCGTTTCGTCCATGGCGCGAGTGTATCCGCCCGCGCCGGAGCGCGGCAGCCGGCGCCGCGAGGCGCCCGCCGGTCGCGCCGCGCTTGCGCCCGTGGCCCGGCGATGCTGCAATCGCCGCGCGAACCGCCCGCCGGCAGGAGTTTCCCGATGCGACAGCCACGATTCCACGAGCGCCGCGCCCTGCGCGCGTTGCTGGGCCTCTCCCTCCTGCTCGCCGGCCCCGCCGCCCTGGCCGGCGACCTGTACCAGTGGAAGGACGCCAACGGCGTCACCCACTATTCGCAGACCCCACCGGCCAACGGCAGCTACAAGGAGCGCACCGAGAGCGGCCGCGCCAGCAGTCCCGCCCCGGTCGACGCGGCGGCCGCCAAGCCGGCCGAGCCCGCCGAATGCGCCACCTCGCGCGCCAACATCGCGCTGCTCGAAGGCAAGGCCGCCGTCCAGCAGGACACCGACGGCGACGGCAAGCCGGACAAGACCCTCGACGACACCGAGCGCGCCAACCAGCTCGAACTGGCCCGCGCCGTCGTCAAGGCCAGGTGCGCCCAGGCCACGGCCACCGCGGCCCGATAGTCCGCGCGATGGCCGGGAGCCGCTGATGCGACTGGCCCTGGCGCTGGCGCTGGGCATCGCCGCGGGCGTCGCCGTGGCATGGTGGGCCTCGCGCGACACCCCCGACCAGGCCCGGGCGAAGCAGGCCCGCGCCGAACGCGCCGCGGCCGCCGAACTGGAAGACGCGCGCCCGGTCCTGTACCGCTGGCGCGACGACGGCGGCGCGCTGCACGTCACCGACACCGCGCCCAACGGCCGGAAGTACGAACGCGTGCCGATCGAGCCCGATCCCGCGATCGAAGTCCACGGCGACCGTCCGGTCGGGCCGAGGTAGGCGGCGGGAGCGGGTCGCGCACGCCCGGGCGTCCCCGCGTGCTGCAGTGCCGCATGGCAGAATGACCGCTCCCTGGCCGATTCCCGCCCGCATGCGCCTTTCGCAGTTCCACCTCCGCACCGAAAAGGAAACCCCCGCCGAGGCCGAGATCGTCAGCCACAAGCTGATGCTCAAGGCCGGCATGCTGCGCAAGCTCGCCGCGGGCCTGTACACCTGGTCGCCGCTGGGCCTGCGGGTGCTGCGCAGGGTGGAGGCGATCGTGCGCGAGGAGATGGACCGCGCCGGCGCGATCGAGCTGCTGATGCCGACCATCCAGCCGAAGGAGCTGTGGGAGGAAACCGGCCGCTGGGAGAAGTTCGGCGGCCAGCTGCTCAAGATCCGCGACCGCAAGGACGCCGAGTACTGCTACGCCCCGACCGCCGAGGAGGTGGTCACCGACTTCGCCCGCAACGAACTGTCCAGCTACCGGCAGCTGCCGCTGAACTTCTACCAGGTCCAGACCAAGTTCCGCGACGAGATCCGCCCGCGCTTCGGGGTGATGCGCGCGCGCGAGTTCCTGATGAAGGACGCCTATTCGTTCGACCTCGACGACGACGGCATGCGGCGCTCGTACGAGGCCATGCACGCGGCCTACGTGCGCATCTTCACCCGGCTGGGCCTGCGCTTCCGCGCGGTGCAGGCCGACACCGGCGCGATCGGCGGCGACGCCTCGCAGGAGTTCCACGTGCTGGCCGATTCGGGCGAGGACGCGATCGCCTTCTCCACCGGCTCCGACTACGCCGCCAACGTCGAGGCCGCGCAGGCGGCCGCGCCCCGCCCCCCCCCCGGCCCCGGCCCCCCCCGGCGGCCGGGGGGCAACCCCCCCCCCCACCCCAGCCGGGCCGGGGGCCCC
>JAYRKR010000002.1:20314-100264 GCA_041905645.1 Luteimonas sp.
CCCCACCGTTCGCGGCCGCGCCGCCCCCCGCGCCCGGCCCGCGGCCGGCCGCGGCCGAGCCGATGCGCAGGGTCGACACGCCCACGCAGAAGACCTGCGAGGACGTGGCCGCGCTGCTCGGCGTCCCGCTGGTGCGCACGGTGAAGTCGATCGCCCTGGTCGGCAGGGACGCCGAGGGGCAGGATCGCTTCGTGCTCGCGCTGGTGCGCGGCGACCACGAGGCCAACCAGATCAAGCTGTCCAAGGTCGATGGCCTGGGCGAGCACCGCATGGCGACCGAGGCCGAGATCCTCGCCAGCCTCGGCAGCGAACCGGGCTTCCTCGGGCCGGTGGCGCCGAAGCAGCCGATCCGCGTCGTCGCCGACCGCGAGGTCGCGGCGATGGCCGACTTCGTCGTCGGCGCCAACGCCGCCGGCTTCCACCTGGCCGGCGTCAACTGGGGGCGCGACCTGCCCGAGCCCGACGCCGTCGCCGACCTCCGCAACGTGGTCGAGGGCGACCGCGCGGCGGACGGCGGGCAGCTGCGCATCGTGCGCGGGATCGAGGTCGGCCACGTGTTCCAGCTCGGTGGCAAGTACGCCGAGGCGATGGGCTGCACGGTGCTGGACGAACAGGGCAAGCCGCGCACGCTGAAGATGGGCTGCTACGGCATCGGCATCTCGCGCATCGTCGCGGCGGCGATCGAGCAGAACCACGACGACGCCGGCATCGTCTGGCCGGATCCGATGGCGCCCTGGCGGGTGGCGGTGTGCGTCATCAACCCCAAGCGCGACGAGGCCGTCGCCGCGGCGGCCGAAGCGCTGTACCGCGAGCTGCTGGAGGCCGGCATCGAGGCCGTGCTGGACGACCGCGGCCTGCGCCCGGGGCAGATGTTCGCCGACATCGAGCTGATCGGCATTCCGCACCGGGTGGTGGTGTCCGAGCGCGGCCTCGCCGCCGGCACCTTCGAGTACCGCGCGCGCCGCGGCGGCGAATCCGAGCAGCTCGACCGAGCGTCGCTGCTGGCGCGGCTGCGGCTCCGGGACGGAGCGCCCGCGGGAAAGTGACGCGCGCGCCTTTGGATCGCCGCGCCTTTTGCGACTAAACTCGCGGAGCGCCCCGGCGCCATTCCCCCAGAATCATCCGGAGTATCGATGTCGATCGACCTCAGCAGCCTCTCGGCGAAAGAACTGGATTCCCTGATCAGCAAGGCCAAGTCGCGCATGGCCACGCTGAAGAAGCGCAAGCCGATCGCCACCGTGCGCAGCAAGCTCACCGCGCTGGCGAAGGCCGAGGGGTACACCATCGCCGAACTGTTCGGCGGCGCCGCCGTCGCGCGCTCGCCGGCACCGCGCAAGGCCGCGAAGCGGGGCAAGTCCACCGGCAAGGTCGCGCCCAAGTACCGCAATCCGGAGAACCCGAGGGAAACCTGGACCGGCCGCGGCATGCAGCCGCGCTGGCTGGCCGAGCAGGTGCGCCGCGGCAAGTCCCCCACCGATTTCCTGATCAGCGCGACGCTGACGCCCAAGCCGCACAAGCCCGGCAAGCGCCTAGTCAAGGCCGCGCAGGCCTGAGTCGCTTCCGCCGGGGGCGGGCTACAGGTTGCGCCGGGTCGGCAGCAGCAGGTTGCCGAACAGCAGCCCGGCGATCAGCGCCAGCAGGATGTTGAGGACCGCCAGGGCGGCCTGCTGGCCGGCACCGAAGTCCTGCTGCTGGATCAGGGTCAGCACGCTGCGCACGCTGGCGCTGCCGGGCACCATCAGGATGATGCCCGGCACGCGCACCAGCGCCCCGGGCCGGTGCATCCAGCGCGCGTAGCCGTTGCCGGCCGCCGTGAGCGCCAGCGCCGAGACGAAGATGCCGACCCGACTAGCCCCAGTCGCCGCCGGCCAGGCGCGGGACAGGGAGTCAAGGCTTGCGCGTGCGCCGGCCTTCCTTCAGGCCGTACGTGACGTAGTGCCACAATGGGTTGAATCCGCTGCGGGCAACGTCCGGATAGTTCTTGAGGTAGTAGGCGGTGTCGAAGATCGCGCTCGGATTTCGTCCCTCCTTCCATCCGAACTCGTAGTAGTGTTCGGCGGCATCCACGCCTGCGGACCGCACGTCGGAATAGGTCGTCAGGTACCACGTCCTGTCGAACCACTCCGACTTGCCGATCAGTTCGGCGCGCTGACGCGTGATCTTCTTTTGCTCGGCGCGCGCGAACCTGGCCTTGATGCGGCGAGGCATGGGTATCCACGACCAGCCGGAGCGACGACCCGAACGCGCTTGGCGGGGTCGCGGCAGCATGGCCTCCGCCTGCCGCAATTGCGACGCCAATGCCTGCCTGTCGCGTTTTTCGGACTTCAGCTCCTCCAGGAGTTCGATGTTCCTGAGGTGCTGCTGTTCAAGCTCCTCTTGCGCCAGCTGCAGATGCTCCAGCAACAATCCGGCCTCCTCGCCGGCACCCGCTGCATCCGCCGCCCCCGCCTGGCTCCGGGTCCCGAGATCGGAAGCGATCGTCTCGGCTTCCTCGCCTCCGGGAGCGTGGCTGCGCGAAAGATCCTCCCTCATGCGGGCAAGCTCGAGGTGCAGGTACGCATTGTCTTCGCGCAATTCCTCGATCAGCCGCAGCTGGAGGTCGGACTCCGCGTCGGACTCGGCGACGATGCGTCGCATGCCCTCGAGCTCCGACGCCGCCGCTACCAGTTGCTCCGGCTTCCCGCGCAAACCGGTGTCGCCCGATGGAGCGCACGCGATCGGCCCGGGCCCCGCCTGCAGCGCGCCGAGGATTTCCCCGAGTTCGGCAATATCGGGGGGCTGCTGACCACGGAAGTCCGGCGGACCCGAGCGCCATCGCGCTGCGGCTTCGAGGGACTCGTAGGTCTCACAGTAGTCCGGAGCCGCCCACGCCAGCAAATATGCAACGACTCGGGACGTCGCTTCGGATTCGGGTTGCCCGGTGCCGCCCTCAACGGCCACGTCGCCATCGATCGAGGCATCCATCCCGAGGTCCGCGCGCAACCCGGCGCGGTCGATCCGGTCGGCATTGACGAACGCGAGCCTGTCGCCTGCGTACCGGCGTGAATTCAAGGCGCGCCGGTTCTGCGACAACCATCGGTCGAGCACCTCGATGGCAGATGCGCCGTCTCCTGCAGGCGCGCAATCCAAGATTCGAGCCGGGGCCCGATAGCACCAGATCGCACATCCTTCCGTCGAGGGTCCTTCAACTGACACCTTTTCGAGAAAGGCTTCCGCCTCCATCCACGCCATGGATGCACCATCTGGCAGGTGCAGGCCGAGGGCTCGTTCGCACGCCCCCCTGTCCAATCCGGATATCAGAATTTCCATAGACCCAACTTACGGTCATTGCGATGAAGGACGCCACGGGGTTCCCGTTCCGGGATGATACGCGAGCACTGGAGGTCCGCGGCTCGGCAATGTTGCCCGCGCGACGACCGGCCTGCCGGGCCATGCGTTCCCGTCGCTGTCCGGCAGCGACTCGTCGCATGCCGGACAGCCCGCGCCCATGGTCGCCCCGGGGCGCTCCATGGCCGCATGCGGCGCGCCCTGCAGGAACCTACGCCGTACGGCGATCAATTCTCGTGCGAGGCCACCGGCCAGCTGATCCACACGACCCCTTTCGCGCCGGGGTGGGTCGAGTTTTCCAGCAGGGCCGGGGCATCGGAAACGGCGACGAGCAGGTTCGGCTTGCCCTTCAACGAGAAGGACTGCTGTCGCTTGCCGCCCCCCACGTCCTTGGCCTCCCCGACCGCCTTGTACCCGGCGGCCTGCAGTGCGCCGGCAACCCCGGTCCACACCGTATCCGCAGTCCCGTCCAGGTACTCCAGAATGACCGTCGCGCGTGCCTTCCCCGCTTCGGTCTCGCTGATCCGATCGCTCTTCAGGTGGAACGGGAAGCCGAATCTGATGCCGTCCACCGGAAAGGGATAATAGAATTCCTCGGGACAGGACTCGATGGCAGCCTGCGCCGGCGCGGTGCTTGCCGGGGCCTGCGCCGCCGCCTGCCCCTGGCTGTCCTGGCCGTTCGAGCAGGCGGCCAGCAATGCGACCAGCGATATGGCAATGATTCTCTGTTGCACGGGTAGTTCCTCCGAGGATGATGTAACCGCCGCTTGCGCCTCGCTCGACCTATCGCGAAGGCGCATTGTTCCGTTCGAGTTCTTCTTGGACCTGCGACTTGCCGCCGGCTTCAATCCGCATCCAGCTGGACGGGCGCGATCGCGTTCCCGCCCAAGGCGGAAACCAGCACGTCCAGCCTGCCCGACTCCGCCGGCGCAGCGATATAGTCGTACAGCCCTTGCGCCTTGTCGCTTGCCAGCCAGTCGTCCCTGTCGGCAATCCGGTTTCCGGTGATGTCGAACAGGACGTAGTCGAGCGCATCGAAGAAGTCGTAGAAATCGCCCGATACGAAACCGAAGGGTCGATAGGCGACCTCGCCGCACTCAAAATGGATGAACGGCCTGCTTGCCCGGATTATTTCCGCGGCACCGCGCAAAGCCATCAGCTCAGCGCCTTCGACGTCCGTCTTGATGAAGGCGACCTTGTCCCGAAGCTCGATGGAATCGTCCAGCTTCACCATGGGAACGCTGATCTGCTCCATGGCTTGATTCTCCGTTTCGGACAAGCCCTCGCGGAGTATCAACGCGCTCTTGCCCGGACTATGGGGCAATACGAAGAAGGAAACCTCGGACCGCCGCTCGTCCCCAACCGCGGCGGCGAAGAGCTTGACTCGGTCCTGGAGTCCTTCGTGCTCGACCGCTTCGGACAGGACCTTCGCCTTGTACTTGTTGGCCTCGAATGCGTACACCAGGCCCTTGGCGCCAACGGCCCTCGCCATGGGAAGCGTGTGCTTGCCCGTATGCGCGCCGCAGTCGATGGCGACATCCCCTTCCTGGATCAGCGCTTCATAGGCATTCCGCAGGTTCACCTCAAACCGGGCAGGCATGTCCGGATACGTCTTTCTGAGCAGCGAATAGGTCTTCTTGTAGTCAATGCGAGCCATGGCCCTTCCTCGAATCGTAGCCGCCCGGCCTGCCCGCCCCTGGCGGGGCGGAAAAGGACGATCAGGTAAACCTCTTCATTATCTCATCGTGCAGGCCGCGGACGTCCGGCCCTTTAGGGGACGATTCATTTATGGCCCTGCGTATGGAAGATGCGATCCTCGGACCGGCCGGGGCCGAGATCGAGCAATGCTCTTCGAGGAACGGCAGGCTGTCCTCCTCCAAGCCCGATGCGACCTGCTCGAGAGCAGACTGCAGCTCGGCCTCGGATTGAGGGGTTTGATACGCCCCCAGGGATTGCTGGAACTTGACGACCTTCTCGATCCCGGGATTGTAGTAGATCGCCCGCACTCCGACTGCCAGCGCTTCCAGGATGCAGGAGCTGAAGCGGCTCACCACGATCGTGGACCGGCGGAGCGCGGCATAGAAGCCGTCCTCGGCGACGACGTACTCCGACAAGTCCCCCTTGTCGGCCGGATGCCTGGTGATCTCGTAGGAGAACCCCGCGGATTTGCAGGCCGACACGACCTCGCGAACCCAGGCATTCCGCTTTTCCTCGAGGACACCATAGGTGAAGTTGCAGTTCACGAGCACGTGTTGCGAACCGGCGGCCGGGAGGCCGGCCCCGCCGGACTTCATGATCTCGCGAAGCCGCGGAATCCCGACGACCCTCGCCAGATCGCCCATGTCGGCGAAGTAATGGCGCCGATCGAACTCCCCGGGCACCAGGACCCGGTCGACCGTCCGGTATGCACGGCGCGAACGCCCGGTGTCCACGTCCAGGTAGTCGTTGATCCCTTCGATGATCCCGATCGTCGGAATCCCCCGGCCCTTGAACACCTCCAGCAACGGCCTTGCGACGACCCCATCCCAGTCATTGAACACCGCGAACGCGCCGAACGTGATCCGCTTGGCGCACAGGTCCGCGATCCTGAGAAAGGGCAACCCCGAGGACATGCAGAACTCCTCCACCCCTTCATCCCGGTAATGGGGCAGCGGCGAAAGCACCATGAACTTGATTCCCGCCCGCAACAGATCTTCCTTGATCAGCGAAATCGTCCAGGCGTGGTACCTGTTATGCGGCATCACGAGGAGATCGAAGTGCGACCCGTGCCCGGGGGCGCTCATCTCGTCCGCGACAAGGCCCTCGTAGTCCGTCGACCTGACGTGGTCCTGCTCGCCCCAAGCGTCCGATGCGGCAGGCCGGTCCTTCAAGCTGGCGAGGTAGCGCGCACGGTTGTCATCCCGGCTTTCGTCCCCGGTCCTGGTGTCGTGCGACAGGTGGAGAAGGACGAACCTGTCGTCCAGCCCGCAGGAAGCGACGATTTCCAGCCCGTACGCCGATTTCAGCCGGTGCTCGAAGTCGCGGTCCTCGAACCCGTGCCCCTTGTAGGCTTCGCTGAAGCCGCCCACCCCGACCGCCAGTTCCCGGTCGACCATCCACATATAGCCGTAGGGGCTCCACTTGGAATACTTCCGACCGTCCTTCTGGTGCGCTTCGGTTTCTATGCAGTTCACGACGAGGATGCGCTTCTTGAAATCGAGGCGCCGCTGTTGGCGCTCGAGATCGTGGAAGAACGTTCCCGGGAAAAGGAAGTCGACGTCGCAAAACGCGACCAGGTCGGAGGACGAGCGCTTGATCCCGTAATTGAGCAAGCCCGACCTCGTCCACGTGACATGGGTGTCGACGACGTGATGATGGATGAACCGATGCGCTCCGCTCGCCGGGAACGGCTTGACCATGTCCTGGCCGATATCCTCGACAAGGATGATCTCGACCCCGATGGGCTGGTCGGTATCGCCCAGGTACTTCTCGTATGCCCGCACCAGGCTTTCGACGGAAATGGAAGTCCTGGCGCTTCGGTTCTTGATGCAGTAGATGAACGAGACGCTCTTCGGCTCCTGCCGCCTGTCGGGCGCCGTCCGGCGATAGTCCGAAAGATACTTGTAGGGGAACATCTCGAGCGGCAGATTGCGGATGTAGCGGTACTCCGCTTCGGTCCGTCGAACGTACCCGGCCAGGTTCTCGTCGACATAGGAATGGAGCCGGGCCTTATCCGCCTTCAGGCGCTCCTCGAGCGCGCCGAAGCCCTGGTCGGATACCTGCCGGTCGTTCAACTCGACGACCTGGCGCATGGTCTCCTCCAGGAACAGGAAATCGAACGTCGACAGATAGGCCGCGTCGGCGCAGGAATCGTCGAGCCACTCCCTGCCCGGCAGCCTGCGCACCTTGCGCAGGAACGAAGCCAGGGCCCGCTTGTCCCCGGCCTTGCGCAGGCATGTGAAATAGATGCCGATCCGGGCCCTGTCCAGCCCGGCGAGGCCGACTTTCTCTAGGTCGGCGACGACTTCGTCATACCTTCCATCCTGGGCGAGCTCGCCCAACGTCTTGATATCCATCCAGTTATCGCCAACTCGCGCGTCCGACGCGCATTCTATCCATTCGACGATCAGCTGCCGCCTCAAACCGCGCCGTAGCCATCAGGATTCCTCGATTGCCAGTTCCATGCGTCCTTGCACATGTCGCTGATGCCGTACTTCGCGCTCCAGCCAAGCAATTCCCGCGCGAGCGACGGGTCGGCGTAGCACTCCGCGACGTCCCCGGCGCGCCTGCCGACCACTTCGCAAGGCACCTTTCGCCCGCTGGCCTCCTCGAACGCACGCACCACCTCGAGAACCGAAACTCCGCGCCCCGTACCGAGATTCACCGTCAACAGGCCGCCCTCGCCCAAGCCGTTCAGGTAGGCCAGCGCCGCCAGGTGGCCATCGGCGAGATCGACGACATGGATGTAATCCCTGACGCCGGTGCCGTCTTCGGTAGGGTAATCCCCCCCGAATATCGACAACTTGTCCCGCCTGCCCGCGGCGACTTGGCTGATGAACGGCATCAGGTTGTTCGGAATGCCGGCCGGATCCTCGCCCAGGGCGCCGGAAGGGTGGGCGCCCACCGGATTGAAGTATCGCAGGCGTGCGATGCGCCAGCCGGGGTCGGCCTGGCACAGGTCCTCCAGGATGTCCTCGACGATGAGCTTGCTCCGCCCATACGGATTGGTGGCGGCACGGGCGGCATCCTCGGCGATGGGGACCCGCTCGGGGACGCCGTAAACCGTGGCGGACGACGAGAAAACCAGCGTTTTGACCCCGGAACCAGCCATCGCTTCGAGCAGGTTGAGGGTGCCCGAGACGTTGTTGCGAAAGTATCGCAGCGGTTGTTCCGTCGATTCCCCGACCGCTTTCAGCCCTGCGAAGTGCACCACGGCATCGTAGCTCGATGCGGAGAAGGCCGATTCGAGGGCAGCGGCATCGCAAACGTCGCCGTGAACGACGGCGATCCGCGCTCCCGTCATTGCCGACACGCGCTCCAATGCAACGGGAGAGCTATTGGAAAAGTTGTCGAGGACGGTCACCACCGCACCGCTTTCGATCAACTTCAACACCGTATGCGAGCCGATGTATCCCGCACCGCCCGTCACCAGGATTCTCATTGCATGCTTCCTTGGTTAAACCGATGCCCGACGGCCCGCGACCGATCAGGCACCCCCTCCCAACAACCGCTTGAACTTCGCCACGTCGGCCGTTTTCCGCTCATGCCGCAATATCGTCCTCAAGGCTTCCGTGGTCTTCGCCAACGAGCTGGCGCCGTCGCGGCCGCCGATGTCGCAATGGAGCTTCAGATACGCGCCGCTCGGCACGGCCTCCTCCTCGACGGCGGAGCGCAGGGCCCGCTTCAGCTCCCCCGGGCTGTCCGCAATCAGGTAGTCGCCGAGGGACTCGTGGAACTTGTCGACTTTTTCGCCATGCCCGTTGTAGTAGACAACGGGGCAACCGATGACCATCGATTCCAGGATTGCCCCACTGAAGCGGCTGACGAACGCATCGCACTCGACCAGGAGATCGTACAAGGCGCCGTCACTGACCCGGTACCGGGAAAGGTCGCCATCGTCCTGGGGATGCTGCGAAACGATCATCTCGTACCCGAGCGCCTGGCAGGCCGCATCCACGTCGGCCACCCACTGGTCGCGCCTGTCGGTCATGACGCCATACGAGAAGTTGACGTTGACGACCACCTTCTTGCGCCCGGAGCGCGAAGGCCCGCGTCGGCTTCGCGCCGCAGCGTATTGCGCAAGTCCGTCGAGACGCTGGACTCCGGTGACCCAGAGCGATTGGCCGGAGCCCTCGAAGTATTTCTTGTCGAACTCTCCCGGCAGGCATACATGCCTGACCTGGCGGTAGGGATTCCTCTTCCGGCCGGTGTCCGCGTCGCCGAAGTCCTGGACTCCCTCCACCATGCCGATCGTTGGAATCCCGCACGCATTCGCGTGGATGATCATCGGCTTGACCACGGTATCCCAGTCGTTCATGCAGACAATCGCGCGGGGCACCACCCTGGACAGCACGAACTCGTTGTACGACATGAAATGATCATACAACGATTCCGCGTACGCGCTTTCGTCGCGGTAAGGAACGGTGATATCGACGAAGGCGAAGGACAGCCCGGCTGCCTGCAGATGAGGCACGAGAAGCTCGAAGCTTCGCGTGTGATACGCCTTGTGCGGAACGAACAAGATGTCCACGACCTCCACGGCCCTGGTCTCGAGACGCCGCCCAGGCAACATTCGCTCCCCATTGCCGATCCGGCGGACGGGGGTGGACTCGTACAGGTGTCCGAGAAGCAGGCACGTGGCATCCATCAGGAAATCGAGCTTCGAGTCGCCGCCGGGAAGTCCGCCGAAGTATCGCTTGTATCCGTATTCGAGCCAGTCGTAGATTTCGCGCGCCGTCAGCCCGATGCTGCAGATGCCGAAGTCCGGCACCGCTTCGCGCACCACGCGCCCGATGGCGGTGATGTCCAGGGCGCTATCCGCCTCGCGCTGGCGGCCGAGCTCCATTCCGATCGAGTTGAACAGCCTCGCCATGAATTGCTGCTGCGAGAAATAGTGGCCCCAGTCCTCCGTGAACAACGGCATCGCGAAGAAGCTGTTCTCGTAGCGGACCTCGACCCGCTCCACTTCATCCCGGTAGGCCGCGTGCGCGCGGAAGTAGTTCCCCAATGATTTCTGCATGTGCAGCATCGGCGCGCGCCTCATCATGCTGCCCGCAGTCTGGCGGTAGGCGCTGCCTATCGTCGGAACCGACACCAGGACATATCCCGCGCGCAGCATCTTCGACCAAAGTCGCCAGTCTTCCGCCTGCGGATACTTCTCGGGAAATCCGCCCATCGCGACGAGAACCTGCCGCCTGAGCATCGGCTGGTTGGCGTTGAAGGGGCAATCGCCCTTGACCGATACGAAATCGACGAATTCCGCGCGCCCCTTGACGGCCTTCCCCGGCACGGTGCCGCCGAAGTCGCCGGCGACGGACATGGAAAAATCATAGACGCCGGCCACGCAGTCCACATCCCGGTACTTCTGCGCGGCGCGCACGCGATTTTCCAGGGACGTGGGCGAGAGGACATCGTCCGAATCCAGGAAGCACACGAAGGATCCGGCTGCGAGCCGGATGCCCGAGTTCCTGGCGGCCGCCAGGCCGCCATTGGACCGATGCTGGTAGAGACGGAACCTCCGGTCGCTCTTGCACGCCGCCCTGGCGATGGCGATCGATCCATCGCTGGAACAGTCGTCAACGATGATGCACTCGAAGTCGCGATGCGTCTGGGCAACGACGCTCGCAATGGTGCCCCGCAGGTACTTCTCGTTGTTGTAGCTGGGGATGACCACGGTCACCAGCGGCCCGTCGGGCCGGTCGGCGTTCGCCACGCCCGGGGGCCCGTTTCGTGGCGATTCGAGCGGCTGCAGCGTGACCTTGTTCAGCAAGGCCAACCCGATCATGCGCTCCCTGTGGGATTCCGGGAGCTTCCGGAACAAGCGCTCCGCGTTCCGCTCGTAGAGCGGCGACAGCTCCCGCCGGCCTGCCCGGCTTTGGGTCACGAGGCCGATGCACAACTCGAGTGCGCCGGCGATATCGCCGTCGCGCTCGAGCTCATTCGCGGCAGACAAGCTCATTGGTCGTCCATTGCCATTACGCCGGATCGTGCAGGCACGCCGATATGCCGCCATCGACGGCCAGGACCGCCCCGTTCAGGAAATCGCCTCCATCCCGCACGATCGACACGGCAAGCCTTGCAAGCTCCTCCGTCGAGCCGATCGCGCCTGTCGGATGATAGGCCTTCAACAATTCGTACGCTGGCTCGTTGCCTTCGAAACCGGCACGCAGCATCGGCGTGTCGATGGCGGCGGGTTCGATCGCGTTGACCCGCACGCGCTGGCCCAGCTCCACCGCCATGGCCCGGGTCATTCCGCTGAGCGCCGCCTTGCTGGTCGCGTAGGCAACGAACCGCGGCTTCGTTTGCCGCGCGTGAATGCTGCTTACGTTCAGCACCATGCCCCTGCCCTTCTCCAGCTCCGGCAGGAATTCGCGCGACAGGAGAAAGGGGGCGATGACATTCACGTTGAACGTCTTTCGCCAGGCTTCGCGCGACAATTCCCCGACGGGGTCCAGGATCTGGACCGCGGCGTTGTTGACCAGCGCCGCAAGCGGGCGCCCGGTCAGCGCTTCACGCACGGCTGCGAAAGCCCGTTCCGCGCATGCCTCGTCTTCGGCCAGCTCGCTCAGGTCGCACCGAACGAAGACGTCGCAGCCGTGGTCGGCGCGATCCTCGACATCGGTTCCGATGACCGCATAGCGGGCCGCAGAGAACGCGCGCACCAGGGCCTGGCCGATGCCACCCGAAGCCCCGGTGACCAGAACCGCCTTCACGCGTCGCCACCGAGGAACTCGAACAACTTGTCCATGGCTTCCCGACTGGCCCGCCGCACCGCGTCCTTCGTATTGGACCCGTTGTGCGACCCCAGGATGCATCTCGGCATCGCTCTCAACGGGGAGCCGGCCGGCAAGGGCTCGACCTCGAATACGTCGAGCGCCGCCGCCGCGACTTGCCCGGATCCGAGCGCCTTCGCCAGTGCCTCCTCGTCGACCAGCGGCCCACGGGCGACGTTCACGACGTGCACGCCGCGCTTCGTCTTCGCAAGCACGCCGGCATCGAGCATGTGCCAGTTGTCCTGGTTCAATGAACAGGTGAAGACGATGAAATCCGCTTCTTCGATCCGGTCCGGCCACTGCGCGCGCTCGACGACCGTCCCGGCGACATCGGCAGCCGCAACGGGATCGTAGGCAACCACCCGCATGTCGAAGGCGGACAATCGCTTGGCGACATTGCGGCCGATATCGCCGAGGCCAACCAGCGCAACGACCTTCCCTGCCAGGCTGACGCCGGCCGGCTTCGGCCAGCCGCCCTCACGCACGCCCCGGTCGATGAGGAAGAGATCCCTCGCCAGCCCGATGACGTACGCCACTGCCACGTCGGCCACCTCGCCGCCGAACATGTTGGGCGTATTGACGATCGGAATGCCGAGGTCCGAGCATGCGGTGAAGTCGACGTTGTCGACGCCTATCCCCCATTTGACGGCGGCCTTCAACCTGCCCGCCCTGCCGGCCCCGAACACGCGCCGCGTGGCCGGGTCGTCGCCGATGATCCATCCGTCGTACCGCGGCAGCAATTCCGACAGCTCGTCCTCGGAGAGCGTCTGCGTGACCTTCGCCGGGACCAGTCGAAATCCGCGGTCGGCCGCGACGGGGATGAACTCGTCGATCAACCCGAGCATCGGCGGGCATGTCACCAGAATGTCCATCAGCGCCCCTCCTCCTGCAGGTATCTCGCAGCCGCGACCGCAAAATCCCAGTCTTCGGGGGTGTCGATGTCGATGGATTCGAATGGCGGCCCCTCGAACATCATCGGGCGCTTCCCGATCCGGGCGTTCGTCCTGCCGAAGCTGTCCCTGGTGAAGATGTACAGGTTCGAGTTTTCCTCGAACCACGGCTCGAGATCCTGTGTTCGCACGAGGTTGTCCGGATCGTGGTTGACCGGACTGCAATCGGCTCGGTAGAAGCGCGTCTGGACCCGATCGACGGTAAAGAGCGAATCCACACCCTCCGCGGATCCTTCCTGGAATGCCTTCAATGCCCTGCGCACCGTGTCGGCGCTCATGAGCGGGTTCGTCGTATGGGTCATCAGGTAGATATCGCTATCCACGTTCGCGACGTCGTCGGCAAGCACCAGGTTCATGGACACCATGTCGCCGCAGATCTCTGGCTTCCGGTCGCGAATCAGCACCCGATCGCTCTCGACCAGCCCGTTGTCCGCAAGGATGCTCCTCGCATCCGTGTTGACCACGACCCGGTCGATCTCCTCCACGGAAAGCAAGGTGTCGAGGATCCATTTGAACAGGGGCTTGCCGCAGAAGGATCGGAAGTTCTTGCCCTTGACGCGCTCGCTGTTGGCCTTCATGGGAAGCAAGGCAACCACGCCGTACCTGGAATCAGTCTTACTCATATCGGCCTTGTGGGATAAAAATACTTCTCTTTCTCCACGTGGGACAGCACGCGGTGCTCATGATTGCCCTTGTAGGCGCCGGTGTACTGGCAGACGCGATACCGCACGATCTCCCAGGCCTTCCGCGCCAGAACGCCCTCCCGGCGCGCCCTGGCCCAATCGTGCCAGATGCTGCTGACGATGTACCGGACAAGGTCGCGGCGCCGGACGTGAATCTGCGGCATGATCTTCTGCAACGCCAACGCTTCCCTCTCGAAGCGCCTGCGTACCTGCTGCCAGGACTCGGCGTGATAGTGGTAGACGCAAGCGCCCGCAACGTAGCCGACGCGACCGCCGTCACGGCAAGCCCGCTGCGCGAGATCCATGTCCTCCAGCCCGGTAACCTCCTCGTCGAACCGGTACTTCTCCCAGCTGCGGCGAGAGATGGCTGAATTCGCGTTGTTGCAGAAGAATCCCTCCTGCGGCACCCGCGACACGTCGGGATAGTACTTGGCGAATATGCAACATTCGCTATAGCGGCTCTCCGGGCCGCCGATCTGCTTCCCGTAGCTGTACTCCACCGTCCCGTCGGCGACCGGCTCGCACAACAGCCTCAGCCAGTGACGGTCCACGGGAACGCAGTGGCCGCTCACCATCACGAGGACGTCGCCACGCGCGACCTCGCAGCCGAGATTGAGGGAGCGACCGAACGAGAACTGCTCGCGGGTGATGTGCGCGAGGGTGCAACCATGCCGCTTCGCGATCTCGAGCGTCCCGTCGTCGGAGCCGGAATCGACCACCACGACCTCTGCCCGGAAGCTGCCGAGGTCCTGTTCCCGTATGGCATCCAGCAGATCGCCCAGGTAGCGTGCCTCGTTCAGCGTCCGGATGATGATGCTGATCAGCATGCGATTGCCGTCAGACCGATTCGGGGCGCACAAGCAGGCGGAAGGACGGGCGCATCTGCTCGTGGACGGACCTGATCTCCTCGACCGCAACCGAGTTGACCGCGAACATGTCCCAATGCACCGGGACGACCGCCTCGAACCCCAGCTCCTGTGCCAGTTGGAACGCCTCGCGCACCGACATGTTCCCGATGATGCCCGCGCGATCCCTGAAGAAGTTCCGCTCGTTGACGGGCAGCATCGCCACTTCAATCGGGGCCAGGCGGGCCAGCGCGTCCAGGATCGGCTGCCTGACGCTGGTGTCGCCCGCCGCGTAGATGCGCCGGCCATCGAAATCGAGGACGAAGCCCACGCATGCCGGCTTGCCGTCCCGGTCACGCTCGATTTCGGGATGGGCCGCCGCGACCGCGTGGACCTTCAGGGAAGGTCCGAGGTCGGTCCATTCCTCGGTGGCCGGGACGAGCCGATCCTCCGGAATGCCCCATTCCTTCAGAAGGCCGAGCACCGGCGGCGGGCCCATGAACCGCGCGCCCGCGGACGCCTTCGCGAGAATCGGCAGCGTATGGGGATCGCAGTGGTCGATGTGCCCATGGGTGACGAGCACCCAATCCGCGTCGACCACCTGCGCAGGCGGCAGGGGGATGGGCATCAGACGCACCAGATCCGGGGCGTCGAGCTCTTGCACGGAATGTGACAGGTAGGGATCCAGGTATACGGTGCAGCCCGGGAACCCGAAGCGGCATCCCGACTGCCCCAGCAGACGAACGGGGACGCGGGTTGGTTCCTTCCGGGGATTCATGGAAAAGTCGTTCTCGTCTATGCACCGGCTTCCTACCCGCGGCGGGCCGCCCCGGAAATGGCTCGCGGCGGCTGATGGCGCCGCCGAGCCGAACCGGGCAGCTTGACCAAGGCGCGGGGTCGGACATTGTAGACGATGAGTTCATGGCCGCAATAAGCTGGTGGAATCCATTCGCCGCCCCACACCGGGCTCCGATCCGATCGAAGACCGAGCCGGTGGATCGGTCGCGCCCGCCCGACCACCCGCCGCCTCCGGCGACGGCGGCCATTCCCCTCACTCGGGAGCGTAGCCGTACCTGTGCAGCCAGTCGGCGTGCTCGAGGCCGATCCGCTCCACCTCGCCTTCCGTGAGGCTATCCCGGTACGACATCACCCTGTTGGGATCGGTAATGTGCGTCGGGCTCAGGAGACTGGTGTCGTAGTCGTCGACGGGAAGAGCGGCGACCCGGGCCTGCACGGCAGCCGCATCGATATCCCCCAGCCCCAGGATCCTCAACAGCCGGCCGATCTCCTGAACCGGCTGCGCGACGTATCGCTCGTAGACGAACTCGTAATGGCTTTTCGGCCGCCAGACCTCGTGCAGCGCGCGGTTGTACTTGGCGTACTCGATTGGCCCCTTGAGACGGTCCAGCATCGGAAACTGCCTTCTCTTGGCCGAGGCAACCGTATCCCTCAGGTCCCTGCGAGTGGTGACCACCACCGTCGCGCGCGCGGCCACGTCGTCGCGGAACTCATGCGTCTTGATGAGGAGCAGGGGGCAATCCGGGTCGTACAACCGCTCGTTTCCGGTGCCTTCCGAATAGAACGAAACGAGCGGAATTCCAGCACTCTCGAGCGCAATCCTGATCACATTGAACAGTGCGGTGGACCCCGAGTGCCGCATGCCCGCGATCACGATCGCGCCACGCCCGGGGCTGGACGACCTCACGGGGGCTTCCGGCGGTGCGACCGCCCGTCGACCCGGGAGGGACCCGTGGCGCCATTCCGTTGCCTCGCCGGCGCCATCCGCAGCGACGCTGCGCCCCCCCGGGCCTTGCAGCCTGATGAGATCGGCCACCTGGTCGGCAAGGCCGAGTTGCGCGATTTCCCGGATGGAACGCGCCTCGTGCGCGAGCCGGGCGTCGCCACCGACACCGTCCACCGCGAGGCGGAAATGTTCCAGTGCACGGGATTCCTTGTGGCGGACCGCGGCCATGCGCCCGAGCGTGTTGTGCACGCCCGCGATCAGAATCCGCGCCACGGCCCGGCTGTCGCATCCCCACTCCCTGGCTTGTCGGATGCACTGCCGTGCCGACGGGAGATCATTGACCTGCAGGTGCGCCGCCCCCGCGAGGAGCGCGAGCATGGCCCGCCGCGGATGGCTTTCCACCAGGCCCGCATCCAACTTGATCAGGCTGGCCCAGTCGCCAAACTGCCACTGCATGCATGCGGCTTCCAGGACTTCGTCCGGAGGCCCGGAAGGCCGCGCACCGGGGTTCATCCTGCTGACCATGGATCCGTCGCGGGCACCTTCGCCGGGCTGCGCTTGCACTTTCCCGCCCGGTTTCCCGTGCTTCCCGGATTTCGATCGGACTCTGTTCATCCGCACCCAGACTCGCTTCCGGATCCGTCTATCGGATGTTCGTTGGACATGAGGGGAGCGGCTGCGAACCTTCAGTCGCGCAGCACCAGTTCCTTGATGAGGTCGATCTGCGCCTCCGCCTTGGCGATTTCCTCGTCGAACCAGGCCTGGCGACGATTCAGGATGCCGATCTCGCGTTCGAGCTCGATGACCCTCCCGCCACGCTGCTGGCTTTGCCTGCCCAGCTTGGCGATCAGTTCCTGGCGTTCGGAGGCCATCCGTTCGTGTTCGGATGCCGCCTTTTCCGCTGCGTCCAGCGCCTGCTTCATGTCGCTGGCCAGCTTCGACTTGGCTTCGAGATTCCGGGTGAGCGTCTCGACCTGCTCCTGCAAGGCGGCGATCTGCTTCCTACCCTCCGCCCCGTCGCGCAGGGCAGCCTCGATCGCAGTGTTTCGCTCCTCCGCAAGCAGGGCGTGAGCGTCGCGCTCCTCCGACACCGCCTGGAGCGCATCCCTCAGCTCCTTCATCGAGTCGGCCAGGTCGCTGCGTTCGCGCCGTTCCTGCGACAGCTGCTCTTCGAGCCTCCCTCGCCGGACCCGGTCGTCGTCGCGCGCCAGCAACATGGCGACCTGCGGATAGACGGACTGCGGATCCTCTCCCGCGACCTCGTAGCCCGCCTCGCGCACGAGGTCGATCAGCTGGCTCGTTTCCATGTCGCCTGCGTAAAGCGGGGAGCAATCGCAGCGGACGACAATGCTGGAAAAACATTGCAATGCAGAAGCAGGCGTCGCTTGCAACAGGTCGTAAGCCTGTCCCGGGGCGTCGAGTACCAGCACGTTGTCTCCATCCGGTACCAAGGCCAGATTCTCTATGACTTCCCGGAGCGTGCTTGCCGGCACCTCCCGCTGCCCGACCACCCTCAGGTTCGGCAGCAGCGTCAGGAGTCGGGCCGGCGCCTTGAGGCTGCTGTAGCTGGCGTGATTGACCAGATGCAGGGTCGCCGAACCGGTAACCGCCCCGGTGACCGCTACCGGCCACACTTCCTCGCCCAGGCTTGCGTCGACCTGCGCAACCAGCCTCGCGGCCACCTCGGGGCATGCCTCCACGAGCACGAGGCGCCGGCTCCCGAGCTCGCGCAGCGAGGTGAGCTCCGAGCCGTTCCCGGCGCCCACCACCAAGGTCACGGCCCCGGCTTGGCGCGAGTTCTCGGCCAGTTGATGGATCAATGTCCGCATGTCGCTGAACCTAAATTCGATCGACCCATTCAGCAATAGGGATACGGGGGTGCCGCCCGGAACGATTCAGCTTCTCCCCGCGCCCTGCGCCCCTGCGCCGCCTGCCATTCCTGAATGCCGCAATATGTCATCTTTCGGCTATCACAGGTTGCGCCGGGTCGGCAGCAGCAGGTTGCCGAACAGCAGCCCGGCGATCAGCGCCAGCAGGATGTTGAGGACCGCCAGGGCGGCCTGCTGGCCGGCACCGAAGTCCTGCTGCTGGATCAGGGTCAGCACGCTGCGCACGCTGGCGCTGCCGGGCACCATCAGGATGATGCCCGGCACGCGCACCAGCGCCCCGGGCCGGTGCATCCAGCGCGCGTAGCCGTTGCCGGCCGCCGTGAGCACCAGCGCCGAGACGAAGATGCCGACCGGACTGCCCCAGTCGTCGCCGACCAGGCGCGGGATCAGGTAGCCCGCCATCGCCGCCAGCATCACCAGCAGCCAGTCGCGGCGGGCGGCGCGGAACAGGATCGCGAAGGCGAACGCCGCGGTGACCAGCGCCCCCCACTCCACCCAGTCGGGCTGCGGGCGCAGCGCGCGCACGTGCGGCTCGACGCCGAGCGCCTTGGCCGCGGTGAGCGCGATCATCGTGCCGACGGTGAGCTTGAGCATGGTGCTGACCGCCCCGGCGAAGCGGGCGGTGCCGGAGACCAGGTGCTGGCTGGTCAGCTCGTTGACGGCATTGGTCAGGCCCAGGCCCGGCATCAGCACGATCAGCGCCGCGATCACCACGGTGTTGAGGTTCAACGGACCGACGAAGCCGGCGACCAGGACCGCCACCGTCGCCGCCAGCATCGCCGACAGGGCCTCGCTGGCTTCGCGCAGGCGCGGCCGCGAGGACGAGATCCAGTCGACCATGCCGACCAGAAGCCCGATCAGGCCCGCGGTGGCGATGTCCAGCCACGGCAGCCGCAGCAGGCCCGCCACGCTGGCCGAGGACAGGCCGAAGGCGAGCGCCAGCAGCATCCGGTCGCGCCGGGGCGGCGGACGGTCCAGCGCACGCAGCGCGGCATAGCCCTCGGCGAGCCCGATCCGGCCCGCGACCACCTCTTCGGCGATGCGGTCGGCCTCGCACAGCTTGGCAAGGTCGTTGTCGCCGGGCGGGACCCGGATCACCCGGGTGGTGTCGCTTTCGCCGGGCGGGCGCGCGGGATCGCTGAAGGACAGGATCATCCCGGTCGGATTGGCCCACGGCTCGCATTCGAGCCCCAGCTTCTGCGACACCGAGACCAGCGCGCCCTCGAGCCGCTGCGCGGTGGTGCCGTAGGTGTGCAGCCGCTCGGCAAGCTCCACCAGGAAGGCGATGCGAGCGGCGTAGCCGATGGACTGCGGGAAGGCCTGGGTCATTCGCGAAGCATCGCACGCGCCCGTGGCCGCTGGCACCATCGTGCGGGCCTGCGGGGCCGCGCCGGCTTGCTTGCCTGTATCCTCTTCGCCAGCGCCCGCCCGCGCGGCGGCCAACGCTCCGGAGACGCGCCCCCGCATGAGTGTCGCCAGCAGCAACGCGCCGGCCATCGACCCCGACCCGCAGGATGCCGGCCGGCTGCGCCTGCGCGGGCAGTGGACGCTGGACCACGCGCTCGCCGTGGGCGCCGCGCTGCGCCGCGACCTCGGCGACGTCCGCTCGGTCGACGCGACCGGCGTGGAGCGGCTGGATTCGGCCGGGGTGCTGCAGCTGCTGCGCTTCGCCCGCCGCAAGGGCATCGACTACGACGCCTTCCGCTTCCGCGACGACCATCGCGCGCTGGTCGCGGCGATCGAGGACGTCGCCGACGAGCGCCCGAAGAAGAAGCGCGACTTCGGCTTCCAGGCCGCGCTCGCGCGGCTGGGCTTCGCGGTGGCCGACAACTTCGGCGAGATCGTCGCGCTGGTCAGCTTCCTCGGCGAGAACCTGGTCAAGCTCGGCCGCACCATCGTGCAGCCGCGCCGGCTGCGCATCACCTCGGTGGTCCACCACATGGAGCAGGTCGGCCTGGACGCGGTGCCGCTGGTGGCGTTGCTGTCGTACCTGGTCGGCGCGGTGATCGCGTTCCTGGGCTCGACTATCCTCGCCGACTTCGGGGCCACCATCCTGGTGGTGGAACTGGTCAACATCGCCTTCCTGCGCGAGTTCGGCGTACTGCTGACCGCGATCCTGCTGGCCGGGCGCACCGCCAGCGCGTTCACCGCGCAGATCGGCGCGATGGTCAGCCGCGAGGAGGTCGATGCGATCCGCACCCTCGGCCTCGATCCGATCGACCTGCTGGTGATCCCGCGCGTGCTGGCGCTGCTGGTGATGCTGCCGCTGCTGACCTTCATCGCCATGGTCGCCGGCCTGCTCGGCGGCATGTCGGTGGGCGCGTTCAGCCTCGACATCCCGCCGCAGGCCTACTACGCGCGCATGCACGACACCATCGAGCTGCGGCACTTCCTGGTCGGGATGTCCAAGGCGCCGGTCTTCGCCGTCGTGATCGGCCTGATCGGCTGCCTGGAGGGCCTGCAGGTGCAGGGCACCGCGCAGTCGGTGGGCGAACGCACCACCTCCAGCGTGGTGCAGACGATCTCGCTGGTGATCGTGATCGACGCGATTGCGGCGATCTGGTTCATGCACATGGGCTGGTGAAGGGCGGTGATTCGTGATCGGTGATTGGTCATTCGCAAAAGCGGACTCCTGCGGCGCAACGCGGGGCGAGGACTGCTTGCCTTGACGAATCACGAATCACCAATCACGAATCGCTCCGATCGCGAAGCGATCGTCTCCGTCCGCGGCCTGTCCAACCGCTTCGGCGCGCAGGTCGTGCACGAGGGCCTCGACCTGGACGTGCGGCGCGGCGAGATCCTGGGCGTCGTCGGCGGCTCCGGCACCGGCAAGTCGGTGCTGATGCGCTCGATCATCGGCCTGCGCCGTCCGGACGCGGGGCGGATCGAGGTGCTCGGCGTCGACGCGCTCGCCGAGGACGCGCGCAGCCGCCTGCACATCGAGCGCAACACCGGCGTGCTGTTCCAGGACGGCGCGCTGTTCTCCTCGCTCACGGTCGGCGAGAACGTGCAGGTGCCGCTGAAGGAGCACCACGCCGAGCTGCCCGACACCTGGCGCTACGAACTGGCCCTGCTCAAGGTCAAGCTGGCCGGCCTGCCCGCCGAGGCGGTCGACAAGCTGCCCTCGCAGCTGTCCGGCGGCATGCGCAAGCGCGCCGGGCTGGCGCGGGCGCTGGCGCTGGATCCGCCGCTGCTGTTCCTGGACGAGCCCACCGCCGGCCTGGACCCGATCGGCGCCAGCGCCTTCGACCACCTGATCCGCACCCTGCAGCAGGCGCTGGGCCTGACCGTCTTCCTCATCACCCACGACCTCGACACGCTGTACGCTATCTGCGACCGCGTGGCGGTGCTGGCCGACCGCAAGGTGGTGACGGTCGGGCCGCTCGCGGAAGTCCAGGACTTCGACCATCCCTGGGTGCGCGAATACTTCAACGGCCCGCGCGGGCGCGCGGCGCGCAGCGCGGGGGCGGGATCCGGCGGGGGACGCCTGTCCTCGCCCACGACCTGATCACTCCCGGATTGCCACCATGCCCAGCGAATCACGAATCACGAATCACGAATCACCGCCCTGACCATGGAAACCAAGGCCAACTACGTCCTGATCGGCGCCTTCACCATCCTGGTGACGCTGTTCCTGCTCGGGTTCGGGCTGTGGGCCGCCAAGTATTCGTCGGACAAGAGCTGGCGCGAGTACGACGTGGTCTTCCGCGAGCCGGTGACCGGGCTGACCAACGGCAGCAGCGTGCAGTACAACGGCATCGCGATCGGCACCATCGAGAGCCTCAAGCTCGCGCCCAACGATCCGCGGGCGGTGATCGCGCGGCTCAAGCTGCAGGCCGACGCCCCGATCAAGACCGACACCCGCGCCAAGCTGTCGATGACCAGCCTGACGGGCAGCCCGATCATCCAGCTCACCGGCGGCGACCCGCGCAGCCCGCGGCTGCTGGAGACGCCGGGCAGCGAGGTCCCGATCATCCTCACCGAGCCGTCGGCGCTGCAGAACATCGCCGACACCGCCAACCGCCTGGTCGAGCGCCTCGACCAGGTGCTCAGCGAACGCAACGTCGAACGCATTTCCGCCACCCTCGACCACATCGAGTCGATGACCGGCGCGGTCGCCAGCCAGCGCGAGGACCTGTCGGCGCTGATCGTCAACGCGCGCCAGGCCAGCGAGCGGCTCAACACCACCCTCGACACCACCAACCGCGCGCTCTCGGACGTCGACCGCGAGTTCGTGCAGAAGCTGCCCGGCCTGATCTCGCGCCTCGATTCCACCCTGGCCAAGCTCGACTCGGCCGCCGGCAACGCCGACCGCATCCTCGGCGAGAACCGCGGCGCGATCCACAGCTTCGCCAACGACGGCCTGTCGCAGCTGGGCCCCACCCTGGCCGAGCTGCGCTCGCTGATCCGCGACCTGCGCCGGCTCAGCGACCGCATCGAAGGCAACCCCACGCGGTTCCTGCTCGGCCGCGACGCGCCCAAGGAGTTCGAGCCGAAATGAAGCCGGGAACCGGGAAAGCGAAATCGGGAACCGCCGGGAACCGCATCCGGCTCCCCGCCGCCGCGGCGCTGGCCTGCATCCTGCTGGGCGGCTGCGCGCTGCTCGGCGGCGGCGACCAGCGCGAGCCCACCACCATCTACGCGCCGGACCCGCGCATCGCGCCCGACCCGTCCTGGCCGACCGTGCAGTGGCGGCTCGAGGTCAGCCCGGCCACGGCCGCGCGCATGCTCGACAGCCTGCGCATCGCGGTGGCGCCGACCCCGGGCGAGATCGAGGTCTACAAGGGCGCGAGCTGGTCGAAGGCGCCGACGCAGATGCTCGAGGACGCCGTGCTGCGCGGCCTGGAGGACTCCGGCCGGATCGCGGGCGTCGCCCGCCAGGGCAGCGGCATCGAGGGCGACTACCGGCTGCTCATGGACCTGCGCCGCTTCGAGGCGGACTACGCCGGCGCCGCGGTGCCGGCGGCGACCATCGAAGTCAACGCCAAGCTGCTGCACCCGCTCGACCAGAAGGTGGTCGCCTCCCGCACCTTCCTGGTCCGCAAGCCGGCCGCCGGCACCGCGGTCCCCGAGGTCGCCTCCGCCTTCGACGCCGCGCTCGGGGACATCGCCGGCCAGGTCGCCGGCTGGACGCTCGCCAGCGGCGAGGCGTACGCGCGCGCGCCGCACTGAAGGCGCATCGGCCGGCGCCACGGGCGCCGGGATTTGCCGCGATTGTCGCAACCCGCGACAATCGCGGCACGCAATCCAGGCCGCCGACATGAGCGAACCCAACGCGCCCGCGCAAGGCGCCGCCCCCGAAATCGAGCGCGACGTCATGGAATACGACGTCGTCACCGTGGGCGCGGGTCCCGCGGGGCTCTCGTTCGCGATCCGCCTCAAGCAGCTCGACCCCGACCTGTCGGTTTGCGTGATCGAAAAGTCCAGCACGATCGGGGCGCAGATCGTCTCGGGCGCCGTCATCGAACCGGAGCCGCTCGACGCGCTGCTGCCGGGCTGGCGCGACGACCCGCCGCCGATCTGCGTGCCTGCGACGCACGACGAGTTCTGGTACTACACGAAAACCGGCGGCACGAAATTCCCGGTGGTGCCGCCGCAGATGCACAACAAGGGCAACTTCATCGTCAGCCTCGGCGCCACCTGCGCCTGGCTGGCGCCGCAGGCCGAGGCGCTGGGCGTGGAGATCTATCCCGGCTTCGCCGCCGCCGAAACGCTGCACGACGGCGACGGCAAGGTCGTCGGCGTGCGCATCGGCGACATGGGCGTGGCGAAGGACGGCTCGCACAAGCCCGGCTACACGCCCGGCATCGACATCCATGCGAAGGTCACCGTGCTCGCCGAAGGCGCGCGCGGGCACCTGACCAAGCGGCTGGTGAAGCGCTTCGGACTCGACGCCGGCAGCGACCCGCAGGCGTACTCGATCGGCATCAAGGAGCTGTGGCAGGTGCCGGCCGGGCGCGCCTCGCCCGGGAAGATCGTGCATACCGTGGGCTGGCCGGCGGACCCGGCGACCTACGGCGGCAGCTTCCTCTACCACCTCGACGGCGACCGCATCGCGCTCGGCTACGTCAGCGGGCTCGACTACCGCGACCCGGAATACAAGCCGTGGGAAGCCTTCCAGCAGTGGAAGAACCATCCCCTGGTCCTGCCGCTGCTCGAAGGCGGCAGCGTCCTGTCCGCAGGCGCACGCGCGATCGCCAGCGGCGGCTGGCAGTCGCTGCCGAAGGTGGAAATGCCCGGTGCGCTGCTGATCGGCGACACCGCCGGCCTGCTCAACGTGCCCAAGATCAAGGGCACCCACCAGGCGATCCGCAGCGGCATGCTCGCCGCCGAGCACCTGGCGGCCTCGTCGCTGGCGCCGGAAGGCTTCGACGCGAAGCTGCGCGCCTCGGACGCCATGGCCGAGCTGCGCAAGGTCCGCAACATCAAGCCGGGGTTCAAGAAGGGGCTGTGGCTCGGCCTGGCGAACGCCGGCTGGGAGACCGTCACCGGCGGGCTGTCGCCGTGGACGCTGAAGGTGAAGCCGGACTGGTCGTCGCTCGACAAGGTCGGCGGGCACGAATCGCCCAAGCGGGACTACGTCCAGCGCACCCTGCCCCCGCGCGACCGCCTGGCCGGCGTGTACTTCGCCGCCACCGAGCACGACGAGGACCAGCCCGTGCACCTGAAGGTGGCCGACACCTCGGTCTGCGTGACCCGCTGCGCCGAGGAGTACGACAACCCCTGCACCCGCTTCTGCCCCGCGGCCGTCTACGAGATCGTCGAGGACGCCGCCGCCGAGCACGGCAGGCGCCTGCAGATCAACGCGGCCAACTGCGTCCACTGCAAGACCTGCGACATCAAGGATCCCTACGAGATCATCACCTGGGTGGCACCGGAGGGCGGCTCCGGGCCGAACTACCAGAGCCTGTAGTCGACGCGCTGCGTCCCCGGCGCAGGCCGGGCATCCGTCCTGGCGCGCGTAGCGGTCCTGAAGGCGCACGGCGTCCGGCGCCACGCCGCTTCGCCAAGAGTTGCCATTCCGACCAAGGCCAGCGTGGATCGGCGCCATGGTGCGCCCGCCTCGCCGCCATTGGCCCAGGGCCGCAAGCCCATCGATGAAGCCACTACACAAGAAATCGGCGCCACCGTTGCGGATGGCGCCGATCGTCTTTCACCCCGTGCTGGCCGAGCCTAGTTGATCAGCTTCCAGCCGCTCGGGTAGGTTCCGGCCGGCTTGGAAGTGAAGCCCGAGCCGTTGCCCAGCCACATGTAGATATCGTTCTTGGAACTGGTCCACACCACGTCCGCCTTGCCATCGCCGTTGAAGTCGCCGGTGGTTGCGACCGTGTAACCGGCGCCGACCGGGCCGATCAAAGCGCTTCCGGTGGTCTTCGTTCCACTCATGATGCGATAGCTGAATTGCCGCGTTGTCGCATTGTGGAACAACAGGTCGGAGTTGCCGTCTCCATTGACGTCGGCGTATTGCCCGAATACCAGCTTCCAGCCTGCCGGATAGGTCCCCACCTTGGTCGACGTGAACTTGGAGCCATTTCCCAGCCACATGTAGAGATCGCGCGCGGCGCTCGTCCAGATCACGTCGACCCGGCCGTCGCCGTTGAAGTCTCCGATCGAACCCACCGAGTAGCCAGGACCGACGGGGCCGATCAAGGCGGAGCCCTTGGTCGTCTTGCCATCCATGATTCGGTAGCTGAACTGCCGCATCGTCGCATTGTGGAACAGCAGGTCCGACTTGCCGTCGCCGTTGACATCGCCCGCACCGACGATCGCCCAACCGGCCGGATAGGTACCGACCTTGCTCGAAGTAAAGCCCGTTCCACTGCCAAGCCACATATAGATGTCGCGTGCAGCGCTGGTCCAGATGACGTCGACCTTGCTATCGCCGTTGAAGTCCCCGGTCGCCACGACCCTGTAACCCGGGCCGACGTTGCCGATCAGCTTGGAGGCCTTCACCGCGACGCCGTTCATGAGCCGGTAGCTGAACTGGCGGACGGTCGCATTGTGGAACAGCAGGTCCGAGAAGCCATCCGCATCGACATCGTTGTGCTGGATGCCTTGGAGCGGAACTTTGGTGTCGCGGAAACTGGCGACGATCGGCATCGTCTGGTTCATGCTGCGGACGTTGTCTGACTTGTCCGCCGTGCCGGTCACCCGGCCACTGTACTTGACGTTGGGGTTGGCGAAGTACCGGATCGAGAACTGGTCGCCGTCGGACTGCGGATAGGCCATGACCGTGTAGAACCCGGTCGACGAGGTCTCGCGGTAGCCGTACGAGTAGGCATGCACGCCCGAGCCGTCGCTGTCCTCCTCGTTGTGCGCCTGGCCCATGTTGTGCCCGAGCTCGTGCGCCAGCGTCTCTTCCCGGCAGTAATACGTGTTGTCGTCGCCCTCGTCGAGGTCGGTGCCGTCGCTCACCACCGAATAACCGAACGGCGCATCGGACTTGGTGATCCCGGTCTGGCCGCCGCCGAGCAGCCAGGCGATGCCGCAGCCGTTGTTCTCAGGCGTGCGGAACGCGCGCACCAGCGAGACCAGGTCCGCGCCCACTTCCTCGCGCGCGGCGCGGAGGTCGTTGAACGCGGGGTCGACGTCGATCGGGCCGCCGTCGTCGCCGGCCTTGTAGCCGGTCAACTTCTCGAGCGCGTCGCCGTTGTCGGTGTTGTCGGCGTAGTTGACCTTCATCGCCTTGACCAGGCGCACGCGCATGCTCACGCCGCTGTTCTGGTAGGCCTGGTTGGTGATGGCGACCATGTTGCTGACGCGAGTAATCGCCGCCGACTCGCTTCCCAGCTGCGAGGCAAACCCGCTGGTGTAGCCGATCAGGACGTCCACCACGGCCGATACCGCGCCGGCCGCCGCGGTCGTCGCCGACTGGGCCTGCATCGACGCCACCGACGGCATTCCCGCGGCCGTCGACAGCTTGGGCGGCACCGGCTGATCACCGCCTTCCCTGCGCTTGGTGCCGTCCAGCCCGGCCAGCTTGCTGCGGTCGGTCTGCACCAGGTACGACTGGCCGGCGCTCATGGTCAGGCGCAGCGTCTCGTTGCCCTGCGGGATGACGCCGAACACGGCCTTCTCGCCGAAGGTGATCACCGCGTCGGCGCCGTCGGCGTTCTTGCCGATCCAGGTCCAGTTGCCGTCCGGGCTCTCCTCGTGGCGCTCGTACTTGAGGCGGACGAGCTCCCCGTTGGGCGCCTTGATCACCATCTCGCCGCTGCGCATGGCCTGCAGGGCGTGCGCCTCGCTGATCGCGACCGGATAGGCCGTGTAGGCGCCCTTCTGGCGCGGCTTGCGGATGTGGTCGTAGGCCAGCAGCTCGCCGCGGTCCGGCAGCGAGGCGAAGCTCGTCGCCGCCGCGCGCATCGAGGCGGGGGAAAGCGCGCCCGGCAGGGCGGTATCGGAGGCCAGGCCGGCCTTCCCGGCCGGCGTGCCTTGCTCGGAGGAGCATCCGGCCAACAGCGCGAGGGCGATCGCCGCGGTCAGGTAGGTACGCATCATTACGGAATCCTTGGGTATCGAGGGGTGCGAAGGGCGAGTTTGCCCCAAAAACATGGCAAAGCGGGCAACTGCCCCGCAAATTCCGGCAGCGGGCGCTGGCGCGCCCATGGCGCCCGTTCAGCCCGCCACCGTGAACGGCACCCCGGTCCGCTCCCGCAGTTCATCCGCCTGAACGCCCGGGGCGGTTTCCACCAGCACGAGGCCATCGGGGGTGACGTCGAACACCGCCAGGTCGGTGATGACGCGGTCGACCACGCCCACCCCGGTCAGCGGCAGCGTGCATTCGGGCAGGAGCTTGTGGCCGCCGTCCTTGGCGGTGTGCTCCATCAGCACGACCACCCGCTTGACCCCGGCCACCAGGTCCATCGCCCCGCCCATGCCCTTGACCATCTTGCCGGGCACCATCCAGTTGGCCAGGTCGCCCCGGTCGGTGACCTGCATGGCGCCGAGGATGGCCAGGTCGATGTGGCCGCCGCGGATCATCGCGAACGAGTCGTGGCTGCCGAAGTAGCTGGCGCCGGCGCGCGCGGTGACGGTCTGCTTGCCGGCGTTGATCAGGTCGGCGTCGACCTCGTCGTCGGTCGGGAACGGGCCGATGCCCAGCAGGCCGTTCTCCGACTGCAGCCAGACGTCGACCCCGTCCGGGATGTGGTTGGCCACCAGGGTGGGCAGGCCGATGCCGAGGTTGACGTACATGCCGTCGGCGAGTTCGCGGGCGGCGCGCTGCGCCATCTGGTCGCGGGTCCAGGCCATCACTTCACCTCCTGGCGGACGGTGCGCTGCTCGATGCGCTTCTCGGGGGTCGGGTTGTGCACGATCCGGTCGACGTAGATGCCGGGCAGGTGCACGTGGTCCGGGTCGATGGCGCCGACCTCGACGACCTCCTCCACCTCCACCACGCAGACCTTGCCGGCCATCGCGCAGGCCGGGTTGAAGTTGCGCGCGGTCTTGCGGAACACCAGGTTGCCCGCCGCGTCGGCCTTCCAGGCCTTCACCAGCGCGACGTCGGCCTTCAGCGCGGTTTCCAGGACGTACCAGCGGCCGTCGATCTCGCGCGTCTCCTTGCCCTCGGCCACCACGGTGCCGTAGCCGGTGGCGGTGAAGAACGCCGGGATCCCCGCGCCGCCGGCACGCAGGCGCTCGGCCAGCGTGCCCTGCGGGTTGAACTCGAGCTCGAGCTCGCCGCCCAGGAACTGGCGCTCGAACTCCTTGTTCTCGCCCACGTAGGACGAGATCATCTTGCGGATCTGCCGCGTCTCCAGCAGCTGGCCCAGGCCGAACCCGTCGACGCCGGCGTTGTTGGAGATGACCGTCAGGCCCTTGACCCCGGAGTCGCGCAGCGCCGCGATCAGCGCCTCGGGGATGCCGCACAGGCCGAACCCGCCGACCGCCAGCGTCTGCCCGTCGGCGACCAGGCCCTCCAGCGCCCCTGCGGCGCTCGCGCAAACCTTGCCCCTGCGGGCGCCGCCCTTGCCCGCGGCAGTGGCCTCGACCATCGATCCGGCTCCTCGAAAGACGTGAAAGGCGCATTGTAGCTTGGCCCCAGCCGGCCCCGGCACCGGCCATTCGGCCAGGACCGGTCGGTCGCGGGCGGTGCAATCCGGCCGCGGCCGCCCACCCGTGCGGCTCGCGCCGCCCTGCCCCAACCGCTAAAATCCGCGGTCCGCGCCGGAAACCGCGCGCACCCATCCGTCATCGCAAGGATTCCCCACCCGATGAAGATCCTCGTCGCCTACAAGCGCGTGGTGGACTACAATGTCCGCATCCAGGTCAAGCCGGACGGCTCCGGCGTGGTCACCGACGGCGTCAAGCTCTCGGCCAACCCCTTCGACGAGATCGCGCTGGAGGAGGCCCTGCGCCTGCGCGACAAGGGCGTCGCCACCGAGGTCGTGGTCGCCACGATCGCCCCCCCCGACGCCCAGGCCCACCTGCGCAACGGCCTGGCGATGGGCGCCAACCGCGCCATCCACGTGGTCTCCGACCAGCCGATCCAGCCGCTGACCGCCGCCCGCGCCCTGCTCAAGCTGGTCGAGAAGGAGCAGCCGGACCTGGTCATCCTGGGCAAGCAGGCGATCGACGACGACGCCAACCAGACCGGCCAGATGCTGGCCACGCTGTGGGGCCGGCCGCAGGCGACCTTCGCCTCGAAGCTCGACGTGGCCGACGGCAAGGCCACGGTCGTGCGCGAGGTGGACGCCGGCCTGGAGACGCTGGAGGTCGACCTGCCGGCGGTAGTCACCACCGACCTGCGCCTGAACGAGCCGCGCTTCATCAAGCTGCCCGACATCATGAAGGCCAAGTCCAAGCCGCTGGAGGCGATCCCGTTCGCGGACCTCGGCGTGGATTCCGGCGACACCCTGAAGACGACCCACTACGCGCCGCCGCCCAGGCGCAGCCGCGGCGTGATGGTCAAGGACGCGGCCGAACTGGTCGCGGCCCTGAAAGCGAAGGGGTTGCTGTAGGCGATCGCCATCCCCGCAAGGGCGGGGATCCGGCGATCTTCGTCCACCTCGAGTCAAAGACACCGGGTTCCCGCCTTCGCGGGAACGACGGAACAAGGAATCGAACATGTCCAAGGTCCTGATCGTCGCCGAGCACCTCGACGGCAAGCTCAACGCCTCCACCGCCCGCTGCGTGTCCGCCGCGCAGGCGCTCTCGCCCGAGGCCATCGATATCGTCGTGCTGGCCGCGGACCCGGCCGCCGTCGCCGCCGAGGCCGCGCAGATCGCAGGCGTCTCGAAGGTGCTGGCCGTCGCCAACCCCGCCAACGCCAACGCCGTCGCGCAGGTGCAGGCGCCGCAGGTGGCAAAGCTGGCCGCCGGCTACAGCCACGTGTTCGGCCCCAGCACCACCTTCGGCAAGGACCTGATGCCGTGCGTGGCCGCGCTGCTCGGCACCGCACAGGTCTCGGACGTGATGGCGGTGGAAGGCAGCCACGTGTTCAAGCGTCCGATCTACGCCGGCAACGCCATCGTCACCGTCGAGGCGCCGGCCGGCCACGTCGTCGTCGCCACCGTGCGCACGGCCTCCTGGCCGGAGGCCGGCAAGGGCGGCGCCGCCGCGGTCGAAGCGACCGGCGTCGACGCCGCCCTGCCCACGCACACCCGCTACCAGGGGCTGGCGGCCGGCAAGTCCGACCGTCCGGACCTGCAGAGCGCCCGCCGCGTGGTCTCCGGCGGCCGCGGCGTCGGCTCGAAGGAGAACTTCGAGATCATCTACAAGTTCGCCGACAGGCTCGGCGCCGCCGTCGGCGCCTCGCGCGCCGCGGTCGACGCCGGCTACGTGCCCAACGAGCTGCAGGTCGGCCAGACCGGCAAGATCATCGCCCCCGACCTGTACGTGGCCGTGGGCATCAGCGGCGCGATCCAGCACCTGACCGGCATCAAGGACGCCGGCACCATCGTGGCCATCAACAAGGACGCGGAGGCGCCGATCTTCGAGGTGGCGGACATCGGGCTGGTGGGCGACTTGTTCAAGCTGCTTCCGGAGCTGGAAGCAGCGCTTTCCTAGACCGCGTGCCGGGCATCGCCCTGCTTCGGTTCTGATCCATGCGGCAACGAGCGCTGCAAGCAGACGGGACTCCGGCGCAACCAGACATGTTCGATCCAGCCGATCATTGCTTCGTTGTCCCCGCTTACGGAGAGTCGCCGCACTTGGCGGAATGTCTTCGTTCGCTGGCGACCCAATCGGTGAGATCGCGCGTGCTGATCGCCACCTCGACGCCGAATCGCCACATCGCGGAGCTGGCGCGGCAGCATGGAGTTCCCGTGCGGGTCAACCCGCAGCATGGCGGCGGAATCGGTGCCGACTGGAACTTCGCGTTGGCCCAGGCTCCTCGTGGATGGGTAACGCTTGCGCATCAGGACGATGTCTACCTGCCCGATTTCGGCAGGGAGATAGGAAAAGCGCTTTCGCGCAATCCCGACGCCGTTCTGGCGTTCTCCGGCTACGAAGAAGTCGAAGGAAACGAGCCAAGGCCCACGTCCACGCTGCTCCTCATCAAGAAGGCCCTGTTGGAGTTGGGATTTCTGGGGCGGTCGCGCGCGTCATCGCGTTTTTCCAAGACCAATGCGCTGCGGTTCGGATGCGCGATTCCATGCCCGGCCGTCACGCTGAGATCGGACGGCATCGGATTCGACACGGAGCTGAAAGTCGACCTGGACTGGGCAGCCTGGCTGGAAATGGCCAGGGCCCCGGGGGCATTCGTCTACGTACGCAGGGCATTGATGCAGCACCGCGTCCATCCCGAAAGCGAAACATCGGCGGCGATCTCGGCCGGAATACGGCTTTCCGAGGACTGGACAATACTCGAATCGCTCTGGCCCGCCTTCATTGCGCGCGCGATCCTGGCCAGTTATCGCATTGCCTACCGCAGCAACCAAGTCTCCGGAGCACCATGAACGTCTACCTGCTCGTACTCTTCACCACATTGTGCACGATCTGCGGGCAGCTGGTTCTCAAGCGAGCGGTGAATGGGCTCAAGCCGCTCCTGCAGACCGGCATCGTCGACTTCCTCTTCGGCGCCGCGACCTCGCCACTCGTGGTGATCGCGCTCAGCCTGCAGGTCCTGGGGTACGTTGCGTGGCTGTTCGTGCTGTCGAAGGAAAAGCTGTCGGTCGCATTCGCCCTCTCTGGTTCGTCCTTCTACATTCTGATGGCAGCCGCCAGTTGGTACTTCTTCGACGAGCGGCTGTCCGGTGGGCAGTGGCTCGGGCTGCTGATGATCTCCGGCGGCGTGGTTCTGGTGACGACCGCGCGACATTCCGCCGGCATCTAGCATCGCCTTTCTCCATGGCCGCAACCGCGCCCGGCCGGTGCGGCTCAGAGCCTCAGCTCGCAGACCCAGCCGCATCCCAGCAACGGGAACCGACGTTCCAGGAAGTTCACGAACTTCTCGAACGCCCTGACCGCCAGGCGCTTGGCGCCTGTGGAATCCTGGATCATTTCGGTGAATCTCGCGTGATATGGCCGAATGGTCCATTCGCTGAATCCAGCGCGTTCGAAAATCGTATGCAGCGTCTTGTACGAATAGATCTGCAAGTGATCCTTGTGCATCGATTCCCGGCGAAAGACGCCGAGAATGGCATTGTGCACGCTGCACGCATTCGGGGTCGTGATGACGACGAGTGGATCGGCCTCCGAACAGTCCCGCTTTAGATTGCGCAGGAAACCGAGGGTATCGGGAAGGTGTTCTATCAGTTCCCCCGCAACGACGACCTCCGGGGCCCCATGCGCTTCCAGCACCGGGCGGAGATCGTAGATGTCGCCGAGGAAGATTCCGCTGTTCCCGAAAAGCCGGAGCCCCTCGGCCGGAACCAGAGACGAGTTGTCGATTCCCACGACCTGCGTGGCTGCCGCTGCGATTTCCCTATGCAGCCAGCTGCCGGTATTCGCCTTCGCCTTGTAGGCGGTCTCATCCAGTGCACCGAGATCCAGGACACGCTTTCCACGGACCCTCCCGACGACGTGTTCCACCCGGTCCACGGGAGGGAGCACGTCCAGCTTCTCGAGCGCGGAATAATCTAGGGGTCTCATCTGCCCTGGCGGCATGCTGGATTCTCGCGAAGTAAAAGTAGCAGGAGAAGGAGCGGCCATGTCGAGGACAAGGAGCACGCCGGCATCCGGACGACGGCCGAGGGACCCGGGAATCTTGGGCGAGTCGGCATTCTATACGCCTCCACCGGACCCCCGACCGCCCCTTCCCGAAAATCGAAGCCGGCGCCCCTCCGTCCATCAGCCCGATTCCATCCGATCGCTTCCTTTTAGTATGGGCGCACTTCTATCATGCACGCGACGGACTCGCGCCCGTTGCCTTCGCCTATCGGCTCCGGAGTCTCCGGTCGCGCGCACTTCCCGCCGGCGCCGCGGCATCGCTTCCGTGGATGGGGGATGACCGGGATCCTTGGATCGGAGAAGCAACAGATGCCCTCGTGGTCGAGCAATCAATGAACCCGAACGAAGCCCAGCGCATCCACGTGGTGGTCCCCTGCTATCGCGCTCGTCGCCACATCCTGGACGTGCTGTCTGCAGTACCGGACATCGTGACCGCGATCCATGTCGTGGACGACGCCTGTCCCGAGCAAACCGGATCCCATGTCCAGTCCAGCTGCAGCGATCCGCGCGTCCGCGTGCATTTCAACGACCGCAACCTCGGCGTCGGCGGCGCGGTGCTGCGCGGGTACAGGGAAGCCATGGAAAGCGGCGCCGATGTCATCGTCAAGATCGACGGCGACGGCCAGATGGACCCGGCGCTCATCCCTTCGTTCATCGCCCCGATCCTCCGTGGCGCAGCGGACTACACCAAGGGGAATCGCTTTTTCGACCTGTCCAACATCCATCGTATGCCCGCGCTGCGCATATTCGGCAACGCAGTGCTCTCCTTCATGGCAAAGCTGTCGACGGGATACTGGGACATCTTCGATCCCACGAATGGCTATACGGCCATCCATGCCAGCATTGCGCACCGCTTGCCCATGGGCAAGATCAGCCAGCGCTATTTCTTCGAATCCGACATGCTGTTTCGGCTCAACACGCTTCGTGCGGTTGTCATCGACGTCCCGATGGATGCCTCCTATGGGGTCGAGATCAGCAATTTGAGGATTTCTCGCGTAGTCGGGGATTTCCTGTTCAAGCACGTCAGGAACTTCGTGAAGCGGATCTTCTACAACTTCTTCCTTCGCGATCTCTCCATTGCGTCGTTCGAACTCGTTGTCGGGGCAGCGATGATGTCGGGCGGCGCAACCTACGGCGTCTTGAAATGGATCCAGTCGGCCAGAGACGGCCACGAAACGGCGGCGGGGACCGTCATGCTGGCGGCCCTGCCGTTGATCATCGGGCTGCAGTTCATCCTCGCCTTCCTCAGTTACGACATCGCCTCGGTTCCGCGCCGTCCCATTCAGACCCCCAGGGAGACGTCGGGTTCCGCCACGCACGGTGAAGCGCACCACAAGAACCGTGGACATCCGTCGGAGCCGCCCGGCAATCGAGAAGACGCATGACCGCCTCTCCCAATGGGACGAATGGAGCGACGGCAAGTCGCCCGCAAGCCTCCAAGCAGGGGCGCGGAGGGCTTTCCACTGCGATGACGAGAGCCACGCTGGCCGCCCTCCTCGGCATCGTGATCGCACTTCTCACGGGATTTGACGAAGCGAAAGTTTCGTTGCTGGTGGACATGCGGTCCACACCGGTCGGCAAAGGCGAAATCTTCTACACGGGTGCAGGGGAGCGGTATACGCAGAAGGCCAGCACGCCTTTTCCCCTCCAGGCCGACGGGCGCTGGCACAGCTACGAGATCCCGCTGCCCTCGTTGGGCATGGAGCGGATCCGGGTAGACCCCGGCAGCGGCAGCGGCATCGTGGAAGTGAGATCGGTTGAAGTACGCAGCGGCCGCAAAGTGTTCCGGTTCGACGGCCGACGGCTCACGGACGCACTGGGGGTAACGCATCACCTTCAACCCGCCTCGGGGGTCCGCAGCGGCCTGGGCTTCCGCTCGACCGGCCGCGACCCCTACTTCGAACTCAGGCTCCCGGGAACGATCGGCGGGACGCCATTCCTCCATAGGCTCTTCGTTCTGGCCGCCACGGCGGTCGCGGCCTTCCTTTGCTGGCTGGTCGCGGAGCGTTTGGCCGCCCTGCTCCGGCGTCATGCCCCGATCCGCCGTCCCATCATGATCCGCAGGATCTGCGAAGCCTGTAGCGATGACGGCATTCTGCGCATTGACGGGAGGATCCTGGCGTCGTTCTCCGCAATCCTGCTGGCTGGATCGGTCTACGTGGCGCTTGGACTGAACCAGTCCTCGATTGGATGGTGGGAGAACGTATATCCATATCAGCCTGTCCACCAGACGATCGACCTTGGCGTGGCCAAGCGGATCAGGTCGGACGAATGGAACGTGCAAACCCCCTGGGTGCTGAACCAGGTGCAGAACGGCGAGCCGCTGCACAACCCGAGCGTGGGCGCGGAACGCTCGCCCTTGATCGCCTCCTTGCCGGTGGCTGGGGCGATCGATCTCCCTCAACTGAAGTTCCTGGGCTTCGATCTCCTCGGCATCGACCGGGGAGTGTCCTGGTGGTGGGCATACAAGACATTCGCCTTATTGTGGGCATTCCTCTGGCTGTGCTTGCTGCTCACTCGCGGAAATCTCGCGGCATCGCTTCTCGGCATGGCGTGGATCTACGGTTCGTCATTCACCCAATGGTGGTTCTCGAGCAACCTGCCGGAGATCATGGCGGCGTTCGCGCTCGGCGTCGTGGGCGCGATCTATGCACTGTTCTCCGCAAGGCGCCGACTGATCGCGATGGGGTGCGTGCTGGTCGCATACAGCGCGGCGAATCTCGTGCTCAATCTCTATCCGCCCTTCATTGTCCCACTCGGATACCTAGGAGTGGCGATACTTTCCGGCTACGCCTTGCAGCAAAGCGGCCTTGAGAAGGCCCGTCACGGTTTGCGCTTTCGAGCCACCGCGGTCGCACTGGCAGCAGTGGCCATCGTGGCGTATGGCCTGCTGTTCAAGGCCGCGGCCGCCGGATCGATCGATGCGATGCTGCATACCGTATATCCCGGGCAACGGATTTCCGGAAGCGGCGGCATCCCTTTCGTGAAGGCCTTCTATGGCTTCTTCGAAGGGTTTCGCTTCGACGAATTCCACTTCCCGCCGCTCTCCTCGAACGCATCCGAGACGAGTAGCTTCGTGATGTTCCTGCCGCTCGTCGTCCTGGCGATTCCGTTGAAGCGGCTGTTCCATCGCCGCAATGCGCTGCTGTTGACCATCGGATGCGTATGGCTGCTTACCGGGCTGTGGATTCTGGTCAAGTTGCCAGGTCCCGCCGAGCGGATCATGCAGATGGCGGGGTGGTCACTCGTGACACCCAAGCGCGCCGTCCTTGCGTTCGGCATCGGATCCATCCTCGCCTGCGTCATCCTGTTCGCGAAGATGCTGGAGGGGCGCGATCCAGCTTATCCCCGGGATGTCCGCCGCATGGCCGTGATGGTGGTCCTGACGGGAGTGCTCGCATTCGGTTGGGGCCTGCACCAGGTCGACGGCGAGTTCTTCACATGGCGGATTCTGCTTGCAGGCGCCACCGCCAGCACGCTCACCGGCGCCGGCATTCTGCTGGGAAGAACGTCTTTCCTTGTCGCCGGCCTGGCGTTGTTTGCATTGCCCGCCGTCACAGTGAACCCGCTAGTCAGCGGGATCTCCGCCATTTCGGAAAAGCCCATCCTGCAGACGGCTGCGCGGCTGGGAGCCGGCTCCCGCGCTAGATGGGCGGTAATCGGCGATCCGACGCTCGCGCAGGGCCTCAAGGCGCATGGCCTGAGAGTCTTGGGCGGGACGCAGTTCCTGCCCATCCGTCAGGATTTCCGCATCCTGGATCCCCAGGGCAAGTACGAAACCACGTGGAATCGATATGCCACGATAGGAATCGGTTCGGATCCCCAAAGGAAGGCACCGCTCTTCACCAGAAGGCGCGGCGACCAATACACGATCACGTTGAACGTATGCAGCGGGATACTGCAGGCCCTGGGAGTCACTCATGTCGCCTACACCATCGCGATACCGCCGGCCGACCTGCATTGCCTCGATCCACTCCCGGCCGATCCAGCAAGCGGGGTCTCACTGTTCAGCCTGAAGCACCAGGATCCCCTCTGAGCCCATCAGCCCACCTGCCTGTCCGCAAAGCCAAAAGCACGGGGCGTGCCAACCGGGCTCCGTCAGATGTTCCACATGATGTGGATCGAGCCGGTTGAATCCTTCTCACCCAGCTTTGGCCCCATGCCCGCTGGTTGCATGATCAGGTAGTAGGTCGGCTTGCCTCCGGCAGAATAGACGCTGTCGATCCGGCCGCCAGTATCCTTCTCCGATTCCTTCCGGTAGCCGAGCGCCTCCAGTGCCTGCCCGAACTGTCCGATCACCTGCTTGAAGTCACCGCTGCGGATCTCCACCAGCACGCGATGCCGCCTCTTCCCGCTTCCGCTCACGTCGAGGATGTCGTAGAGCACCTGATGCGGAAAGTCGAACTTGACCCCAGCCGTAGCCAGGGCGTCCACGCCCCGCTGCCCCTCCGGCGCGGGAATCGGCCGTTTCGGCGCCTTCCGCTGCACCTCGCCGGCCCTGCTGGACTCCGGGCCCGCTTGCTGCGCCGGCGCTTCTTCCTGCTTGCCGCAAGCCGCAGCCACGACGGCAATGGCAATGCACAAGGCGATCTTCTTCATTCAGGGCCTCATCTTGATGGTAGGCTGCGCGGCCTCGCCGGCGCAGGGGTGGACAGGATCAACGGCGAAACGCGGCTTGGCCGGCGTGCCATTCTAGTGGCACGGGATGAACGAGTGGCGACCGCAGGTCAGCGGGAAGCGGGGGGCCGTGGCGGACTCGACAGCTCGCACTGCAGGCTCGACAGCGACAGGTTGGGATTGTAGGCAGGGTCGTACGGCAGCTGTTCGCCCCAGCGTTGCTGCATCAGATCGACCTCGCGGGCGAAGCGTTGCTTCTTCTCTTCGGTATCCTCGCTGCCGCGCGACGCCGACTCGTGATGGTAGAGCTCCGCGAACGGGGTCCAGATGTTGCGGTAGCCCGCCTCGCGCAGGCGCAGACAGAAATCGATGTCGTTGAAGGCAACCTGGAGCGAGTCGTCCAATCCGCCGACCCGATCCCATACGGTGCGGCGCACCAGCAGGCACGCGCCCGTTACCGCCGACAACGACTGGGCGACGCGCGTGCGGCCGCCGTGCCCGGGATAGCCGCGCGGCATGCCCGCATAGATGTGCGCCGCAACGCCGTGCACGCCCAGCACGACGCCGGCGTGCTGGATGGTGTCGTTCGGGTAGTACAGCATCGCGCCCACCGCGCCGACCTCGGGCCGCATCGCCTGCGACACCATTTCCTCCAGCCAGCCCGGCGTGATCACCTCGATGTCGTTGTTGACCAGGCCGATGACATCGCCCTCGCACTGCCGCACCGCCCAGTTGTTGATCGCCGAGTAGTTGAACGGATTGTCGTAGCGCAGCACGCGCACGCGCTCGCGCCGCTCGAGCTGCCGGAGATAGTCGAGCGCCTTCGAGTCCTTCGACTGGTTGTCCACGACGACGACGTCGAGCTCTGGGTACGTGCTCCTGTCCAGGATGCTCTCGACGCAGGTACGCAACAGCTCGACCCTGTCGCGCGTGGGCACGATCAGGCTGACCCTGGGCGCCGGCGACGGCAGCGGCCAGCGCACGCGGAAATGACCGTGCGCGAGCTCTTCCACCTGTGCGCCGGGATGCATGCGCGCCAGGTGCTCGCCCACCGCGCGCGCGCCCGCCGACGATGCGTAGTCCTTCGCCTCGCGCGCCAGCGCGGTCGAGCCGGGGATGGCACGCCAGTGGTAGAGGACCTTCGGAACGTGTCGGACCTGCCCCGGGCCCAAGCGCTCGGTGCAGCGCAGGATCAGGTCGTGGTCCTGGCTGCCCTCGAAACCCTTGCGGAAGCCGCCGGCGGCGCGTACCAAACCGGTACGGATGGCAGTGAAGTGGCAGACATAGTTCTGCCCGCGCAGCAGGTCCGGATCGAAGTCCGGCTTGAAGTATGGATCGAACCGCCGCCCCTCGGCGTCGAGCTTGTCCTCGTCCGAGTAGACCAGGCCCACGTCCGGATCCGAGGCGATCGCCTCCACGATCTCCAGCAGCGCGTGCGGCCGTAGTTCGTCGTCATGGTCGAGCAGGGCGACGAAATCCCCGCGCGCCATCGCCAACGCGGAGTTGGACGCTTCCGAGATGTGTCCGTTGGTCTCACGGCGCATGACCCGGACACGCGGATCACGCGCTTCGTACTCGCGCGCGACCTCGACCACGAGCGGATCTGGGGATGCGTCGTCGGCGATGCACAGCTCCCAGCGCGGGTAGGCTTGCGCGAGCACGCTCTCGATGCAGCGGCGCAGCCAGCGCTCCGGGGTCTGATAGGTCGGCAGCAGGATCGAGACCAGCGGAGCAGCGCCACCCAAGCGCTGCGCGCGCACGCGCAACTCCTCCATCCGCTCGGCGGTGAGGGTGTCGTGGCGCGCGACCCAGCCGGCATAATCGCCCTCCTCCGGCAGCAGGCGCCGGCGATAGTCGCGATACATGGCGTCGGTGGCCCGGGAGACGCCAAGCCGCGCCGTGCCGGCAACGAAGCTCGCGCCGCGTCGCACATACCCGCCCTGAATGCGACCTGTTGAGCCGAGCATGCGCCCGAGCGCTCGCCATCGCCCGACCCGTGTAAGACTGAATTCACCCAATCCGAATTTGCCCACCCCGTACATCGGACAAAAGCGCAGTCGGGAAACGCAGTACTTGAACAATACGAGGGCGCGCACGCGGCCATTTCCGTCTGGCTCCGGTAGCGGGATCTGCGCGTCGCCCGCGGCATCATTCAGGTAGCCCGGGTACAAGCAGGAGACGAGCCTTCCTTGGTCCACGGGCGAAATCCGTCCCTCGAGCCAGTACCAGCCGGCAGCGAGCCGGCCGTCGGGTACCCCATCCAGATCGAGCGTGAAGCATGCACGCTCTCCGTTCGACGCCCACGCCACGAAGCCGTCATCAATAGGGCGCAGGCTGGCGTCCGCCAGCAGGTTGACCCGGAACAATGGCCCGCGCGGCAGCGGCATCACTGTCCAAGCCGGCATTCCCGGGTTTCTCAAGCGCAAGTCAGGCATCCACGGGATTCCGGTCGGGCGCCAACCATCCGATCTGGCGTCCGCCGCGAACGAAAACGACAGGCATCCGGCGGTCGAACCGGCATCGGCCGCGGCAATGATATCGGGGCGGGCGGGAGTCCGCCATCATACGGTAGCAGGGACGGGGTGCTCATGGTTCGCGTACCATCGCAGGGAAGGAACCAACCGATCCGATCATGAAAGTTTGCCTGGTCACGGAACAGTTCGGGAGCATCGGCTTTCGGGACGGAACGGGGGAGGCCTTCCTCGAACTCGCGCTTCTCTTCGTCGACGAAGGGGCTGGGGTCGATGTCCTCTGCTGTCCCCGAGAGCCCGTCGACGCTTCCCTGAAGTCGCGGACCATCCGGGAAATGGAACTTCGCGGCGTCACGCTGAACTTCCTGGACCAGCGGCTGTACGTGATCGGCCGCCAGACCGTCGAAGGGCGTAGCTTCGCCGCTTTCAGGTATCTGCTCGATGGCGGCCAGCCATACGATCAAATCCATTTCGACGACCAGGGCGGACTGGGTCATTTCGCGATGTCGGCGAAGAAGCAAGGGCTGGCCCTGGCCACTCCCTTGCTGATTCTCCATCTGAGAGCGCCGACCAGGTGGTCGCTCGAAGCCGCCACCGCGCTTCCCAGCCATCCGGACCACCTCAAGGCCGATCATCTGGAGAAGCAGTGCGCACGCCATGCCGACATCGTCGTCAGCCGCAGCCAGTTTCTGGTGGATTGGTGCCGAAAGCATGATTTCCGGTTGCCCGAGGATGGCCGGATGCGCGTCATTCCAGATGCGAACCTGCTGCTCCTCCCGCGAACGAAGAGCGGATCGCAGGAGGAGCAGAACCACCAGACCGAGGACCGGCCGCGCGAGCTGGTCTTTTCCTCCTTTCTGGACGAGCAAGAAGGTCTCACAATCTTCTTCGACGTGCTGGACCTGCTGTCTCCCGAGCTGGCAATGGCCGGCGTCAAAGTTACCTTCCTCGGAGCAATCGGATCCATCGGAGGGCGGACATCCGGAATCGACCTGGCAGAAAGAGCCAGGAACTGGCGATTCCCGATCGAGGTGCTGAGCCATCTTCAGCATGAAGAAGCGTTCGACTACCTGAGAGGGCATCGTGACGCGCTGCTGGTCGTTTGCTCCCCCAAGGGCGGGAATCCCGGCCTGCTCGCGCAGGCGGGCCTTATCGGAATTCGCGCCGTTGTTCCCGACCTTGCCATCACCCGCGAGATGGTCGGCGGCGCGGAAGCAGCCTTCTCCGGAATGGACAGCTTGCAGTTCGCAGGCAGGATCCGGATGGCACTCGCTGGCAATGGCGCCCGCCTGTCGCTGGCCGAGCCGCCGGAAGTTTCCCGGGACGGGTGGTTGTCGCTCCGCACCGCGGTCGCAGCAACCTTCGATCATGTCGAAACCGCCGTCCACACGGCTGAGCAGCCTCGCGTGGTGCTCGGCATTACCCACTATGAACGACCGGCCAAGCTGATCGAAGCGGTCGCATCGGCGCTGCGCCAGACCTACGAGAACGTCCAGGTCGTCGTCGTGGACGATGGCTCGCGCAGCGACCAGGCGGTCAAGGCGCTGGACGAGGTGGAATCCCTGCTGCGGCCGGTAGGCGGCTTCGTGATCCGGAAGCCCAAGAACGAGTACCTGGGCGCCGCGCGCAATACGATCGCCGCCGCAACGCAGTCGGACTTCCTGTGCTTCCTCGATGACGACGATATCGCGATGCCCGACTTGATCGAGCGCCTCGTTTCGGCAACCAGGCGTTCCGGCGCCGACATCATGAACTGCCTGAATATCTTCATGCCGGAACTTCGCCGCATGGAGGCATGGCCACGCCCCGAAGAGTTCGGCGAGCGGGTGTCTTACGTGCCTACGGGCGGCCCACTTTCACTTTCGCCCTTCGAGAACTGCTTCGGGGCAGCGACGGCGCTCATTCGCCGCACCACCTTCGAGAGCATCGGTGGCTACACACCGTTGCGTGGGACAGGCTACGAGGATTACGAGTTCTATGTCCGCGCCCTCCAGGCAGGCGCGCATCTGGATGTCTGCCCCGTGCCGTTGTACCTATACGAGACCGGCCGGCCGAGCATGGTGAATACGACCTCTTTCGCTCGAAACAGAAAACGGGTAGTCGACGCCCTGGACTTTCGTTCCGATGCGGATTCCTGGCGCGACGCCATGGCGATGCAGGCGGGTCGGGAAGCTTCGGACCGGATGCACAGACGGGCATCCCGGCGAATTCACGGCACGCGCGAGGCCTCCTTGGCCACGTCGGCGTCGACGCCGGGCCTGTCCGTTGTCGATCGGCTGGCCCGGTTGGCCGCCTACGCAGACGCAATCGATTCGCCGCTTGCCGGAAGCGCATTCCGGCGCGCGATGCGCCTGGCTGCCGGCGACGGCGACGGCGACGTCGGCGGGGATCAGCTACCCGTCCCGTCCGCTGCCAGTGTTCACCAGGATCCCGTACCTGCGCTCGCGCCAGGATTCGCCACTGCCCGAACCCGCTTGGCACTCGGCGATTATCGTGGTGCCATCGACAACCTGCTCCCTGCGATTCGTGGTCGATCGGCATTGGGCGAGCAGGAATGGATGATAGTCGAGGCCATCGCCCGGGCTCCGCTGTCCGGAGAAGCCATCGCCCGCCTCGACACCGTGCTGTCCCGCATGGCTGATTCCGGGAACGAGTCGCCGGCTCCTTTTCGGGCACGGTTCTTCGTTGCGCGATCGCTCGGGGACAAGGACCGCGCCCTCGCCATGTGCATGGCATGCATCGATGCGGACGAACGCGCTTATCTGGCCACGCACGCCGACGTCTCCAAGGCTGTCGCGGCAGGGCGGATCGAAAGCGGCATGACGCACTTCCGCAAATGGGGTTACGCCGAGGCACGGCGCGGCTTCGAGTCGAGCAGCATGCTCGCGCGGTCCTTCGAGCCGAAGGCGCATCCATGGGACTTGCTGGATCTCGCGCGACCGCAGCGCGATTGACGGCGCCCTCCATGGCGGAAGCGGAAGCTGGAGGGCCTAGAGCGAACCCTTGATGTCCGAAGTGGAAATATCCGGGGTGCGCGGAAGGTAGACGACCTCGCACAGGTCCCCCAGGAAATCGAACTTCCCGAGCCAATCGTCGCCCATCACAAAGACCTGCGCCGCAAACCTTTTCACGTCCTCTCGCTTCTGCTCCCAGTTGCTTTCCGGAAACACCTCGTCCACCCAGCGAATCGCCTCCAGAACGGCCTTCCTGTTCCCATAGTTGAGCAGGGACGACTTGTGCTTTCCCTGGTTGAACTCGTCGGTCGACAACCCGACAACCAGGCGGTCGCCGAGCTCGCGGGCACGCCGCAGCAGGTTGATATGGCCGGCATGCAGGATGTCGAAGGTCCCATAAGTTATTACCGTTCTCATCGTGCCCCGCCCATCACAAATGGCTGTCCGATGCCCCCTATGTCGACTAGTTGCCTGACCCGATCCGCCACGCGTGCCGAGCTGAGGTCGTCGACATGGTCGAAGAATAGGGCGCGCTTCCACGCCGACTTCACCGCTTCGACCTCGGTCACCTCCCCGAAGAGCCCCTCCAAGGCAGTGCGCAGCTCCCCAAAGGTGCGGCACACGGGCCCCGGGAAGACGAAGTCCAAGTCGTAGAACGCTCCACGCTCGATGTCAAGGTAGCGCTCGTAGTCATAGGCGAAGCTCACAGCTGGCTTGCCGGTGAGCATGTAGTCGATGAAGCTACTGGAATAGTCGGTAATCAGCGCACGAGAAGCTCGATAGAGCACCTCGACATTGGGGAATGCATCGTCCGACAAATCGAGGCAACCCAGTACCGACAACTGGCGGCCATAGACGCGCGCCTCGTCGGCCATATGCTCGCGAATGCCGAGCACCGCGTTATTGCGATGCAGCCAGCCTCCCAAGAATGCGACCTCATCCTCGGAAAAATGATAGTACGCATCTTCCTGCGCATTGCGGAAGGTCGGCATGAAAAGAACCAGGGCCCTGCCGGCCAGCATGCGTTCCAGCGCGTCCAGCTGGCTCCGAATGTCGCAGGGCAGTCGTTCTCGCTCGCGCAGGATGAAGTCATTGCGCGGCAGGCCCGTGTTCCAGACATCGCCGATGGTTAGCGGATAGAACGACGCAGCCATTGCCAGCGTATCGACCTTCGACGAGCTGATTACGGCCCTGCAGCGAGCGTGCTCCTCCGCGATGCCGCCGAGCCGGTCCTGCATGTCGGCGGAAGCATAGCCGATTCTCTTGAACGGTATGCCATGCCAAAGATTGATGATGTTGTGCAGGTCTCCCGACACCGGATATACCAGATTGCGCGTCGGGCTATGCTTGACGAATATATTGCCCGCGCGCATCAGCCGGTGTTGTCCAAGCGGGCTCTCTAGCGGCAGCACCTCCACGTTGACGCCATCCGCCTCCACCGCCTTGCCTCGGGTAAGGACGATCTTGCGGATCGATGCGTCGCCCTTTACCTCCTCGAACAGGGCGCGCTCGTTCCCGGAGAACACGCCCGTGAAGGCGCACACGGGGAACGCCCACCATGTCCGGTACTTCGGAGTGACCCGGTCGGCGGCCAGAAATGCGCTCCTGTCCAACAATCGGTCGGGCACCGGTAGGTCATCGATCAGGCGTTCGCTGCCGATGTGAAGGTTCTGGTGCAGCCGCTCCGGCTCGGTCACGCGTTCCAGGTTGCGGCGAATCGTATCGACATCCGCTTCCGGAACCTTCTCGAGGATGCGCTCCGCCCAATTATGCAGGCCAGGCACTGCATGATGGTTCTTGGACAGGAAATAACGCTTGAAGAGCGGGAAGCCCTTCTCCAGCAGCCGGAAGTACCAGTTTGTGAAAATCGGATGGAACGGATACAGCGCGTCGATGAAGGTTTCGAACGCATGGCCGCGCGCGATGAGGTGCCTGGTCAACCCTACTTCGTACTTCAAGATCAGGATCTTCTTGGACGCCTCCGGGCCGACCGATCCAAGCAACCGGCGGAAGTGCCCATCTGCGACGACCGGCGGCCGGTACGCCACGAAATAGGATCCGACATGGAAATCGTACTGGTAGTCGCGCTCGAAGGCGGCCAGCAGCGACCCACGCACAGCGGGCATCGGGATCGGTTGCCGGAACCGATTCCCGGGATTCTGACGGGTCGCCAGGATCCCCTTGGTCGCCTGTAGCCCCCACCAGTCGCAAGCCCGGGCATCCATCCGCGCGAACACGTCAGCGAGATCGCGCAGCAGATAGCAGCTGTCGTTGACCAGCAGAAGCTCGTCGTACTCGGCAATGCGCTCCCATCCGACCAGCTGCGCCAGCCGCGAATAGGAACCGAAATCGTACTCGCCGTGACGTTCCGCCCACGCCCCCCTGGTATGCGGCTTGAGCTTGTCCAGCTCGCCGGGCTGCATGTCGGTGTCGGCCAAGTAGTAGACATCGCAATAGCGGGCGAGCTCGCGCACGTAATCGATTACGTAGTCGTCGACGATGCCATCACGATCGTAGCCAGCGAACAGGCAGATCCTCCGCACCGCGCGGCCAGGCGCGTGGCGATAACCCTCCCCGGGCACCTGCGAAGGGTCGGCGGGCGGCCTCGCATCCAGGCCAGCTTGCTTTCCGGTGGTCTGATAGTGACCGAGGGGATTGAGGCCTTCCAGCGCGGGGTCCAAGTGCCTGGACCAGTACCACCAGACGTCGAAATCGCGGCCCGGGTTGCGCAGTTCCTTCCATCCCGTTCGGCAGAAATGCAGCAGCGGGTTCTCGCCGCTGCGCGCAACGTCCGGATTGTTGCGCAGGTAGTAGCGGGTATCGAACAGCGCCGACGGGTTGCGGCCCTCTTCTGCTCCGTGGCGCAGATAGTGCGACACCGGGTCGACGCCCGTCGCCGCGATGTCCGGATACTGCTCCCGATAGTATGTCTCGTCGAATACGCCCGAGGCGCGGACGAGGCCTGCGCCGGAATCGGCCACGGGGCGGACCTCCAGCCCCATCGCGCGTCCCGTGGAAAGATAATGGAGCAGCGGATCCGACTGCGCGCCGGCGGCACCGAGATGCGCACGGATATACCAGTCCACGTCGAACTCCGCGCTGGGGTGCCGCGACTCACGCCAGCCGAACTCGTGGAAATGGAGCAGCGGGTTCAAGCCCGCGGCCGCGACGTCGGGATTGCTCGCCAGGTAATAGTCGCCGTCGAAGAACTCGCAGGGATTGCGACCTTCCCGCGCACCGATATCGAGATAGTGCACGACAGGGTCGATCCCAGCCGCAGAAACGTCGGGATAGCGCGCCAGGTATCCGGCGCGATCGAACAGCCCCGTAGCCTCGATGGCCTCCACGTCCGCACGCGAGGCACGCACGCCAAATCGCCTGCCGACCTTGCGCGCCAGCCGCCTGATCGCCTGTTGTCTGCCCGTCCCTGTCATCACTCGCCCGCGGTGCGGAAAATCGATTCGAACGGCCCGGCGAACTGGAATACGGGACCGCCACGCACGAAAACCTTCAGCTCGCCAATGAACTCCGCCGGGCGCGCGCTGGGCGCGTCGACCACGAGGCGATAGCCCACGAGGGCATGCGGCAGACCGAGATGGCGCTGCACGTCCGGGCGCAACTGGCGCTCGACCCTCTCCACATCGAGGCTCCGCCGTCCGAGCTTGATGCAGATCCCCTTCGGCAGCGCACCTTCCGCATCGACCGCCCATCCGCGCACGATCAGCTTTCCATCGGCCAGCGTAAGCTCATCGACGAACCCCGCCGGCTCCCACGGCGCGCTGCTCGCGCCATCGACGCCAGCGGAAGCCGGCTTGGCGAGCAACGACAGATAGAACGCCTCGGCCGCCTCCGCTATGGTGGCATCCGGCAGGGGCGCTTGGCCGACACGATCCCATTCGAGCCGCACCGGCAAGTACCCGCGCACCTCCAGCAACCGCTCGACCTCTAGGTGGCGGCCAGCGGGCACATACGCATCCAATGCAACGTCGCCGCTCCCGGCCTGCGCAAGCCACAGCGCGACCAGGTCGGCAGCCAACCCGCGCTCGAAGATGCGCTCGATGATGCGGTCGAGCCGGAACGGCGAATAGTCCTCCGTGATCGCCTCGCGCAGCGCCGGGGTTGCCGTACCCTTGCCCTTGGCGACCGCGCCGATCTCCTGATCCCCGGACACCACCGGGACGCCAGCGCGCGGAAACAAGCCGGAAGCCAGGCTGCTCTTGCCGTAGCCCGGCGGTTGCATCAGCAGGTAGGCCACCGGCCGGCGCCGGCTCACGTGCACCACGTGCCGAGGCACCGGGTCGCCGTCCTGCGGCACGCTCGGCCCCATCCACTTCCACGCATAGTCGGCCAGCATTTCCCGCAGCATCGGCATGCTCGGGAACTCGCGCTCGTCGATGCCGCGCTTGACCCGGGTCCACTCGGCCTTGCGTGAGGAAGCGATGCCCAGTTCGATCACCAGCGTGCCGTCGGGCGAAAGCCGATCGACCAATGCATGCACCAGCGCGGGCTGGTCGTCCGCGTAGTGCAGTGCCGAGGCCAGCAGGATCACGTCGAACGCTTCTTCCGGAAGCTGGCCCCAGCCCTGATGGTGGAACTCGCACTCCGGAAAGCGCGCGCGCGCGCGCGCGATGAACTCCGCGGAACGGTCGATGCCGACGGCCCGCGCCGCGCCCTGGAAGCGCGCGAATCCGCAGAAGAAGCCTTCATTGCAGCCCACGTCGAGGAATGAGCGCCCCTCCAGGCCCGGCAGGTGAAGCGCCTTGAGCTTGTCGAGCGTACGGGAGCCGCCCGCCGCATCCGGGAAGGACTGGTATTGCGCCTTGTCGGGATTGGATTGCTTCATCGATCCTTCGCGATGGTAGGGTGATGCGCGCTACGACGCGTCCCGCAGCAGCGCAGCGACCGCGCCTGCGATCCTCAGCGGCGCATGCGCTTGGTCCGGCGATTCGCCGCCGAGCACCTGCAAGTCGGATCCGAGCTCGGATAGACGGGTGATTCCGGGCAATGCGATGGTCGCGCGAAAGCCGCATTCGTCGCTGCTCAGGCCGAAATGGCGCATGACGTCGGGTCGACGCATGCGTTCGATCCTGGTGGCCGCGTAGCGCATGCCGTTCACCTGCAACGCGACGCCGCCTGGCACCGCGCCCTCGGTGTCGACGAACCAGCCACGGACCACGCAACCTTCCCGGTCGAGCGTGATCTCCTCGACCGCGCCGAAGACCTGCGCCGCAGCCGCCGCCGGCGCGTCCACGTCGATCTCCTTGCCCGCGCGCAGCTGCGCCAGCAGGTCGTGGTAGTACTTCAGGGCCGAAGTGATGTCGCCCGCATGCATCAGCCGCCCGCGCTCGAGCACGATGCCGCGGTTGCAGATGTCCCGCAGCAAGCCCGTGCTGTGGCTGGCCAGCACCACGATCTTGCTGCCCCCGACCCGGTCCTTCATCCGCTCCCTGGCCCTGCGCATGAAATCGGCATCGCCCGCGCCGACCCACTCGTCCATGAGGATGATGTCGTGCTGGACGGAGGTCGAGATGGCGAAGCCCAAGCGCATCTTCTGCCCGGACGAAAGCGTTCGCAAGCGGTGGTTGACCTTCTCGTGCAGCCCGGAAAACTCCAGGATCTGCCCGACCTGTCCCCGCAGGAACGTGGCCTTGAGCCCCATCGCGATGCCGCGCAGGAAGATGTTCTCGCGCACCGTCGCCTCGCCATTGAAGCCCAGCGACATGTTCAGCAGGGCCTGGCAGCTGCCGTCGATCGAGACGCTGCCTGCGCTGGGTTGGTAGACGCGGTTGAGCACGCGCAGCAGGGTCGACTTGCCAGCGCCGTTGCGGCCGAGAATGGCCAGGCGCTCGCCTTCGCGGACCTCGAAGCTGATGTCGTCGAGCAAACGCAGCAGGCGCCGTTTGGGCGGATCAAAAGCCGCGCCGAGGAACAGCCCTCCCCAGCCGTCCGACCCCGCCTGCTCGCGCTGCAGGAAGGCGGGAACGTCGAGGCAAAGTCGTTCGGCCCGGATGCGCGCGCCCATCGTCAGATCCACAGCGGGACGAACCGTGCGTAGCGGCGGTAGGCGAACGTAGCCACCAGCAGGCCGACCACCGTCAGGACGCCGACGTACCACAGCGACATCGTCTCGATCGGCTCGCCCATGATCGGAGAGCGGAAGATCTCGACGAAATGATAGAGGGGATTGAGCCTCATCAGCTCGGCGCGGCTGCTGCCCGCGGGCATCGTCTCCGGGTACCAGATGATCGGGGTCAGCAGGAACAGGAAGATGGAGACGTTGTTGAGCAGTTGACCGAAGTCTGGGAACCGCGCGCCGACGAGCGAGAACACCGCGGCGATCCAGAGCGCGTTGAGGTAGATCAGCAGCAGGCTCGGCACGGCCAGCAGCAACCCCGCGATGTGGAGATCGCCAAGCATCACCAGCGTGACCCCGACCACGGGAAGGTACATGCACAGGTCGAAGAACGACTTGGCCAGCGACTCGAGCAGATAATCCGTCAGGCGCACGTGCCCGTCCATGATGAACGAGTAACTGCCGTTGAAGACGGTGGCGCTGCCGGTCACGGTGGACATGAGCGTGCGGAACACCATAGCGCCCAGCGCCACGTGGGCGAAAAAGCCGGACGGATTGCCATGCTGCTGCATGCCGGCGAAGAACGCGCCCAGGCCGAACACGTAGACGATCGACGGCGAAAGGAGCCAGAGCACGCCGAACCGCGACTTGCGCGCTCGCACGATAATGTCGAGCCAGACCGAGAGCGCCCAGAACTCCGGGTTGCGAAGGCTCTCGCCGAGTTCGCGCCAGAAGGCGCCGGGCGCACCGTCGCCGCGCGTCGAGCGGATCGACATCTCCTGCGCCGTCCCCGTCACGACAGCGCGGCTTCCAGGTCCGCGCGCAGGTCGCCGACCGACTCGATCCCCACGCTCAACCGCACCAGCCCGTCGTCGATCCCCAGCCGCGCCCGGTTCTCCGGCGGCACGCTCGCGTGGGTCATCACCGCCGGGTGGTTGACCAGGCTCTCCACGCCGCCCAGCGATTCAGCCAGGGTGAACAGCCGCGTGCGCTCGCAGAAGCGCTTCGCGGCCTCGAAGCCGCCCTTGAGCCGGATCGAGAGCATGCCGCCGAAGCCGTCCATCTGCCGCTTCGCCAGCGCGTGGTGCGGGTGCGACGGCAGGCCCGGGTAGATCGCCTGCTCGACCGCCGGGTGCGAGGCGAGGAATTCCGCCAGCACCTGGGCGTTGTCGCAGTGCGCCTTCATCCGCAGGTGCAGCGTCTTGAGCCCGCGCAGGGCCAGGAAGCTGTCGAACGGGCCCTGCACGGCGCCCACCGAGTTCTGCAGGAAGGCCAGCTTGTCCGCGAGCTCGGCATTGTTGCCGACCACCACCACGCCACCGACCATGTCGGAATGGCCGTTGAGGTACTTGGTCGCCGAGTGCATGACGATGTCGGCGCCGTGCTCGAGCGGTCGCTGCAGGATCGGCGAGGCGAAGGTGTTGTCGACCACCATCAGCAGGCCGCGCTGCTTCGCGATCGCGGCGACGGCCCGCAGGTCGACCACCTTGAGCATCGGGTTGGTCGGGGTCTCGACCCAGACCAGCTTCGTCCTCGGCGTGATCGCGGCCTCGAACGCGGCCGGGTCGGTCAGGTCGGCGAAGCTGAAGTCCAGCCCGGCGCTGCGCCGGCGCACGCGCTCGAACAGGCGGAAGCTGCCGCCGTACAGGTCGTCCATCGCGACCACGTGGTCGCCGCTGTCGAGCAGCTCCAGCACCGTGGCGGTGGCCGCCATGCCGGAGGCGAAGGCGAAGCCGCGGCTGCCGCCCTCGACGCCGGCCACGCCCCGCTCCCAGGCGAAGCGGGTCGGGTTGTGGGTACGCGAGTACTCGAAGCCCTGGTGCACGCCCGGGCTGGCCTGGGCGTAGGTCGAGGTGGCGTAGATCGGCGGCATCACCGCGCCGGTGCTGGGATCCGGCGCCTGTCCGGCGTGGATGGCCTTGGTGCCCAGGCCCCAGTCCGCGGAGCCGGCCGGGGCCACGCCGTGGTCGTTGTTCATAAAACCCGCAGGTCAGTCGATGCGACCGCGGATTCTAGCATCGGGCGGCCCCGTCCCCGCCCCGTTCAGGATCGACGTTCCCGCGCTATTGGACGCGCCTGCGCAGGTAGTTCAGAAGGTCGATCCGGGTGATCAGGCCGAGGAAGCGCTCGTCGTCCATCACGATCGCCACCTGGCCGCGGTCGAACACCGGCAGCAGCGCCTCGATCGGCGACTTCACGTCCAGCAGCTCGAGCTTGCTGACCATCGCGGTGGAGACCGGGTCGCGGAACCGGGCCTCGTCGCCGTAGACGTGCAGCAGCACGTCGCTCTCGTCGAGGATGCCGATGATGCGGTCGCCCTCCATCACCGGCAGCTGCGAGATCTCGTACAGCTTCATCCGCTGGTAGGCGGTGACCAGCAGGTCGTTGGGGCCGACCACCACGGTGTCGCGGCGCGAGTAGGGCCGCAGGATCAGGTCGCGCAGGTCGCCGTGCTGCTCGCGCTCGAGGAAGCCGTTGTCCAGCATCCAGTAGTCGTTGTAGAGCTTGGACAGGTACTTGTTGCCAGTGTCGCAGACGAACACCAGCACCTTCTTGGGCGCGGTCTGCTCGCGGCAGTACTTGAGCGCGGCCGCCAGCAGGGTGCCGGTGGAGGAGCCGCCGAGGATGCCCTCCTTCTCGAGCAGCTCGCGGGCGGCCAGGAAGCTCTCCTTGTCGGAGATCGAGTAGGCCCTCGACACCCGCGAGAAATCGGAGATCGTCGGCAGGAAGTCCTCGCCGATGCCCTCCACCATCCAGGTCCCGGACTTCTCGCTGAGCGTGCCCTCGTTGATGTACTGCGCCAGGATCGAGCCGACCGGGTCGGCGAGCACCATCTCGACCTCCGGCGCCTGGGCGGCGAGGCAGCGCGAAAGCCCGGTCATGGTGCCGGAGCTGCCGCAACCGAACACGATCGCGTCCAGCCCGCCGGCCTCCGCCATCTGCGCGAGGATCTCCGGGCCGGTGCCGAACTCGTGCGCGGCCGGGTTGTCGGGATTGCCGAACTGGTTGATGAAGTAGGCCCCGGGCGTCTCGCGGGCGATGCGCTCGGCGAGGTCCTGGTAGTAGTCCGGGTGGCCCTTGGCGACGTCCGAGCGGGTCAGCACGACCTCGGCGCCCATGGCCTTGAGGTTGAAGATCTTCTCCCGGCTCATCTTGTCCGGGACCACCAGGATCAGCCGGTAGCCCTTCTGCTGCGCCACCAGCGCCAGGCCGATGCCGGTGTTGCCGGCAGTGCCTTCGACCAGGGTGTCGCCGGGCCTGATGTCGCCGCGCTTCTCGGCGGCCTCGATCATGCTCATGCCGATGCGGTCCTTGATCGAGCCGCCCGGGTTCTGGTTCTCGAGCTTGAAGTACAGCTCGCACGGGCCGGCGTCCAGCCGCCGCGCCTTGACGATGGGCGTGCCGGCGATCAGCTCGAGGACGGAGGAATGGATCGGCATGCGGCGCTCGCGGAAGGGACACGGAGCGCGATTATCGCATCGCCGCAGCGCCGGCCGTGGCCGGCGCGCGGCATCCGCGGGCCCCGGGGTCGCGGGGGCCACGGCGGGCCGCCGGGTTGGCCGCCCCCGCCCGCCCACGGGGGCATCCCGCGCGGGGCGGGATCAGTGCTTGAGCGATTCGAACAACCGCGACAGGCGGTCCTTGGCGGCCAGCTTCTGGCGCTTCATCTGCAGCAGGGTGACATCGTCGACCGGAAGCACGCCGAGCTCGGCGTCGAGGACCTTCTTGTCCAGCTCCTGGTGGTGGTGGTAGAGCTGCCGGAACTCGGGGTTGGCCTTGAACATCGCCTCGAGTTCGGCCTGCGGCTGCCCTTCAAACATGGAAACCTCCTTCTGCGCAAAAACGAACGCCCCGGTGCTTGCGGCACGGGGCGTTCATGGGATCGTGGGGCGGGGCGAACTGCGCGGGCACCTTCACCGGGCCGTCCGCGCGGAAGTCGCTTCCGGCGGCGCGTTCCCGGGGGCTGTGCAGGTGGATCATTCGTCCTGCCTCGGTCAGCCAGGGGGCCCTGATCGGGGGTGATCGACCCTCTGGGTATCCGACCCTACTCCCGAGCCCGGGGAGGCGGCAAGCGTATGGCGCAAGCGGCTGATTCTGCTGGACGGCGGGCCGCGGCGGCGGCGCCGGATGCGCGCGAACGCCTCCGGCCGGGGCGCACAGGGTAACGCCAACCCATTGAAGTCAAACGATATTTTTACAAACCACGCCCGAGTCGCGGTTCAGGGCTTCTTCTTGTCCTTGCCCTTCTTCGGTTCCGGCGGCGGCGCCGTGCCCATCAGCTCGGCTTCCTGCCTGGCGAGCTCGGCTTCGCGCCTGCGGGCGGCCCTGAGCTTGGCGGCCTGGGCGCCGGCGACGCTGTCCAGCGCGCCCTCGGCCTGGGCGCGCGCGGCGGCCTCCTCGTCGGCCTGTTCGCGCAGGCGCTGCGCTTCCTCGGCCTGGATCTGGGCCTGCACGCGCAGGCGCTCGGCCTCCTGGCGCGCGCGCGCGGCGTCGCGGCGGCTGGCCTCGACCAGCAGGTCGCTGCGCTCGCGGTCGAGCCGGTCGATCTCCTGCTGCAGCACGGCCACGTGCGCGGCGACCTCGGCGGTCTCCACGCGCGCTTCGGCGACCTTGAGCGCGGTGGGCCTGTCCGACCTGCCCGCCCCGGCCAGGCCCTGCAGGGCCTGGCGCGCCTGCAGGCGCTCGTAGGCGGCCGCGCCGGTCGTCGCCGGATCGGCGTCCAGCGCCTGCAGCCGCTGCGACAGCCGCAGCACGTCCGGGTTTTCCGCCGCCTGCGCGAGGGGGACGGCGAGCGCCGCCACCAGGGCCAGCACCAACGGCCTCATTGTGCGTCCTCCATGCCCAGCTTCTGCCGGAGCCGGCCGATCTCGGCGCGGCGCTGCGCGAGTTCGGCGTTGGCCCGCGCCTCGCGGCTGCGGGCATTGGCCAGGTCGGCGACCGCGGCGGCCTGCACGGCCAGCGAGCGGGCGTCGTCCTCGCGCCCGTCGGCCATCGCCGCCTGCGCCAGCTCCAGCGCGCGGCGGGCCTGGCCGTATTCGTCGGCGGCGTACTGGTCGGCATCCGAGTCGCCGGCGCGCGCCACCGACTGCTGCGCCGTGGCCAGTTCCGCGGTCGGCGGCGGCAGGCTCGCGCAGGCCGTGAGCGCCAGCACGATTGCGAACGCCGGGGCCTGCAGGGCCGATCTGATTTGTGCGAAGCTTGGGGCCATTGGGGGGTCGCGATCCCGGGGAACCGCGGCCATTGTCATCAGCATCCGGCGGAATCGCAACGATCCCGCGTCCGGCAGTGGGGGTTCGCTCATGGACATCGGCTATTTCCTGAAGCTGATGACGGAAAAGAACGCGTCCGACATGTTCCTGACGACGGGTGCCCCGGTGTACATCAAGGTCGAGGGCAAGCTCTACCCGCTCGGCAACACCGGGCTGCCCCCCGGGATGGTGAAGAAGATCGCCTATTCGCTGATGGACGAGGGCCAGGTGCCGCAGTTCGAGCGCGACCTGGAGCTGAACATGGCGCTGTCGCTGCAGGACTCCGGGCGCTTTCGCGTCAACGTGTTCAAGCAGCGCGGCGAGGTCGGCATGGTGATCCGCGCGATCCGCAGCACCATCCCCTCGATCGAGGAGCTGCAGCTGCCGCAGGTGCTCAAGGAGATCATCATGGCCCCGCGCGGGCTGGTGCTGATCGTCGGCTCCACCGGCTCGGGCAAGTCGACCACGCTGGCCTCGATGATCGACTACCGCAATTCGAGCACCCCCGGCCACATCCTCACCATCGAGGACCCGATCGAGTACCTGCACCGGCACAAGAAGTCGATCGTCAACCAGCGCGAGGTCGGGCTGGACACGCACGCCTTCCACAACGCGCTGAAGAACGCGATGCGCGAGGCGCCGGACGTGATCCTGATCGGCGAGATCCTCGACGCGACCACGATGGAGGCGGCGATCGCCTTCGCCGAGACCGGCCACATCTGCCTGGCCACGCTGCATTCCAACAACGCCGACCAGACCATCGAGCGCATCCTCAACTTCTTCCCCGAGGCTGCGCACAAGAACATCCTGATGAACCTGGCGCTGAACCTGAAGGCGGTGGTGTCGCAGCGGCTGGTGGTCGGCACCGACGGCCGCCGCCTGCCGGCGACCGAGGTGATGATCAACACGCCGGTGATCCGCGACCTGCTGCGCCGCGGCCAGGTCCACGAGATCAAGCAGGCGATGGAGGAGTCGCTGGAGGAAGGCATGGAGTCGTTCGACCAGTGCCTGTTCCGGCTCTACAAGGAAGGCAAGGTCGAGCGCGAGACCGCGCTGCGCGCGGCCGACTCGCGCGACGGGCTGGCGCTGAAGTTCCGCTTCTCGGAAGGGGCGAGCGGCGAGCACGATCCGTACGCGGACGTGTTCGACGGCAACGCCTAGGGCGGGGTCGGCGCGGCCGATCCGGACGCGGGCCGTGAGGAGCGGCTGCTCCAGCCGGGAACTCCTTTCTGGCCGCAGCGCCGCGGGAGCGACGGAAGTCGCGACGCTTTCGCGACCGGATACATGTCGCGACTTCCATCGCTCCCACAAAGGTCAACGAGGACCCGCCGCGGCGTGGATCCACGAACGCGCGACCGGCGGAGCAGGATCGCCGTGCAGGTCCTTCGGGGATGGGCGCAGGCTCGAGGGAGCGTCCTGGTCCAGCGGCGGCAGGGGTCCCCGTCCTCCCCCGCAGGCGGGGGAGGCGGGTTCGTGCCGTGCGGGAGTCGCGTCGAAGCGCTTCGTCGCGGTCCGGCGCGACGCCGCTTCCTTTCAGGGTGAATTTCCGGGGGCATCCGGCTGCCTCTCCGGCCGCGCCGCGTCGAACGCCGGCAGCGCCAGGCAGGCCTGCTCGATGCGCACGATGTTGGGGTACGGCGCGAGGTCGACCGCGTAGCGCCGCGCGTTGTAGACCTGCGGGACGAGGCAGCAGTCGGCGAGGCCCGGGGCGTGGCCCTCGCAGAATTCGCCGGTGGACGGATGGTGCCGGAGCAGCGCCTCGAACGCGGCGAAGCCCTCCTGGATCCAGTGCCGGGTCCACACGTCGCGCTCGGGCTGCGGCACGCCCCAGTCGCGCTCGAAGTACTGCATCACGCGCAGGTTGTTGAGCGGATGGATGTCGCAGGCGACCACCTGCGCGAGCGCGCGCACCCGGGCGCGGTCGCGCGCGGTGGCCGGCAGCAGCGGCGGCAGCGGCCACATCTCGTCCAGGTACTCGAGGATCGCCAGCGACTGCCGCAGCACGCGCTGGCCGTGCTGCAGCACCGGCACCAGCTGCTGCGGGTTGAGCCCGGCGTATTCCGGGCGATGCTGCTCGCCGCCGTCGCGCACCAGGTGGACCGGCGCGATCTCGTAGGGCAGGCCCTTGAGGTTGAGCGCGATGCGCACGCGGTACGCGGCGCTCGAGCGCCAGTACGAGTACAGGCGCAGCTGGTCCGCCATCATCGTGCCGATCCCCCCCGGACGACCGCGCCGGCGCGCGGAAGCCGACACATTAGCGTGCGCGCCGGACGGCCGGAAGACCACCGGTCGCGCCGGGCCGGCCGCCCGGCCGGCGGCGTGCCGGCCATCAGCCCTGCGGCAGCGGCTGGCGCTCGATGCGCTGCTCGATCGCGCCGAAGATCGAGCGGCCGTCGAGGTCGAGCATCTCGATGCGCACCGTGTCGCCGAACGACATGAAGGGCGTCGCCGGCTTGCCGTGCGCCAGCGTCTCCACCGTGCGCTTCTCGGCGAAGCACGAGGCGCCGAGGCTCGTGTCCTCGTTGGCGATCGTGCCCGAGCCGACGATGGTGCCCGCCGACAGCGGACGCGTCTTCGCCGCGTGCGCGACCAACTGCGCGAAATCGAACTGCATGTCCACGCCCGCCTCGGGCGCGCCGAACCATTCGCCGTTGACGTGCGTCACCAGCGGCAGGTGCAGCTTGTTGCCGCGCCAGGCGTCGCCCAGCTCGTCGGGCGTCACGAACACCGGCGACAGCGCCGAGCGCGGCTTGGACTGCAGGAAGCCGAAGCCCTTGGCCAGCTCGCCCGGAATCAGGTTGCGCAGGCTCACGTCGTTGACCAGGCCGACCAGCTGGATGTGCGCGGCGGCCTGCTCAGGCGTCACCGCCATCGGCACGTCGTCGGTCACCACCACGATCTCGGCCTCCAGGTCGATGCCGTAGCCCTCGTCGACCACCTTGACGTTGTCGCGCGGGCCGTGGAAGCCGGCGCTGGTGGCCTGGTACATCAGCGGGTCGGTGTAGAAGCTCTCCGGCACTTCGGCGCCGCGCGCCCGGCGCACGCGCTCGACGTGCGGCAGGTAGGCGCTGCCGTCGACGAACTCGTAGGCGCGCGGCAGCGGCGCGGCCAGCGCGGCGGCGTCGAGGTCGAACGCGCCGTCGGCGGTTCCGTCGTTGAGCGCATCGGACAGCGCGACCAGCCGCGGCGCCAGGTTCGACCAGTCCTCCAGCGCCTGCTGCAGGGTCGAGGCGATGCCGGTGGCGCGCACCGCCTGCGCCAGGTCGCGCGAGACGACGACGAGCGTGCCGTCGCGGCCGCCTTCCTTGAGGGAACCGAGTTTCATCTGGACTCCGCGGATCGAAGCGATGGTTTCAATTGTAACGAAGGCCGCATGGTTCGGGCCGCGGGCGGTCGCTGCTGCGCCGCCGCCGGTCAGGCCGGCGCATCGTCGCCCTGGAAGGCGCCCGCGCGCCAGGTCAGCACCAGGGTGTCGCGATGGCCGTGGCCGTCGGGCCGGGCGGGCTGGATCGGGGTGGACTCGTGGATCACCCGCGCGTCGTCGAGCAGCAGCAGCGACCACGGCCGTTCCAGCGTGAAGCGCTGCCCGTCCGGGCCGTTGGCGTCGAACACGCGCGTCTCGCCGCCGCGGATGCCGCTGCGGGTGACGACCAGCACGGCGACGAAGTCGACGCCGTCGCGGTGCGCGCCTTCCGGCGTCGGCCGGCCGATGCCGTCGCTGGTGTCGATGCGGAACTGGTGCGCCTCCACGTACCACGGCCGCGCATCGCGCAGCGCCGACACCTGCGCCGACAGCCCCAGCAGCAGCCGCGACCAGGCCGCGCTGCCGGCCACCGCGTCCTCGATCGGCTCGAACCAGCGCCGCAGGCCGCCGTGCAGCGCGTTGTAGTCCTTCGACTGCCAGTGCGCGCGATGCGGGACGCGCTCGAGGCGATCGCCCGCCACCACGAAGCAGGCGTGGCGCCGGCGGCGGTAGCTGCCGCCGTCGAGCAGGTAGCGGTCGGGCTGCAGCGCGTCCCAGCTGCCCTTCAGCGCATCCAGGTCCGCGAGCCGCAGGCCGCACAGGGCGGCCACCGCATCCGGCGCGAGGACCGCGTAGCCGTGCCCGCGCATCGTCGGCAGCAGCGCATCGGCGGGCGTGGACGGGGCGGGGAAGATCGCGACCATGGGACAGCCTCCGAAAGCCGGGATGCCGCACCCGGCACGGGCCGGCGCGCCTGAAACGCGCAAGCCCGCTCGAGGCGGGCTTGCGGTGTCCTGCTTGTCCGGTCCCGCCCGCCTGCTCGCGGAAGGACCGGTGGAATTGGCAGCCCCGGATGGATTCGAACCACCGAATGCCTGAGTCAGAGTCAGGTGCCTTACCGCTTGGCGACGGGGCTATGCAACCGATTTTACCAAAAACCCGGAGATTCTTCGAAACACCGGGCTTTTGCGGAAAGCCCGCGCACGGGTGCGCGGGCTCCTGCGGGGGACCCGCCTTAACGCTTCGAGAACTGCGTGGCGCGACGCGCCTTGTGCAGGCCGACCTTCTTGCGCTCGACCTCGCGGGCGTCGCGGGTCATGAAGCCGGCCTTGCGCAGCTCGCCCTTGAGCGACTCGTCGTACTCGACCAGCGCGCGGGCGATGCCCAGGCGGATCGCGCCGGCCTGGCCGGTGGTGCCGCCGCCGGAGGCGGTGACGACGATGTCGAAGCTCTCGGTGTTCTTGGTCAGCTCGAGCGGCTGGCGCACGATCATGCGCGCGGTCTCGCGGCCGAAGAACTCGTCGAGCGGACGGTCGTTGACGGTGATCTTGCCGGTGCCCCGGCGCAGGAACACGCGGGCGGTGGAGGACTTGCGACGGCCGGTGCCGTAGTTCTGGTTGGTTGCCATGTCTTAGATCTCGAGCGGCTGCGGCTGCTGGGCGGCGTGCGGGTGTTCGGAACCCTTGTAGACCTTGAGCTTCTTGTACATCGCGCGGCCGAGCGTGTTCTTCGGCAGCATGCCCTTCACGGCGATCTCGATGACGCGCTCGGGGTGGCGCTCCAGCGCCTGGGCCAGGGTCTCGGTCTTGAGGTTGCCGATGTAGCCGGTGAAGCGGTGGTACTGCTTGTCGGCCAGCTTGTTGCCGGTGACGTGGATCTTCTCGGCGTTGATCACGACGATGTAGTCGCCGGTGTCGACGTGCGGGGTGTAGACGGGCTTGTGCTTGCCGCGCAGGCGGCGGGCGAGCTCGGAGCTCAGGCGGCCCAGGGTCTTGCCGGTGGCGTCGACGAGGTACCAGTCGCGCTGGACGGTCTCGGACTTGGCGGTGAAAGTCTTCATGACGGACTGGTTCTCGGTGGTTCGTCGGGCTGGTTCCGGCGCTTGCCGCGGCGGAACTTCGCCTCGCGATGTCGATTGCGGAACGAAAGAGGCGGGATTGTACCGGCCTGTCCGGCGCGTCGCAACCATCGCCCCGGGGGAACGTCGACGGCCCCGCCTTCGCTGCAGCCATCCGCCCTTGCCGGCAGAATATCGCCATGCATACCGCCGCCCGCGCGCCCCTGTCCCCGCTCGACCGCCTGCTGGCGGACGCCCAGAACGCCCTGGAGACGGTGCTCGGCCAGCCCGGCGCCGAGCGCCCCAACCCCGCCGGGGACACCCCGGAGGTCGCCCTGGACGAGGCCGAGCGCCGCCATGCCGCCGGGCTGATGCGGATCAACCACGTCGGCGAGGTCTGCGCCCAGGCCCTGTACGTGGGCCAGGCCTCGGTGGCCCGCGATCCGGCCACCCGGGCTCACCTGCTGGAAGCCGCGCAGGAGGAGACCGACCACCTGGCCTGGTGCGCCGACCGCCTGCGCGAGCTCGACAGCCGCCCCAGCGTCTTCAACCCGCTCTGGTACGCCGGCAGCTACGCCATCGGCGCCCTGGCCGGCCTGCGCGGCGACGGCTGGAACCTGGGCTTCGTGGTCGAGACCGAGCGCCAGGTCGAGGCCCACCTCGACGAACACCTGCAGACCCTGCCCGAGGCCGACCTGCGCAGCCGCGCGATCCTGGCCACGATGAAGGCGGACGAGGCGCGCCACGCCGACAACGCCGAGGCCGCCGGCGCGCGGATCCTGCCGCAGCCCATCCCGTCGCTGATGGCCGCCGCCTCGAAGCTGATGAAGACCGTCGCCTACCGCCTGTAGGAGCGCCCCATGGGCGCGATGCCTTCCCGGCGGGCATCGCGCCCACGAGGCGCTCCTACGACGCCAGCTTGAGCCCCAGCACCCCGGCCACGATCAGGCCGATGCAGGCCAGGCGCGCCGGCGAGGCGCTGTCGGCGAACAGCACGATGCCGAGGATGGCCACGCCGACCGCGCCGATCCCGGTCCAGACCGCATAGGCGGTGCCCACCGGGATGCCGCGCAGCGCCCGGGTCAGCAGCCACAGGCTGATCGCCGCGGAGACGACGGTGCCGATGCTGGGCCATAGCCGGGTGAAGCCGTCGGTGTACTTGAGCCCCATCGCGAAGCCGATCTCGAACAGTCCGGCGAGCAGCAGCTGGATCCAGGCCATGGTGGTTGTCCTCCCTCTCGGTATCGGTCCGCGGCGAGCCGGGCCCGCCTCGCGGGAACCGCCGCCGCCAAAAGAAGACGGCCCGGGCTTTCGCACCGGACCGTCGTCGGTCTGCATCTTCGCGAGGGCCGGGCCGTCGCGTGCGGGTCGTCCCGCCTGGTCTCGATCGGCCGCCAGTCTGGCAGGCCGTGCCCGAACCGCGCGTGACCCGGCCTACTCGACCAGGTTGCGGCCGTGGAAGAGCTCCTCGATCTCGCGCTTGAGCAGCGCCTCGACCTTCATCCGCTCCTTGAAGGACAGGTTGCGCGCCTTCTCCTCGAACAGGTACTGGTCGAGGTCGAAGTCCTTCAGGTGCATCTTGGTGTGGAAGATGTTCTCCTGGTAGACGTTGACGTCGAGCATCTCGTACCGGGTCTTGATGTTCTTGGCCAGGAAGTCCTGGATCGAGTTGATCTTGTGGTCGATGTAGTGCTTCTTGCCCTTGATGTCGCGGGTGAAGCCGCGCACGCGGTAGTCGGCCACGACGATGTCCGACTCGAAGCTCTCGATCAGGTAGTTCAGGGCCTTGAGCGGCGAGATCACCCCGCAGGTGGCCACGTCGATGTCGGCGCGGAAGGTGGCGATGCCGTGCTGCGGATGGGTCTCCGGGTAGGTGTGCACGGTGATGTGCGACTTGTCCAGGTGCGCGACCACCGCGTCGGAGATCACGCCCTTGGCGGCGGACTTCTCGATCACCGGCTGCTCGGAGATCAGGATCGTCACCGACGCGCCCTGCGGGTCGTAGTCCTGGCGGGCGATGTTGAGGATGTTGGCGCCGATGATCTCCGCCACGTCGGTGAGGATCTGGGTGAGCCGGTCGGCGTTGTATTCCTCGTCGATGTACTCGATGTAGCGCTGCCGCTCGTCCTCGGAAACGGCATAGCAGACATCGTAGATGTTGAAGCTCAGCGCCTTGGTGAGGTTGTTGAACCCCTGCAGCTTGAGGCGCGGAAGCGGCTTGACCACGTCGGCCATTTCCTCTGTTACCCGTCGGGCGAAAGGCGAATTATGCGCCAAACCGGCCGACCACCGTGAGAACCCTAGTTTGCCGGATGAACGGAGACGGCCTACTCTCTGCCATTCCCCCGTTGACGCTGCCCATGAATCCGACTTCCGTGGCCCTGATCAACCCCTACTACAGAAGCAGCTCGAACCCCCTGGCCCCCTCGGCCGCCACCATCGAGCGCCTGCTGGCCCACTGCCACCGCCGCCGCTACCCCACCCGGACCGACGTGTTCCGCCCGGGCGACCCCGCCGGCACCCTCTATTACGTCATCAGCGGCTCGGTCAGCATCATCACCGAGGAGGACGACGGCCGCGAGCTGGTGCTGGGCTACTTCGGCCCCGGCGAGTTCGTCGGCGAGATGGGGCTGTTCATCCAGTCGGACGTGCGCGAGGTGATCCTGCGCACGCGCACCCAGTGCGAGCTGGCCGAGATCAGCTACGAGCGGCTGTACCAGCTGTTCGAGGGCTCGCTGATCGGCGACGCCACCCAGATCGTCTACGCGATCGGGGCGCAGCTCTCGCGGCGGCTGCTGGACACCAGCCGCAAGGCGGGCCGGCTGGCCTTCCTCGACGTGACCGACCGGATCGTGCGCACCCTGCACGACCTGACCAAGGAGCCCGAGGCGATGAGCCACCCCGACGGCACCCAGCTGCGGGTCTCGCGCCAGGAGCTGGCGCGGCTGGTCGGCTGCTCGCGCGAGATGGCCGGCCGGGTGCTCAAGAAGCTGCAGGCCGACGGCAAGCTGCACGCCCGCGGCAAGACCGTGGTGCTGTACGGGACGCGCTGAGGCCGGTCGCCGGCAGGCATGTCGACCCATTTCGCGCCGCGCGCCCCGCTTCCCGACGCCGACCTGCGCGGCGCCTCGCTGGGCGACGCGGACGACGTCGCCTCGCTGCTGTCGGAGATGGGCTATCCCTGCGAGGTCGCCGAGGCCGCCGAGCGGATCGCCGCGATCCTGGGCAACGACCGCCAGGCGCTGGTGGTGGCGCGCTGCGAGGGCCGGGTCAGCGGCCTGGTCGCGCTGGACTTCATGTACTACCTGCCGCTGGGCACGACGACCTGCCGGATCACCGCGCTGGTGGTGACCTCGCAGGCGCAGGGCCGCGGCCTGGGCCGGCAGCTGCTGCGCGAGGCCGAGCGGCGCGCCCGCGCCTGCGGCGCCGCGCGCCTGGAACTCACCAGCGGCTCGCAGCGCACCGACGCCCACGCCTTCTACCGCGCCTGCGGCTACGGCGACGGCACGCTGCGCTTCGTCAAGCGGCTCGGCGACGCCTAGGGCGGGTCAAGGTCCGCCGATCGCCGTTTCCGGCACCCGCGCGCATACCTCGCGCTGCGGGGTCGCGCCCGACCGCGTCAGGCCGGCTCACCCGGCACCCGGTCGCCCGCGTCCGGCGCGCCGGCGCGCGAGGCGCAGCCCCAGTTGAGGATCGGGGTGCCCGCGGGCAGCAGGCGGAGGAACGCGTCCACCGCGCCGGCCTTCGGATTGACCACCACCGGGCGGCGCGCGGCCCGCAGCAGCGGCAGGTCGGCACGGCTGTCGCTGTAGGCGACCGCGACCTGGTCGTAGCCGGCGTCCCAGATCATCCGCATCTTGTTCGCCGCGTGGCAGTGCTGGTCGGTGACGAAGCCGCCCAGGAAGGGCCTGCCGAGGCTGCCGATCACCGGCAGGCCCTCGTGGGCGACGAAGTCCAGGATCGCGCGCGCCAGCTCCGGCGGCGCGCCGGTGGCGACCAGCACGCGGTCGCCGCGGCTGCGGTGCAGGTGCAGCACCTTGAGCGCGGCCGGCAGCAGCCGCGCGCGGATCCGCGCGGCGTTCTCGCGCACGAAGCGGTCGATCAGCGCGTCCATGTCCGCGCGCCGGTGGGTGCCGAGGGTGGCGATCCACAGGAAGCCGGAGATGCCGCGGCGCCGGGCCGGCAGCCATGCCACCATCGGCAGCAGCAGCGGCGCCGCCAGCAGCGCGGCCAGCCGGCGCAGCCAGTGCCGGCGGATCAGCCACATCACCAGGTGCCCGCCGGAATCGCCGTCGTAGAGGGTGTGGTCGAAGTCGAACACGACCAGCGGGCGGTACGGCACCGCGGCTTCCTGGAAGGCGCTCATGGCTCCCCGCTCATGCCGGCGGGAACATCCGGCGCAGCGCGGCGCCGGGGTCGGCCTCGCGCATGAAGGCCTCGCCGACCAGGAAGGCGTCGACGCCGGCCCCGCGCATGCGCCGCACGTCGGCGGCGCCGAGGATGCCGCTCTCGGCGACCACGCGGCGCCCGGCCGGTACCGCGTCCTTGAGCGCCAGCGTGGTGTCGAGAGAGACCGCGAACGTGCGCAGGTCGCGGTTGTTGATGCCCAGCAGCGGCGCCCTGCCGCCGACGGGCGCACAGCGCAGCGCGCGCTCGAGCTCCGCCGCGTCGTGGACTTCCACCAGCACGTCCATGCCCAGCGCGAGCGCCTGGTCCGCGAGCGCGGCGAGCCGGCCGTCGTCGAGCGCGGCGACGATCAGCAGGATGCAGTCGGCGCCCAGCGCGCGCGCCTCGACCACCTGGTAGGGGTCGACGGTGAAGTCCTTGCGCAGCACCGGCAGCGCGCAGGCGGCGCGCGCCTGCTGCAGGTAGGCGTCGGCGCCCTGGAAGAAGTCGACGTCGGTGAGCACCGACAGGCAGGCGGCGCCCCCGGCTTCGTAGCTGCGCGCGATCGCGGCCGGGTCGAAGTCGGCGCGGATCACGCCCCTGGACGGGCTGGCCTTCTTGACCTCGGCGATCACCGCGGCGGCGCCGGCGGCGACCTTCGCCTCGATCGCCGCGCCGAAGCCGCGCGGCGGCGGGGCGTCGGCCGCGCGCGCCGCCAGCTCGCGCAGCGGCGTGCGCGCGCTGCGCTCGGCGACTTCCTCGTGCTTGCGCCGCAGGATCGCCTGCAGCACGTCCGGGCGGGGGCCCGCTGGTGGCGTCATTCGTCTTGTTCCGGGGGCGGTTCCTGGGGGCGCCCGGGCAGCGCCGTGCCGGGCCGCCAGTGCGAGTCGCGCAGTGTATCGAGCAAGGCGACGACTTTCGCGCGCGCGCCCAGCTCGTGCACCGGCAGCACGACCAGGTCGCCGTCGCGGGCCCACTCGAGCGGGCGGCGCGCGGCCTCGACCTCGTCGAGCCGGGTCTCGATCGCCGCGTCGTCGACGCCGGCCGCGCGCAGCGCGGCGTGCATGATCCCGGCGACCTCGCCCGCGGCGCGCCCGCGCTCGTAGCCGCCGATGTCCTTGAGCACGACCAGCTGCGGCGCGAACGCCGCGGCGGTGGTCGCGACGGCGCGCAGGTCGGCGTCCTCGCGGTTGCCGGCATGGCCGAGCACCAGCGCCAGCCGGCCGCCGCGACGGTCGGCGCCGACCGCGCGCAGCAGGCCCTGCAGGCCGTCCGGGTTGTGGGCGTAGTCGAGGTAGACCTCGAGCGCGCCCAGGCGCCAGTGCTGCAGCCGGCCCGGGTTGTCGCCGGGCGCGGCGCCGAAGCGCGCCAGCGTGGCCGTGACGGCCGCCGGATCCACGCCCATCGCCGTCGCCGCCAGCGCGGCGGCCGCGCAGTTGGCGACGTTGTAGGCGGCGCGGCCGGACAGGGTCAGCGGCATCGCCGCCACCGCCCCGAGATCGTGCGTCGCGGCCCGCCACGACAGCAGCAGCCGGCCATCGCGCACGCCGCAGGTCGCGCCGCCGGCCTCGCGGTGCGCGGCCAGCGGCGGCGCGTCGAAGTCGCGCGCGAACCAGCCGCGCTCGCCGCCCAGCGCCGCCGACTGCCGCACCAGCACTGGGTCGTCGGCGTTGAGCACCAGCAACCCGCCGCCCCGCACGGCGCGCGCGACGGTGAGCTTGGCCGCGGCGAGGTCGGCGAGGTCGTGGATGCCGTACTCGCCGAAATGGTCGGCGCTGACGTTGGTGACCACCGCGGCGTCGGCGCGGCAAAGCGCGAGCCCCCGCCGCAGCATGCCGCCGCGCGCGGTCTCCAGCACCGCCGCCTGCGCGCGCGGCTGGCGCAGGGCGGTGCGCGCGCCGGTGGGGCCGGAGAAATCGCCGGACTCGAGCGGCCGGCCGTCGAAGAACACGCCGTCGGTGCAGCTGTGCGCCGCGTGCCAGCCGTGCGCGCGCGCCATCGCCGCGACCAGGCGCACGGTGGTGGTCTTGCCGTTGGAGCCGGTGACCAGCGCGACCGGGATCGCGTACAACGGCGCCCACTCGACCGTGTCCGACGCAGGCAGCGTGGCCATGGGCCAGGTGCGGCCGCCTTCGCCCATACCGATGGAGGCTTCGTCGTCGTCGGCCAGGAACGGCAGGCCGTGCGCCGCCGCCGCGTCGCGCAGCGCGACCAGGGCGGGGTTGGCCTCGGCCGCGGCGAGCAGGCGCAGGGTATGGAAGGCCGAGCCCCGTTCCCACACGGCCGCGTGGCCCGGCGCATGCAGCGCCTTTGCCTTGAAGCCCTCCCTTTCAAGGGGGTGAGGGCGGTCCGCTTGCGCGGCACTGCCGCGCGGACCGACCGAACGCCCGGCGCGCTGCGCCGGGCCGGACGGGTTTGGATGGGGATGGGTTTCCCGTGCCGACGCTGCAGCGTGCACACCATCCCCACCCCGGCCCTCCCCTTGAACGGGAGGGAGCAGAGCAGCCGCCCAGGCCCATTCGTTGACCTCGGTAGCAGCGTAGAGCTGGTCGAACGGCGCTTCGAAGGCCAGCGACACGCCGCTTGGGTGCCGGCGCACGACGGCGGCACCGTCCGGCCAGCCCAGCGCAGCGCGCGCGGCAGCGACGTTGGCGCGCCATCGCCCGACGGCAGCCTCGTCGAACGCCAGCCCGGGCGCCGCCTCCAGCGCCGCGCCCGCGCCCGCGAAGAAGAAGTTGCAGCCGGTCAGCCTGCGCGAGTCCTCGTACGGCTCGGCCGCGGGGTCGTGGTCGGTCGTCATCCGGGCGCGCGACCGTCAGTCGCTTTCCTCGCGCTCGAAGACCAGCCCGCGCTCCTCGCGCACCACGCCGCCCATCGCCGCGACCGCGCGCTCGTCCAGCGTCTGCTCCAGCGGCGGCAGCTCAACCTTCGCGGCCGCCCCGGGCATGCCGCCGTCGGGCTTGAACTTGATGATCTGCTTCCACGAGCGCGTCAGCGCGTCGGCGAACACCAGCACCAGGTCGCCGGCGCGGCCCATCCGCAGCGCGGCGTCGACCGCCTGCTGCTCGTCGGGGATGATCGAGATCGACGCCTCCGGCACGCCGAGCCCGCGCAGCGCCGCGGCGATGATCCGCGGCACCTCGTCGCCGGCGCGGCCGCGCAGGGCGTCGTCGCGGCGGGCGATGTAGTGGTCGAACTTGCCGGCGACGGCCTCGGCGATCGCGTGCAGGTCCTCGTCGCGGCGGTCGCCGGGGCCCGCGAGCACCACGATCCGGCGGCCGGTCGCGTCGAGCCGCTGCGCGAGGGCGGCCATCATCCCGACCGCGTGCGCGTTGTGGCCGTAGTCCATCAGCACCTTGAACGGATGCTCGGAGAACACGTTCATCCGCCCCGGCGCCTGGAAGAAGGTGGTGTCGAAGGTGCGCAGGCCCTGCCGGATCGCGTCCAGCCTGATGCCCATCGAGAACGCCATCGCCGCGGCGAACATCGCGTTCTGCACGTTGTGCAGCGCGCGGCCCTCGAGCGTCGCCGGCACCAGGTGGGTCCACATCAGCGGGATGTGGCTGCCCTTGTCGTAGAGCGTGATCATGTGGCCGTTGACCCCGGCCTCCAGCGCGCAGGCGCGGCCGCCGGCGCGGATGTGCTCGCGCACCAGCGCGTGCGACGGGTTCATGGTCACGTAGCAGATCGTCTTCGCGTCGGTGTAGCCGGACATCCTCAGCACGTTGGGATCGTCGGCGTTGAGCACCGCGCATTCGCGCGCCACCTCGACGACGACCCGCTTGATCTCGGCCAGCTGCTCGAGCGTGTCGACGCCCTTGAGCCCGAGGTGGTCCGAGGCGACGTTGAGCACCGCGCCGACGTCGACGTGGCGCACGCCCATGCCGGCGCGCAGCAGGCCGCCGCGCGCGGTCTCGAGCACGGCGAAGTCGATCTGCGGGTCGCGCAGCACCATCTGCGCCGACACCGGGCCGGTCATGTCGCCCTCCACCGTGCGCTGGCCATCGATGTAGACGCCGTCGGTGGTGGTCAGGCCGGGCGTGTAGCCGGCCATCTTGGCGACGTGCGCGAGCATGCGCGCGGTGGTGGTCTTGCCGTTGGTGCCGGTGACCGCGGCGATCGGCACCCGCGCCGGCGTGCCGGGCGGGAACAGCATGTCGATCACCGGGCCGGCGGCGTCGCGCGGCGTGCCCTCGCTCGGCGCGACGTGCATGCGGAAGCCGGGCGCGGCGTTGACCTCGCAGATCGCGCCGCCGATCGACTTGTAGCTCTCGGCGATGTTGGGGGTGATGAAGTCGACGCCGCCCACGTCCAGCCCGATCGCGCGCACCGCGCGCACCGCCATGTCGCGGTTGTCGGGATGGATGACGTCGGTGACGTCGGTGGCGGTGCCGCCGGTGGACAGGTTGGCGGTGGAGCGCAGGTAGACGACCTCGCCCGCCTTCGGCACGGAGTCGGCTGAGTGGCCCACGCGCTCCATCATCAGCTGCGCCTGCGCGTCGAGCTCCAGCCGGGTGAGCACCTTCTCGTGGCCGACGCCGCGGCGCGGGTCCTGGTTCACGAGCTCCACCAGCTGCGCGATCGTGCGCGCGCCGTCGCCGACGACGTGGCCGGGCGTGCGCCGGGTGGCCGCGACCAGCTCGCCGTTGACCACCAGCAGGCGGTGGTCGTCGCCGGGCTGGAAGGTCTCGACGATCACCGAGCGCGAGTGCTCGCGCGCGGCGTTGAAGGCCTCGCGGATCTCGTCGTCGCCGCGGATGTCGATGGTGATCCCGCGGCCGTGGTTGCCGTTGTAGGGCTTGAGCACCACCGAACCGCCCAGCCGCTGCGCCGCCTTCAGCGCGTCGGTCTGGCTGGTGACCAGCACCTGGCGCGGCACCGGCAGGCCCAGCGAGGCGAGGATCTTGTTGGTCTCCTCCTTGTCGCTGGCCAGCTCCACCGCGATGTGCGGGGTCTTGCCGGTCACCGTGGCCTGGATGCGCTGCTGGTAGCGGCCGTGGCCGAACTGCACCAGCGACTGCTGGTTCAGGCGCAGCCAGGGGATGTCGCGCTGCTCGGCGGCGCGCACCAGCGAGGCGGTCGACGGCCCCAGCGCGCGGCGCTGCGCGTAGCGGATGAAGTCGTCGCGCGCGGCTTCCCATTCCCAGCCCTCGGGCAGCCCGCCCGGCGTGCGCAGCTGCATCGGCAGCAGCGATTCGAGCAGCTTCATCGCCAGTTCGCCGGCGGCGATGCCCTCCTCCTTCTGGGCGTACTCGTAGACCACCGAATACACGCCCGGGCGGTCGTCGGAGACGCTGCGGGTCTTGCCGAAGGTGACGTCCTCGCCGGCGACGTTCTGCAGCTCGATCGCCACGTGCTCCAGCACGTGCCCCAGCCAGGTGCCCTCGCCCTCGCGCATGCGGCGGAGGAAGCCGCCGGGCTCGCGGTAGGAGCAGCCGTGCCCGGCCAGGCCGGGCAGCGCCGCGACCAGGCCGTCGACGAAGGCCGGGCCGAGCCTCGCGGTGGGCCAGTCTTCCAGCGCCCCGAGGTCGAGCTCGAGGCGGATGACCGGGAAGTGCGCGTACAGCGACGGACCGACGTAGACGGAACGGTTCAGGACACGCATCGGCACTTCCCCTCGTTCTTCAGTGGCTGTCCTCGACCAATGTACCCGGCGAGGCGCGGCGCGTATGCAGGTCGAAGGTGGCGCCGGCGACCAGGATGTGCACGGCCAGCCCGAGCAGGCAGACCGGCTGGGTCTGGCCGGCGGCGGCCATCGACGAGAACTCCAGCCCGCCGGCGTCGACCACGGTCACCGCGCCGCTGCCCTCGACTTCCAGCACGTTGTCCGGGCCGATGAACGCCGCGGTGTCCTCGTCCAGGCCGATGCCGATCGCGAACGGGTTGTAGGCCAGCGCCGCGACCAGCCGCCCGAGGCGGTCGCGCTGGCGGAAGTGCTGGTCGATGATGAAGCGGTTGGTCAGCCCCAGGCCGGGCGCCAGCCGCACGCTGCCCGCGCGCGGCGACGCGCCTTCCTTGCCGAAGGCGATCATGTGCTCGCTGAGGATGCTGGCGCCGGCGCTGGTGCCGCCGACGTGGACGCCGCGCGCGTTGCGCTCGCGGATCAGCCTGGCCGCCGGCGTGCCGCCGATGATGGTGGAGATGCGCAGCTGGTTGCCGCCGGTGAAGAACACGCCGGTGGCCGTCTCGAGCTGGCGCAGGTACTCGTCGCGCTGGCCGTCCTCGCGGCTGGCGAAGCCGATCGCGCGCGCCCGTCCGGCTTCGAGCCGGTCGAACAGCTCCTCGTAGCGCTGGCCGGTGTCGGGCAGGCGGCTGGCGGTGGGGATGATGGCGATGTCGGCGTCGCGGCCGCCGCACAGCTGCACGAAGCGCTTGAGGATGCGGCGCCGCATCTGCTTGTCCTCGGCGCCGCCGATCGGGACGATCCAGCCTCGTTGCTCGCCCTCGGCGACCCTGCTTGGGCACATTGCGGCACTGACTCCTGGCGCCGCGCGCTCCGCGCGGCCGTTGCGGGTGGACCGGCGCCCCGCGGGCGCCGCTGGCCCGGTTCCCGCCGCGGCGCGCAAGGGCCGCGCATCCGCTCCCGCGCGGCCGCACCGGACCGGGCGGCCAAAATAGCACTATTCGCGGCGGTAGCCGCCGTCCAGGTCCCAGCCGTAGGCGCGCTCGACCTTCGCCACCCGGATCTCGAAGTGCTCGTACCACTGCGCGCGGCCCTGCTCGCGCGCCGCTGCGTGCTCGGCGTGCTGGCGCCAGGCGCGGATCGCGTCCTCGCTCTCCCAGTAGGCGACGGTGATGCCGAAACCGTCGGCGCCGCGGGTGGATTCCACGCCGAGGAACCCGGGCTGCCGGCGCGCCAGCTCGACCATGCGGTCGGAAGTGGCGGCGTAGCCATGGTCGCCGTCGCGGCGGCGCGAGCTGAAGATGACCGCGTAGTACGGCGGCTTCGGCAGGGAGGCGAAGGATGTCATGGGATCTCGCTGGAGGCGGATGGCTGCAGGCGCGGCCGGGAGGGGACGGCGGGGCGGCATGGTGCCACGCCGCGGCCGCGACCGTTATGCATCGATCGCCATCAGCGCACCGGTACCGGCACCGGCTCTTGTGGGAGCGACGGAAGTCGCGACACCGGGTCGCGGGGTGTCGCGACTTCCGGCGCTACCACCAACCGCCCATCCGCGACGCCTGTCCAGACCGTCGACGAGGCGGTCACTGCCCGGCGGCGATCCCCCGCGTGGCCTCGACGAATGCGTCCAGTTTCGCCATCGCCGCGCCGGAAGCGATCGCCTCGCGTGCGCGCTCGATACCCTCGGCGATCGAATCCACCACGCCGGCGACGTACAGCGCCGCGCCGGCGTTGAGCGCGACGATCTCGAGCGGCACGCCCGGCTCGTTGCCCAGCGCGCCCAGCAGCATCGCCTTCGATTCCGCGGGGCCGGACACGCGCAGGTTGCGGCTGGCCGACATCGCGATGCCGAAATCCTCCGGATGCACCTCGTACTCGCGCACCTGCCCGTCGCGCAGCTCGCCGACCAGCGAGCCGGCGCCGAGCGAGAGCTCGTCCATGCCGTCGCGCCCCCACACCACCAGCGCGCGCCGGGCGCCGAGCGCCTGCAGCGCGCGCACCTGGATGCCGACCAGGTCCGGGTGGAACACGCCCATCAGCACGCTGGGCGCACCGGCCGGGTTGGTCAGCGGCCCCAGGATGTTGAACAGCGTGCGCACGCCCATCTCGCGGCGCACCGGCGCCACCACCTTCATCGCCGGATGGTGGATCGGCGCGAACATGAAGCCGATGCCGCACGCGTCCAGGCAGCGCGCGACCTGCGCCGGCTGCAGCTCGATCGCCGCGCCCAGCGCCTCGAGCACGTCCGCGCTGCCCGACTTCGAGGACACGCTGCGGTTGCCGTGCTTGGCCACCCGCGCCCCGGCCGCAGCGACCACGAAGATCGAAGCGGTGGAGATGTTGAACGTGTGCGCGCCGTCGCCGCCGGTGCCGACGACGTCGACCAGGCGGTCGGTGTCGGCCACCGGCACCGGCAGCGCGAACTCGCGCAGCACGCGCGCCGCGCCGGCGATCTCGTCGATGGTTTCCTTCTTGACCCGCAGGCCGGTGAGGATGGCCGCGGTCATCACCGGCGACACCTCGCCGCGCATGACCTGGCGCATGAGGTCGACCATCTCGTCGTGGAAGATCTCGCGATGCTCGATGGTGCGCTGGAGGGCTTCCTGGGGGGTGATGGGCATGGGTCTTCGACCTTGAGCCCTCCCCTTCAAGGGGAGGGTTGGGTGGGGATGGTGTTCGCCCCGGAGGTTTCACGATGCCGGACGGGAACACCATCCCCGCCCTGGCCCTCTCCTTGAAGGGGAGGGAGAAGAGCGAACTACCGCTTCAGGAAATTCTTCAGCAACGCATGCCCGTGCTCGGTCAGGATCGACTCGGGGTGGAACTGCACGCCCTCCACCGGATGCTCGCGGTGGCGCAGGCCCATGACTTCCTCCACCGAACCGTCCTCGTTCTCCGTCCATGCCGTCACCTCCAGGCAGCCGGGCAGCGTGGCCTTGTCGACCACCAGCGAGTGGTAGCGCGTGGCCTCGTACCCGTCCGGCAGCCCCGCGAAGACGCCGCGCCCCTGGTGCCGGATGGCCGAGGTCTTGCCGTGCATGATCCGGCCGGCGCGCACCACCGCGCCGCCGTAGGCCTGCCCGATCGCCTGGTGCCCCAGGCACACGCCGAGGATCGGCACCCGCGCGCCGAGCTCGCGGACGATGTCGAGCGAGACGCCGGCCTCGTTGGGCGTGCACGGCCCGGGCGAGATCACGATGCGCTCCGGCCGCAGCGCGGCCACCTGCGCCACCGACAGCGCGTCGTTGCGCACCACCTCCACCTCCGCCCCCAGCGCCTGCAGGTACTGGACGAGGTTGAAGGTGAAGCTGTCGTAGTTGTCGATCATCAGCAGCATGGTCAGTCCGAAATCAGGAATACGGCGTAGATCTTGTCGATGAAATCCACGTAGCCGGCCTGGAACGACTCGAGCTCGGACCCGGGAATGCGCGAGCCGGTCACCTCGATGCGATCGAGCGTGCCGTCCCCGCCGGAGTTTCTCCATTGGTAGGCCTCGGGCCAGCTGCCTTCGGCGATCCCGTATTCGAACTGCGGCGCCGTATCCGACACGCTGTACAGACCGGCTACGCGAACGCCATAGGCCTTCGCGATGGCCCCTGCCTTCTCCCGCGTCGACTCGATGGCCTTCTGCCTGAGTTGCCGCCGGAGCGACGGTTCGTCGCTCAGTTCCGTGGTCACGCCGGAGACCTGCACCTCTTCCGAGGTTTCCAGTCCGGCCAGGAACCTGCGCAGCGATGCCTGATCGCTGAAGCGCGCAGAGAGCTTCCTCGTCACCTCGATGCCCTTGAATACCTGCTTCCGGAGCTCGCTGTCGTACTCCGTGCTCGGCTCGATCTCAAGGGAGGTCGCGACGATCTCGCCCTCCGGGACAGAGGCGGCCCTGAGCGCCGCGATCGCGCGTTGCAGGTTGTCTTCCACCTTGCGCCTCGCCGCATCCGCATTGGTATCGACGGCGGTGAACGTCATCCCGATGCTGAAACGATCCGGGATCGCTCTCGCCTTCGCTTCCCCGTACACGAGGATGTGCCCCGCCTGCGGTAGCGCGTTCGCCTGGGCATGCACCGCACCGGCCACGAGGCACAAGCACGACATCACCAACCCCATCAACCTTCGCTTCATGGCATTCCCCTTCGCGTCATGGTGTCGCCGCGGTGCGGCCGCGGGCAGGAACCGCGCAACTACAACCCTCGTGCCGCCTGCGCCACGGCGCGGAACAGCGCACGGCCCTTGTTCATCGTTTCCTCCCATTCCTTCTCGGGATCGGAGTCGTGGACGATGCCGGCGCCGGCCTGCACGTGCAGGCGGCCGCCCTGGATGACCGCGGTTCGGATCGCGATCGCCATGTCGGCGTCGCCGTGCCAGCCCAGGTAGCCGACCGCGCCGGAGTACACGTTGCGCTTGACCGGCTCGAGCTCGCGGATGATCTCCAGCGCGCGGATCTTGGGCGCGCCGCTCACCGTGCCGGCGGGAAAGGCCGCGCGCAGCACGTCGACGTAGCCCAGCCCCTCGCGCAGCGTGCCGGTCACCTCGCTGGTGATGTGCATGACGTGGCTGTAGCGCTCGACCACGAACTGCTCGCCCACCAGCACGGTGCCCGGCTCGGCGACGCGGCCGACGTCGTTGCGGCCGAGGTCGATCAGCATCAGGTGCTCGGCGCGCTCCTTGGGGTCGGCCAGCAGCTCGGCCTCCAGCGCCGCGTCCTCTTCCGGCGTGCGCCCGCGCGGGCGGGTGCCGGCCAGCGGGCGCACGGTGACGGTGCCGCGGCCGGACGCGTCGCGGCGCAGGCGCGCGAGGATCTCCGGCGAGGCGCCCACCACCTGGGTGTCGCCGACGTCGAGGAAGTACATGTACGGCGACGGGTTGAGCGCGCGCAACGCGCGGTAGACATCGACCGGGCGCGCGTGGAACGGCACGCTCAGCCGCTGCGAGGGCACCACCTGGAACACGTCGCCGGCGCGGATGTACTCCTTGCATTTTTCCACCGCGGCGATGAAGCCCTCGCGGGTGAAGCCGGACTCGAAGTCGGCCTCGTCCAGCGCGGCCGGCTGCAGCGTCTCCGGATAGCCGGCGCCGCCGTGGCGCAGGCGATGGCCGAGCTCGTCCAGCCGCCGCTGCGCGCGCGCCATCGCCTGCGGCTGCGCGGGGTCGGCGTGCACGACCAGGTACAGCCGGCCCTTGAGGTTGTCGAAGACGGCGAGCTCCTCGCTCAGCATCAGCAGGATGTCGGGCGTGCCGAGCTCGTCGCGCGCGTGGCCCTCGCGGAAGCGCGGCTCGACGTACTGGATCGCCTCGAAGCCGAACCAGCCGACCAGGCCGCCGCTGAAGCCCGGCAGGCCCTCGACCCTCGGCACCGCGTGCAGCGCGCGCAGCCGCTCGACCTCGGCCAGCGGATCGGCGACCTCGCGCGCTTCGACGGTTTCGCCGTACTCGCTGACCGTGAGCGCGTTGCCGCGGAAGGCGTAGACCCGCCGCGCCGGCAAGCCGATGATCGAATAGCGGCCGAAGCGCTCGCCGCCCTCGACGGACTCGAACAGGTAGGTGTGCGGGCCGTCGGCGAGCTTGAGGTAGACCGACAGCGGCGTGTCGAGGTCGGAGAGCACCTCGCGCACCACCGGCACCAGGGTGCGGCGGCCGGCGGCGGACGGATCAGGCGCGGGCGGGGACTGCGGGTGCGGAGCGGGCGTGGTCACGCGGCGTTTCCTCGGCGGACGGATGGGCGGGGTCGACGGCGGCTGCAAGCCACCATCGCCAACCCAGGTCGGCGGGAACGCGGTGCGGGTGTGCCCGGAAATCCATGGCGACAGGGTAGCCGGTTTGGACCTCGCGCGCGACGGCCCCGCGGTGTCATCGGCCGGTCATGCTCGGGTGCCAGCATCGAAGGCCATAGCAGGGACGGACGGCGGAGGCGGGATTGCCTCCAATCTAACGGGGAGGTCGGCGCGACAGGGCGCGCCGGCCTCTTTTTTCGCCGGGAGCCGGACCGGTCGCGGCCCGGCCTCAGCGCACCGCATCGACCGCCGCGCGCATCTGCGCGACCACCTGCCGGTAGTCGGCATGGCCGAAGACCGCCGAGCCGGCGACGAAGGTGTCGGCGCCGGCGCGCGCGATGTCGGCGATGTTGTCCGGCTTCACCCCGCCGTCGATCTCCAGCCGGATCGGCTTGCCGGTCCGGTCGATGCGCTCGCGCACGCGGGCGAGCTTCTCCAGCGCCGAGGGGATGAAGGCCTGGCCGCCGAAGCCGGGGTTGACCGACATCAGCAGCACCAGGTCGAGGTCCTCGAGCACGTAGTCGAGCACGTCCAGCGGCGTGGCCGGGTTGAGCACCAGCCCGGCGCGGCAGCCGTGCGACTTGATCAGCTGGATGCTGCGGTGGACGTGGCGGCTGGCCTCGGGGTGGAAGCTGATCTCGGTGGCGCCGGCCCTGGCGAAGTCGGGGATGATGCGGTCGACCGGCTCGACCATCAGGTGCACGTCGATCGGCGCGGTCACGCCGTGCTTGCGCAAGGCCTCGCAGACCAGCGGGCCGATGGTGAGGTTGGGCACGTAATGGTTGTCCATCACGTCGAAATGCACCCAGTCGGCGCCGGCCGCGAGCACGGCGTCGACCTCCTCGCCGAGGCGGGCGAAGTCGGCGGAGAGGATGGACGGGGCGATGACGGTCGGCTGCATGGCGGCTCTCGTGCTGGATTCGTCGGGCGCGCGGCGCCAATTGGCCGCGATGGGACGGCTACCTGCGCCCGCGCAGCGTCTTGATGCGGTCGTAGGCGGCATTGATCTCGCGCGCCTTGGCCTCGGCCTGGCGGCGCAGGTCCTCGGCGGCGCCGGCGAGGCGGTCGGGATGGTACTGGGCGATCAGGCGGCGATAGGCCAGGTCGACCTCCGCGTCGTTGGCCTCGTCGGTCAGGCCCAGCACGCGCCAGGGGTTCTCGCGCGGGCTGCGGAACCAGTCGGCGTCGAAGGCATGCCCGATCAGCGCGCCCACCAGCGCGCCCAGCAGCGGATTGGCGCGGAACAGCGCCGCACCGGCGAGCAGGCCCAGCAGTTTTCCGTACCAGCGCTTCATGGGTGGATTCTAGGGCATGCGCGCGCCGTGCTTACGAAGCCCCGCGCCTTGAGGCCCTCCCCATGAGCCCGCCTTGAAGCCCTCCCCTTCAAGGGGAGGGTTGGGTGGGGATGGTGTTCGCCGCGAACATGCCGCGGCGTGCCGAAACCCACCCCCACCCCAGCCCTCCCCTGAGGGGGAGGGAGCCAGAGCAAGTTTCCTTGAGGGATGGCACGCCGCCGCACCCGCCGCCGCACGTGGCTACAATGCCCCCCCGTAGGCTGCAACCCCCTCCGATGGCAACGACCCTGCTCGAGGCCGACCTGCCCGGCCTCGTCCTCCGCCACCGCGGCAAGGTCCGCGACGTGTTCGACCTGCCCGGCGACGAGGGCAACCCGAAACTGCTCATCGTCGCCACCGACCGCCTGAGCGCCTTCGACGTGGTGCTGCCGGACCCGATCCCCGGCAAGGGCGAGATGCTCTGCCAGATCAGCAACTTCTGGTTCGGCAAGACCGCGCACCTGGTCGCCAACCACCTCACCGGCATCGACGTCGCCTCGGTGCTGCCGGCGGGCGTCGACCCCGGGCCCTACGCGCAGCGCGCGGTGGTGACGCGCCGGCTGAAGCCGGTGCCGGTGGAAGCGATCGCGCGCGGCTACCTGATCGGCAGCGGCTGGAAGGACTACCAGCGGACCGGCCGCGTGAGCGGCATCACCCTGCCCGACGGCCTGCGCCAGGCCGAGAAGCTGCCGCAGCCCGTGTTCACGCCCTCGACCAAGGCCGCCGTCGGCGACCACGACGAGAACATCGACTTCGACACCATGGTGCGCGGCATCGGCGCCGAGCTCGCCGAGCAGGTGCGCGACGCCACCTTGCGGCTGTACGCGTTCGCCGCCGACTACGCCGCGCAGCGCGGGATCCTCCTGGCCGACACCAAGTTCGAGTTCGGCACCGACGCCGACGGGCGCCTATACGTGATGGACGAGATGCTCACGCCGGACTCGTCGCGCTACTGGCCCGCGGACGAGTACGAGGTCGGCACCAGCCCGCCCAGCTACGACAAGCAGTTCGTACGCGACTACCTGGAGACGCTGGACTGGGGCAAGACCGCGCCGGGCCCGCGCCTGCCCGCCGGGGTGATCGAGCGCACCCGCGCCAAGTACGCCGAGGCGCTGCAGCGCCTGGCCGGCATTGCGGTGGACTGAGGCCGTGGCCGGAACGGGCGCCGGCGACGCGCGCGAGGGCGTGCTCGACGCGCTGGCGCGCATCACCGCGGCCTGGCGCGAGCGCGACTTCGACGCGCTGCCGGCGCTGTTCGCACCGGACATGGTGATGGCGCTGCCCGGCCTGTCGGGATACCTGGAAGGGCGCGAGGCCTGCATCGAAAGCCTCCGCGACTTCACCGCCGCCGCGCGGATCGACCGCTACGCCGAATCCGCGCACCGCGTCGACGTCTCCGGCGACACCGCGGTCGCCAGCTACCGCTGGGAGATGGCGTGGACGCGCGGCGGCCACGGGCATGCCGCGACCGGGCAGGACCTGTTCGTGCTGCGCCGCGAAGGCGCCCGCTGGCTCGCGACCTGGCGCATGCTCCTGCCCGACGCCTCGTAGAAGCTCCTTGTGGGAGCGGCTTCAGCCGCGAGCTCTTGCAGGAGGCCAGTGCAAGCCCGGGGGAAAAGCTCGCGGCTGAAGCCGCTCCCACAAGCGCCTCCCGGCGAAGGGCGCGCTATGCTTGGGCAGGTCGCCCTGGAGCCCCGCCATGAACGCGCAGGCAGAATCGACGCAACGCCCGATCGACCGCTGGTTCGCCAGCTATTCCGGCGACCACCGCAACGACACCAACCAGTGGATCCACGTGTTCGCGGTGCCCGCGATCCTGTGGAGCGTGATCGCGCTGCTGTGGTGCATCCCGGTGCCGATCACCTGGTTCAAGGCCGGCCTGTGGGCCGCGCTGGCGATGTTCGCGGCGTGGATGTTCTACTGGCGCGCCTCGCGCGCGCTGGGCACCGGCATGCTGGTGGTGTTCGTCGCCATGGCGTGGTTCACGCGCTGGGTGCACGACGCCTACGGCGTCCGCAACCTGCTCTACGCCGCCATCGCGGTGTTCGTGGTGGCCTGGATCGCGCAGTTCGTCGGCCACAGCAAGCTGTTCGAGGGCCGCAAGCCCAGCTTCCTCACCGACCTGCGCTACCTGCTGATCGGCCCTGCCTGGGTGCTGGCCAAGGCCTACCGCAAGCTCGGGCTGAAGTACTGAGCGCGCCGCCGCAGCACGGCCTGGGCGCGCGCGACCTCGCCCTGGCGCTGCTCGTCTGCCTGGCCTGGGCGGGCAGCTACCTGGCCGCGATGTTCGCGCTGCGCGAGCTGCCGCCGCTGCTGTTCGCGGCGCTGCGGCTGGCGCTGCTGGCGGTGGTGGTCGCGCCGTGGATCCGGCTTCCCGCCGACGGCCAGTGGCGTGCGCTGCTGGCGCTGGGGCTGTTCAACGGCGCGCTCAACTTCGGCCTGAGCATGGCCTCGCTGAAGCTCTCGCCCGGCCTGTCGGCGCCGGCGATCGCGCAGCAGTGCTACGTGCCGATGGCCGCGCTGCTGGCGTGGGGGCTGCTGGGCGAGCGGATCGGCTGGCGCACCGGCGCGGCGATCGCCTCGAGCTTCGCCGGCGTGCTGGTGCTCGGCTTCGATCCGTCCGTGCTGCAGGCGCCGCTGGCGCTCGCGCTGATGCTGGGGTCGGCGCTGTCGATCGCGCTGGGCACGGTGGCCACCCGACGCCTGCACGGGGTCGGCGCGCTCAGCGCGCAGGGCTGGACGGCGCTGATCGGCCTGCTGCCGCTGCTGCCCGCGAGCCTGGCCTTCGAGCCCGGGGGCCTGGCCGCGATGCGCGCCGCGAGCGCCGTGGCCTGGAGCGGCGTGGCGTACTCGGCGCTGGTCTCGTCGCTGTTCGGCTACGGCCTGTACTACGTGCTGGTGCAGCGGCACCCGGTGGCGCAGGTCACGCCCTACATGCTACTGGCGCCGGTGATGGCGGTCCTGCTCGGCATCGCCTTCTGGGGCGACCGCCCGGGCCCGGCGCTGTGGATCGGCGGCGCGATGGTGCTGGGCGGCGTGCTGGCGATCGCGCTGCGCGCGATGGTGAAGCAGCGGCCGCTCGCACCGGCGAAGCCCGCGTAGGAGCGCCCCATGGGCGCGATGGCGTTACCGGCGAAGGCCATCGCGCCCATGGG
>JAYRKR010000109.1:0-9968 GCA_041905645.1 Luteimonas sp.
CGCGACTCCCCGGCCGCCGGCTTCCCTCACGCATCCAGCCGAAGCCGCAGCCAGCGAACTCGCCTCTGCAAACGGTGCCGCGGGTACCCGACGGGCCCCGATTCAGGATCGAAAGCGCGGCGGCTTGCAATCCCCTGCCGCAGTCACCATAATTCCGCGCCTGATGCGGGGTGGAGCAGTCTGGCAGCTCGTCGGGCTCATAACCCGAAGGTCGCAGGTTCAAATCCTGCCCCCGCTACCAGCTTTTCGCGATCGACGGAAAGCCTCCAAGGAGGCTTTTTTTGATGGCGGCGAGTCGGGCTCGTTCGAGGTCGCTTCAGCCTCGACGCCGAAATCCAGTGGTATCGGACAAGGGGCCCATCGGGCCCCTTGTTGTTTCCGGGGCACAGCGACGCGTGGCACGGGATCCAGGGCGCAGATGACCGACAAGGCAACCCAAATCGCGAGCATGCTGGCACCGACCGTCCGGTCCCTGGGGCTGGAACTGCTTGGCGCCGAGTACCTGCCGGCCCCCGGCAGCGCGGTGCTGCGCCTGTACATCGACGTGCCGGCCGATGCCGGCGACGAGCGCCAGGTCGGCATCGAGGACTGCGAGGCGGTGAGCCGCGAGGTGTCCGCGCAGCTCGACGTGGAGGACCCGATCAGCGGCCAGTACACGCTGGAGGTTTCCTCGCCCGGCGTCGATCGCCCGCTGTTCGCTCCGGAGCAGTTCGCCCGCTTCGCCGGCGAGCGCGCCAAGGTCGGCCTGAAGCTGCCCCAGGACGGGCGCCGCAGGCTGACGGGCACGATCGTCGCGGTGGACGGCGACCGCATCGCCTTCGAGGTCGACGGCGCGCCGCTCGAGGTCGCCTTCGACAACATCGACAAGGCGCGGCTGGTGCCGGACTGGGCGGCGCTCGGGTTCGGCCCCGCCAGGGATGTCTCCGGGCGCGATGCGCGACCGGGCAAGGCGAAGCCCGGCGGCAGGGCGGCGCGGAAGGAAAAGCCGAACTGACCTGTCGCCGCCGGGACAGGAAGAGAAGGGAAGCAAGTTTTTCAGGTCGACATGATCCGCGAGACCGATTTTTTTTAGCCCCTTGAGTCAAGGGGCGGCCAGGCCGAAGGCCTGGCGGGGTTGTGGAGGCATGGCCTCCTGTTGCCGAAGTGGAAGAACAACGAGATCCAAGGCCCCATCGGCCGGAAGTAGCCGACGGGACGAAAGAATCGAAGAATCAGCGGTTTTCAGCCCCTTGAGTCAAGGGGCGGCCAGGCCGAAGGCCTGGCGGGGTTGTGGAGGCATGGCCTCCTGTTGCCGAAGTGGAAGAACAACGAGATCCAGAGGTCTATCAGAATGAGCAAGGAACTGTTGCTGGTCGTGGACGCCGTCGCCAACGAGAAGGGCGTGCCGGAATCCGTGATCCTCGAGGCCATCGAGGCGGCCCTGGCCACCGCGGCCAAGAAGCGCTACCTCGACCAGGACGTGCTGACGCGCGTCAAGATCGATCCCAAGGACGGCAGCTACCAGACGTTCCGGCGCTGGGAGGTGGTGGCGGACGACGTGGTCATGGAATCGCCGGACCGCCAGGTCCGCCTGATGGACGCGGTCGACGAGGCCGAGGGCGTCGAGGTCGGCGACTACATCGAGGAGCAGATCGAGAACGTCGACTTCGGCCGCATCGCCGCGCAGGCCGCCAAGCAAGTGATCGTGCAGCGCGTGCGCGAGGCCGAGCGCGCCCAGGTCGTCGACCAGTGGAAGGACCGCGTCGGCGAGCTGGTCACCGGCATCGTCAAGCGCGTGGAGCGCGGCAACGTCTACGTCGACCTGGGCGGCAACGCCGAGGCCTTCATCCCCAAGGACAAGGCGATCCCGCGCGACGTCGTGCGCGCCGGCGACCGCATCCGCGGCTACCTGTACGACGTGCGCAGCGAGCCGCGCGGCCCGCAGCTGTTCATCAGCCGCGCCGCGCCCGAATTCATGATGGAGCTGTTCAAGCTCGAGGTGCCCGAGGTCGGCCAGGGCCTGGTCGAGATCAAGGCCTGCGCGCGCGACCCGGGCGACCGCGCCAAGATCGCCGTGGTCGCCTACGACACTCGCACCGACCCGATCGGCGCCTGCATCGGCATGCGCGGCTCGCGCGTCCAGGCGGTGAGCAACGAGCTCAACGGCGAGCGCGTCGACATCGTGCTGTGGTCGGACAACCCGGCGCAGTTCGTGATCAACGCGATGGCGCCGGCCGAGGTGCAGTCGATCATCGTCGACGAGGAAAAGCACTCGATGGACCTCGCGGTCGCCGAGGACCGCCTCGCGCAGGCGATCGGCAAGGGCGGCCAGAACGTGCGCCTGGCCAGCCGCCTGGCGGGCTGGCAGCTCAACGTGATGACCCAGGACCAGGTCGCCGAGAAGTCGGAGGCCGAGCAGGCCGCGGCGCGCCAGCTGTTCATGGACAAGCTGGAGGTCGACGAGGAGATCGCCGGCATCCTGGTGTCGGAGGGCTTCACCACGGTGGAGGAGATCGCCTACGTGCCGGTCGGCGAGCTGCTCGCGGTCGAGGGCTTCGACGAGGACATCGTCGAGGAGCTGCGCGCCCGCGCGCGCGACGCCCTGCTCAACGACGCGCTCGCGGTCGAGGAGGAGCTCGACGAGAACGCGCCGGCCGAGGACCTGCTCGCGCTCGAGGGCATGGACGACGAGACCGCCTACGCGCTGGCCGCGCAGGGCGTCCGCACCAGCGAGGAGCTGTCGGACCTGGGCGCGGACGAGGTCGTGGAGTTCGGCATCGACGGCCTCGACGAGGCCCGCGCCGCAGCGCTCATCCTCGCGGCGCGCGCCGAGGAGATCGCAAGGCTCGAACGTGAAGGCTGACGCGGCCGCAGGCCTGGGAGCAGGCCCGGCCCATGGCCTCCGGAAGGGTGCCATGCGCATGTAAACGCTAGAATGGCTCATCACGCGCCGGCCGCGGCCGGCGCACAGGACAACGGAATCCGAATGTCGCAGCAAACCACCATCCGCAAGCTTGCCGAACTGGTCAACGCGCCGGTCGAGAAACTGCTGGAGCAGCTGGCCGAGGCCGGCATGAAGTTCAGCGATCCCGACCAGGTCGTGACCAGCACGGAGAAGGTCAAGCTCCTCGGCTTCCTGCGCCGCACCCACGGCAAGGCCGACAAGCCTGCCGAGGACGCGGTCGTTCCGAAGAAGATCACCCTCAGCCGCAGCCGCAAGCAGGAGCTCACGGTCGGCGGCGGCAAGAACCGTGCGACGGTCGACGTCGTCGTGCGCAAGAAGGTCACGCTGGTCAAGCCGGGCGAAGCCCAGGCGCCGGCGCAGCCCGCGCGGGCGACCGAGGACGACGAGCGCACCGAGATCCTGCGCAAGCTGGAGGAATCCAGGCAGCGCAACCTCAGCGAGCAGCAGCGCCTGGCCGAAGAGGACAAGCGCCGCGCCGAGGAAGCGGCGGAGCGCAAGCGCAAGGAGGAGGAAGCGGAAGCCGAGCGGCTGCGCGTGCAGGCCGAACTGGCCGCCGCCGCCGTGCCGGCGGACGAGGAAGGCGTCGTGCGCAAGCCCGCCGGCCACGGACACGGCCATCCCAAGCCCGCCGCGCCGCGCGACGAGCGCGGCGCGCACAAGACGCACAAGGCCCGCGGCTCGCATGCGATGGTGGCGAGCGTCGAGGACGACGACAACACCGCGCGCTTTGCCGGCCAGCTGCACCTGAGCGCGGCCGAGCGCGCGCGCCGCACGACCGCACGCCCCAAGGCGCGCGGCGGCGCGCGCCAGGGCAGGGACCAGGCGCGCACGGGCACGGGCTTCAACCGGCCGACCGCGCCGGTGGTGCGCGAGGTCGCGATCGCGGACGCGATCACGGTCGCCGACCTCGCCTCGAAGCTCGCGATGAAGGGCGGCGACGTGGTCAAGGCGCTGTTCAAGATGGGCGTGATGGCGACCATCACCCAGACCATCGACCACGACACCGCGGTGCTGGTCACCGAGGAGCTCGGGCACAGGGCGGTCGCCGCGGAGGCCAACGACGCCGAGTCCGAGCTGCTCGCGCACGTGGGCGAGGTCCAGGGCGAGCAGGCGTCGCGCCCGCCGGTGGTCACCATCATGGGCCACGTCGACCACGGCAAGACCTCGCTGCTCGACTACATCCGCCGCACCAAGGTCGCCTCCGGCGAGGCCGGCGGCATCACCCAGCACATCGGCGCCTACCACGTCGAGACGCCGAAGGGCGTCATCAGCTTCCTCGACACCCCGGGCCACGCCGCGTTCACGTCGATGCGCGCGCGCGGCGCGAAGCTCACCGACATCGTGGTGTTGGTGGTCGCGGCGGACGACGGCGTGATGCCGCAGACGATCGAGGCGGTCCAGCACGCCAAGGCGGCCGGCGTGCCGCTGATCGTGGCGATCAACAAGATCGACAAGTCCGACGCCGACCCCAACCGGATCAAGAACGAGCTGCTCGGGCAGGACGTCGTGGCCGAGGAGTTCGGCGGCGACACCCAGATGGTCGAGCTGTCGGCCAAGACCGGGCAGGGCGTGGACACCCTGCTCGATGCGATCTCGCTGCAGGCCGAGGTGCTCGAGCTCAGGGCCGCGCCGGACGGCCGCGCCACCGGCGTGGTCATCGAGTCCGCGCTGGACAAGGGGCGCGGCCCGGTCGCCACCGTGCTGGTGCAGCAGGGCCAGCTGCGCAAGGGCGACTACCTGGTGTGCGGCGTGCAGTACGGCCGCGTGCGCGCGCTGTTCGACGAGAACGGCGGACAGCCGGCCAGCGCCGGTCCGTCGATCCCGGTGCAGGTGCTCGGCCTGTCGGGCGTGCCCGATGCCGGCGACGACTTCGTCGTGGTCGAGGACGAGCGCCTGGCCAAGGACGTGGCCCAGCAGCGCGATGCCAAGCGTCGCGAGACGCGCCTGGTCAGCCAGGCCGGCAACCGCATGGAAGACATCATGGCGCAGATGGGCGAGGGCACCGGCCAGCTCAGCCTGCCGCTGATCATCAAGGCCGACGTGCAGGGCTCGGTGCAGGCGCTGACCCAGGCGCTGACCGCGCTGTCGAACGACCAGATCCGGATCAACGTGATCGGCTCGGGCGTCGGCGGCATCACCGAGTCCGACGCGCAGCTGGCCTCGACCTCCAAGGCCACGGTGATCGGCTTCAACGTCCGCGCCGACGCGTCGGCGCGCCGCGTGATCGAGAGCGGCGGCGTCGACCTGCGCTACTTCTCGATCATCTACGACGTGATCGACCAGGTGAAGCAGGTGGCCTCGGGCATCCTGGGCGTGGAGATCCGCGAGGAGATCATCGGCACGGCCGAGGTGCGCGAGGTGTTCCGCAGCTCCAAGTTCGGCGCCGTCGCCGGCTGCATGGTGGTCGAGGGCGTGGTCAAGCGCCACAAGCCGATCCGCGTGCTGCGCGACAACACCGTCATCTTCGAGGGCGAGCTGGAATCCCTGCGCCGCTTCAAGGAGAACGTCGACGAGGTCCGCAGCGGCACCGAGTGCGGCATCGGCGTGAAGCAGTACAACGACGTGCAGCCGGGCGACCAGATCGAGTGCTTCGAGCGGATCGAGGTGCAGCGGACGCTGTAGGGCAGGAGTGAGCGGAGAGAAGTGAGGAGTGAGCGAAAGCCTCGTTCCCCGCTCACTCCTCGTCTCCCCGCTTTTCTCTCATTCCTCACTTCTCTCCGCTCACTCCTAGCCCCATGACCAAGGCCTTCCACCGCACCGACCGCGTCTCCGCCCAGCTCCGCCGCGAGCTGGGCACGCTGGTGCGCGAGGCGGTGGCCGAGCACGGGCTGCCGTCGGTCAGCGTGTCGGACGTGGAGGTCACGCGCGACATGGCGCACGCCAAGGTGTTCTTCACCGCCCTGCAGGCCGAGCGCGCGCCGGAGGCGCTGAAGGGCCTGAAGGCGGTCGCGCCGGAGATCCGCTACCGGCTCGCGCGCGCGGTGAAGATGCGGCACGTGCCGGAGCTGCACTTCCACTACGACGACTCGGTCGACCGCGGCGAGCGCATCGAGCAGCTGCTGCGCGACGAGCCGGAGCCGGGCGAAGATTGACCTGCCCGCGCGGCGGACTGGCCGTGTGCCCGGCTGCTCGCAGGAACGACTTGTAGGAGCGACGGCATTCGCCGCCGCTCCCGCGTCGAGATCAGGTCGCGACATCAGTAGCGCCGACCGCCAGGGAAATCGGCAGGCGCTGCAACCCCTACAATCCCCGCATGACGAAACCGCCGCGCACCAGGTTCCGCAAGCTCGACGGCATCCTGCTGCTCGACAAGCCGCGCGGCCTGAGCTCCAACCAGGCGCTGCAGCGCGTCCGCCACCTGTTCCGCGCCGAGAAGGCCGGCCACACCGGCAGCCTCGACCCGCTCGCGACCGGCCTGCTGCCGGTGTGCTTCGGCGAGGCGACCAAGATCGCGGGCGGCCTGCTCGGCGCGCGCAAGGCCTACGACGCGGTGGCGCGGCTGGGCGTCACCACCGACACCGACGACGCCGACGGCCGGCCGCTGCGCGAGCGGCCGGTGCCGGCGCTGGACATCGGCACCCTCGACGCCGCGCTGCGCGGCCTGAGCGGCCGCATCCGCCAGCGTCCGCCGATCTACTCGGCGCTCAAGCGCGGCGGCGAGCCGCTGTACGCCAAGGCGCGGCGCGGCGAGGCGGTCGAGGTCGAGGAGCGCGAGGTCGACGTCCACGCCTTCGAGCTGCAGTCGGCGGCCGACCTGCTCGACGCCGGCGAGCCGCTGCTGCGCCTGCACGTGGAATGCGGCTCGGGGACCTACGTGCGCAGCCTGGTCCGCGACCTCGGCGAGGCGCTGGGCTGCGGCGCCCACATCGCCGAGCTGCGGCGCCTGTGGGTCGACCCCTTCCGCGACCCCCGGCTATGGACGCTGGAGGCCCTGCAGGCGCTGGCAGGGCGCGGGGAAGCCAGCCTGGACGCGTGCCTGCTGCCGGTGGAAAGCGGCATGGCCTCGTGGCCCCACGTCGACGTCGACCCCGCCCAGGCGGCGAGGCTGGCCTACGGGCAGGGCGTCGCCGGGCGTTTCCATCCGCCCGGAGCGGTGGCCATCTTCGACCCCGCCGGCCGGGCGCTGGGCCTGGGCGAGGTCGACGACGAGGGACGGCTGCGCCCGCAACGCATGTTCAGCTGGGCATGCGCCCAGCCCGCGGCGCGGATCGGCGCCGCCTGAGCTTGTCGCCGGGACCGGCAGCCGCTACAATTTTGCGGCTTTTTCAAGCACTTCCGCACCAACCTTCCCAGCAAACGGCGAGCCGTGCGGTGCGTGGGACCATGCCAGCGGCATGGCCACGTTCCTGCAGGCCACGCATCTACCAGAGGCAACACCCATGTCCATCGACACCAGCACCGTCATCAACGAACACAAGCGCGCCGACAACGACACCGGCTCGCCGGAAGTCCAGGTCGCCCTGCTCAGCGCGCGCATCGCCCACCTGACCGAGCACTTCAAGGCCCACAAGCACGACCACCACAGCCGTCGCGGCCTGCTCAAGATGGTCAACCGCCGCCGCAGCCTGCTCGACTACCTGCACCGCAAGGACGCGACGCGCTACAAGGCCCTGATCGAGAAGCTCGGCCTGCGCCGCTGATCCCGCACCCGACCGCGGCGCAGCAATGCGCCGCGGTTCTTTTTCGGGTCGCGAAGCGCGGCCTGCCCGGCAGGGGGCAAGGGTCCCCAGCCGGTTCATCGCAAGAGACATCCAAGGAATTCACACGTGGCAAAAGTTACCAAGACCTTCCAGTACGGCAACCAGACCGTCACGCTCGAAACCGGCGAGATCGCCCGCCAGGCCGGCGGCGCCGTCGTGGTCTCCGTCGACGGCACCGTGCTGCTGGTCACCGCCGTGGCCAACAAGACCGCGCGCGAAGGGCAGGACTTCTTCCCGCTCACCGTCGACTACCAGGAGAAGTTCTATGCCGGCGGCCGCATCCCCGGCGGCTTCTTCAAGCGCGAAGGCCGCGCGACCGAGAAGGAGACGCTGACCTCGCGCCTGATCGACCGCCCGATCCGCCCGCTGTTCCCCGAGGACTTCAGGAACGAAGTCCAGATCATCGCCACGGTGATGTCGCTCAACCCCGAGGTGGACGGCGACATCCCGGCGCTGATCGGCGCCTCGGCCGCGATGGCGCTCACCGGTGCCCCGTTCCAGGGCCCGATCGGTGCGGCCAAGGTCGGCTACAAGGACGGCCAGTACCTGCTCAACCCGACCGCCAGCGAGCTGAAGGACTCCAAGCTCGAGCTGGTCGTCGCCGGCACCTCGCAGGCCGTGCTGATGGTCGAGTCCGAGGCCGACGAGCTGTCCGAGGACGTGATGCTCGGCGCGGTGATGTTCGGCCACAAGCACATGCAGGTCGCGATCAACGCGATCAACGAGCTGGTCGTCGAGGCCGGCACCAAGCCGTGGGACTGGCAGGCGCCGGCGAAGAACGAGGCGCTGGTCGCCGCGCTGAAGGAAGCCGTCGGCGGCCAGCTGGCCGAGGCCTTCCAGGTGCGCGACAAGCTGCAGCGCCGCGACGCGATCTCCGCGATCAAGAAGGACGTTCTGGCCTCGCTGGCGCCGCGCGCCGAGTCCGAGGGCTGGAACCCGGCCGACCTGGGCAAGGAGTTCGGCGAGCTCGAGTACCAGACCATGCGCGGCTCGGTGCTCGACACCAAGGTCCGCATCGACGGCCGCGCCCTCGACACCGTGCGCCCGATCGCCACCAAGGTCGGCGTGCTGCCGCGCACCCACGGCTCGGCGCTGTTCACCCGCGGCGAGACCCAGGCGATCGTGGTCACCACCCTGGGCACCGCGCGCGACGGCCAGATCATCGACGCCGTCTCGGGCGAGTACAAGGAACACTTCCTGTTCCACTACAACTTCCCGCCGTACTCGGTCGGCGAGGCCGGACGCATGATGGGCCCGAAGCGCCGCGAGATCGGCCACGGCCGCCTGGCCAAGCGCGGCGTGCTCGCCGTGATGCCGACGATGGAGGAGTTCCCGTACACCATCCGCGTCGTGTCCGAGATCACCGAGTCCAACGGTTCCTCGTCGATGGCCTCGGTCTGCGGCAGCTCGCTGTCGCTGATGGACGCCGGCGTGCCGATCAAGGCGCCGGTGGCCGGCATCGCCATGGGCCTGGTGAAGGAAGGCGACAAGTACGTGGTGCTGAGCGACATCCTCGGCGACGAGGACCACCTCGGCGACATGGACTTCAAGGTGGCGGGCACCGAGCACGGCGTGTCCGCGCTGCAGATGGACATCAAGATCCAGGGCATCACCGAGGAGATCATGAAGGTCGCGCTGGCCCAGGCCCGGCAGGGCCGCCTGCACATCCTCGGCGAGATGTCGAAGTCGCTGACCGCGCCGCGCCCGGAGCTGTCCGACTTCGCGCCGCGCCTGATCACCATCAAGATCCACCCCGACAAGATCCGCGAGGTGATCGGCAAGGGCGGCTCGGTGATCCAGGCGATCACTAAGGAAACCGGCACCCAGATCGACATCCAGGACGACGGCACGATCACCATCGCCTCGGTCGACGCCGCCGCCGGCAAGGCCGCCAAGGACCGCATCGAGCAGATCACGTCCGACGTCGAGCCGGGCCGCATCTACGAGGGCAAGGTGGTCAAGCTGATGGACTTCGGCGCGTTCGTGACCATCTCCCCCGGCAAGGACGGCCTGGTGCACGTCTCGCAGATCTCCAACGAGCGCGTCGAGAAGGTCTCCGACAAGCTCAAGGAAGGCGACGTCGTCAAGGTCAAGGTCCTCGAGGTCGACAAGCAGGGCCGCATCCGCCTGTCGATGAAGGCGGTCGAGGAAGGCGAGGGCGCGCCGGCCGCGTAAGCCGGGCGACATCGCGGGATACCGGGAAAGCGGGCTTCGGCCCGCTTTTTCTTTATGCCATTTTCGACTGGCGAATGGACGGGGCGCCGGGGGCGGATGGCCTTGGGTGCGAATGTCCCCCGGCGCCGGCCTGCGGCCGACGCCTCCTC
>JAYRKR010000159.1:0-1837 GCA_041905645.1 Luteimonas sp.
GCAACACCGCGGCGTACATCTTCGTCCTCGCGGTCGTGTTCGTGTTCCTGGCGCTGGCGGCACAGTACGAGAGCTGGGGCCTGCCCTTCGCGATCGTGCTGATCGTGCCGATGAGCGTGCTCTCCGCGCTTGCCGGCGTGATGATCCGCGGGCTCGACAACAACATCCTCGTGCAGGTCGGCCTCATCGTGCTGGTCGGCCTCGCGGCGAAGAATGCGATCCTGATCGTGGAATTCGCCCGCCAGCTCGAGGACGACCAGAAGGACGCGATCCAGGCGGTCGTCGAATCCTGCCGCCTGCGCCTGCGCCCCATCCTGATGACGGCCTTCGCCTTCATCCTGGGCGTGGTGCCGCTCGTGACGGCGACGGGCCCGGGTGCGGAAATGCGCCAGGCGCTGGGCACGGCGGTGTTCGCCGGCATGCTCGGCGTGACGGTGTTCGGCCTGTTCCTGACGCCGGTCTTCTACGTGGTCGTGCGCGGCTTCGTGCGGCGCCGGCGCGTCAAGGCGGATGTCCCGGCGCACCCGGCCGAATAGCCGGGTTCACGCGCGGCGGCGGAAGGCGGCGTAGGTGAAATCCTGCGTCGCGCCCCACGGCGTGACGTGCGTTTCGCTCGCTTGGGCGACCGGCTCGAAATCCGCCCCCAGCCGCGCGGCGAGGCCGGCGGCATCGTAGCGGCGCACGGGCAGGCCGCTGCATTTTTCCGGCCCCGTCGGCGCGAAGGTCGCCATCACGACGGCGCCGCCGGGCACGAGCGCCCGGCGCAGGCGTTCGAGATAGGCGTCCTGCGCGTGCGTCTCGGTCAGGAAATGGAACACCGCGCGGTCGTGCCACAGGTCCCAGCGCCGCGGCGGGTCCCATGCGGTCGCGTCGGCGACGATCCAGCCCACGCGCGCCGCATCCGCGGCGCCGAGCCGCGCCTTCGCCTTGTCGAGCGCCACCGCCGAAATGTCGAGGACACTCACGTCCGACCAGCCGCCGGCGAGCAGCCTGTCGACCAGCCGCGAGGCGCCGCCGCCTACGTCGAGGATGCCCGCCGTGCGTGCGGGTGCGCACCGCCCGATCAGGTCGAGCGAACGTTCCGGAGCGGGCTGGAACCAGCTCACGGCCGTCTCGTCCTTGGCGGTATAGGTCGCGTCCCAGTGCGTGCGGCGGTCGGTCATGGCGGCTCCCGCCGCGACTATAGGCGGGCGGCCCGACGGGTGCACCGGGATGTCTGTGCCGGCTCGTTGCGTCCTCCGGTTATCCGGGGTATTCCGGTCCCTGGGGGAAGCTGGGGTCCATGGCGAGCGAGTATCGCTGCATTCTCTTCTCGTGGCGCGACGTGCGCGAAGGTCTCGTGGTCTACCAGCGCAAGCGCGGGCAGGCCGTGCCGCTGCGCGCGCCCGACGAATTCAAGATCGACCCCGAATCGCTCAACAGCGAACTGGTGTTCGAATCGCCCAGCGGCGGCCGGCCCGAGCGCTACCGTTTCGACCGCGACACGCTGTCGGCCGCGATGATCCTCGCGTGCAAGGACAAGGGCATCCGCCTGCCGCTCAAGTCGAACAAGCAGGTCTACCTGCTCGACAAGCGTCTGGCGCTGGTCGTCCACATCGCGGGGCCCGAAGCGGCCGAATTCCTCGCGCTCGAGATGGCGAGGCGCTGACAATGGCCAAGACGGGACTGCCCGCCGGCATCTGGGAATACCGGCTGATCTTCTTCCGCGAGAGCGAACTGGTGCGCGCGGTGGGCGCCTTCGCGCGGCTGCGCAAGAAGCCGCTGCCGGTGGGCCAGATCACGCGCCTCGTCCTCGACCCCGACGCGCTGACGCTGGCCGTGCATCTGGAGAAGGACG
>JAYRKR010000003.1:0-94666 GCA_041905645.1 Luteimonas sp.
TGGGCGCCGGGTGCGGATGGCCTTGGGTGCGAATGTCCTCCGGCGCCGGCCGTCGGCCGACGCCTCCGCCGTGATTTCGCACCCAAGGCCATTCGCACCCGGCGTTGCGACTTGTGCAGGGATCGGCAAGCGCAAAGCCGAACCTGGTTCTTCGGCAAGCCGGCGATCCGCAGCCGCGGAACCGGGCGGAGAACCAGTCCAAGGATCCGGCTTTCGACGACGGACAACGTCCGTGGACGACCAGCGCTCCGCGCCGTCGAGAAGTCCCCATCGCCTTCGCGGGGACGAGCTTGATGATCGCTTCGTGCCTGCAGCGCCCTGCGCCCGCCGGCTCCGGTCTCCACCGACCGCAGCCGTTCAATCCGCCATCCCGCTCTTCGCTTCGTCGAACGAATACTCGTGCTGCGCGTCGCGCAGCACCAGCGAGCGCGCATCGCCCTTGTCGGCGACCACGAACTCGAAGCCGTCCTCGCCCGGCGACACCGTGACGAACGACGTCGTGCCGTCGTCGTTCTTGCGCGAGGCGACCTCGCTCTTCCAGCCACCGAAGTCGAACCAGGTCGCCGCGCCCCGGCGCGAGACCGCGATGTCGCCGAGCGCGTCGCTGTGGTAGCGCGCGGCGAGCTTCGCCGCCGTCGCCGCGTCCGCGGGAACGGCCAGGCGCTTGCGCTCGGCCGCGATGTTCTCTTTCAGCCGCTTCGCCTGCGAGGCGACGTTCTCGGCCGCCTCGGGCTTGCCGTCGAACAGCACCTCCAGCAGCCGGCGCTGGAACGGCCCGCGGATGTACACGCCGGGGTCGGAGTTGGTCAGGATCACCGCGCCGACGTCCTGGTCGGGCAGCCACATCATGTCGGAGTGGAAGCCGATCATGTCGCCGCCGTGGTGCACCACCGGGACGCCCCAGGTGCGGTCGACCATCAGCCCCATGCCGTAGCTGGCGTCGTTGCCTAGCGCGACCTGCTGCCTGCGGCGCTCCAGCAGCGGGCCTTCGCCGATGTAGCGATTGCCGTCCGGGAGGACGCCCTTGTCCAGCTCCATCTGCACGTAGCGCAGCATGTCGTCGACGCTGCTCCAGGCGGCGCCGGCCGGACGGGCCGGGACGATGGTGTAGTTGAGGTCCATGCTGGCCGGCGCGGTGCGGCCGTCGACATCGAAGCCGTGCGGCATCGCGTGGTCGCCGCGCAGGGCCGTGGCGTAGTCGAAGGTCGTCGACTTCATCCCCAGCGGATCGAACACCTGCGACTGCATGGCGGCGTCGTAGGCCGCGCCGAGTTCCTTGTCCGGGTACAGCACGTGGCCGCCGGCGAAACCGGCCGCGGCGGCCATCGGGTTGGAGTACTGGAACAGTTCGCCGAAGCGGCTGGTCGGCTGCATCGTCGCCAGCGACTTCATCACCGACTCCGGCGTCGCGCCCTCGCTGTCGAACAGCCATTCCATGTCCTGCCGCGGCAGGCCGGTGCAGGCGCAGATCAGGTGCTTCACCAGCACCTGGCGGGTGGTGTCCGCGTCGCCCAGCCTGAACTCCGGCAGGATCCTGGTGACCGGCGTGTCCCAGTCGAACCTGCCCGCGTCGACGAGCCTCGCCAGCATCAGGGTCGTCATCGCCTTGGTGTTGGAGGCGATCATGAACAGCGTGTCGCCGTCGACCCTGTCGGGCTTGCCCAGCGCGCGCACGCCGAAGCCGTCGGCGAACACCACCTTGCCGTCCTGCACGATGCCGATCGCCACGCCCGGGACGTCGAGCTGCTTCCTGGCGTCCTCGACGAAGGCCTTGAGCTGCTCCACGCGCGCGGCGTCGAGCTTGTGCGCCGTTTTGCCTGCGAAGGACTCGCGGCTGTAGCCCTTGGGCAGCAGGCGGTCGAACACCAGCTGCACCTGCGCGCCGCGCTTCTCGCCCACGGCGTTGGCCATGTCGTAGACCGCCACCGTCCAGCGGTCGCCGCGCTTCATCGCCTGCGCCGCCACGCCGCGCTGGTCGTTGGCCGAGGTCTCGTAGGTATAGCTGCGAACCTGCTCCCAGCCGTCGCGCGCGGGCCGGTCGGTGGCCAGCTTGAGCGGCCATTTCGCGCCGGCGTCGTAGGCCGCCCAGGCCGCGGCGACGGCGGCATCGGCATCCTTGCCGTCCACGTCCACCAGCGCGATGCGCGAGCCGCCTTCCGGCGCGGTCAGGACCACCGAGGCCCCTTTCGTCTCCAGGGACCAGCCGGCCGGCGCGACGAAGGCATTGCCGTCGGGCGTGGTGCTCGGCGTGTCGGCGGCGAGCACGCGCGGCGCGGGGGCCGCGGTCTCCGGCGCGCGTGCCGCCGCCGGAGTCGATGCCTCGCCGGCGGGCTTGCAGGCAGCCAGCGCGAGGGCGAGCGCGGCCAGCGCGAACATCGGGGTGCGGGGCATCGTGGGCTCCAGGGACGGACGCCGCGGCGGACCCGCAGGCGGGCCGCCAACATCGCCCCATTCCCGCGACGGGCGCAAGTGGCCCCTGCCCGGCGAGCCGGCGGACGACGGCCGGCGCACCGTCCGGACGGGACGACGCGGTGCCGCCGCGCCACCCGCGCCGCCGCCTGTAAACGCTTACGCCTTCCGACCGCTGAATGGCGCGGAGCGCCCTCAGAACAGGTTCATCGCGCGCGCGCAAAGTGGATGCCGGATCGCATGCAGCGCTGCAGCCAGCGCAAGGAAACCGACATGAAGCTCCTTTCCCGCCACTCCGCATGGACGCTCGCCACCGCCGCCCTGCTCTCGCTGGGCACGCTCGGCAACGCGGCGGCGCAGGACCACCGTGGCCGCGACGACAGGCACGCGCAGGCAGACCAGCGCCGCGAGCAGGCCGAGGCGCGCCAGCAGGCGCAGCGTCGCGCCGGCGAACAGCGGCAGGCGCAGGCGCGCCAGAGCGCACAGCGCGCCCAGCGCGAGCAGGCCCAACGTGCGCAGGCCCAGCGACAGCAGGCCATGCAGCGCCAGCAGGCACAGCGGCAGCAGGCCATGCAACGCGAGCAGGCCCAGCGTCGCGCCGGCGAGCAGCGGGAGGCGCAGGCGCGCCGGAACGCGCAGCGAGAACAGGCCCAGCGCCAGCAGGCGCAGCGGCAGCAGGCCATGCAACGCGAGCAGGCCCAGCGTCGCGCCGGTGAGCAGCGGGAGGCGCAGGCGCGCCGGAACGCGCAGCGCGAACAGGCCCAGCGCCAGCAGGCGCAGCGGCAGCAGGCCATGCAACGCGAGCAGGCCCAGCGTCGCGCCGGCGAGCAGCGGGAGGCGCAGGCGCGCCGGAACGCGCAGCGCGAACAGGCGCAGCGCCGGGCGGACGGGCAGCGCGGCGAGGCCATTCGCCAGGCACAGGCGCGCGAACGCGCCCAGCGCGAGCGCTCGCAGCAGTCGCAGCGGCTCGACCGCGACCAGGCCGCCCGGCGACAGGCCGAGCTGCGTGCCCGGCGGGATCGCCAGGACGCCGCGACGCGCAGCCAGGCCGAGCGCCGCATAGCGCGCGACCGCCTCGACCAGCGCCAGCGCCTGGCCAACGATCGCCAGCCGCCGCGCGCGACCGGCGGGCGCCAGCCCGCGCAGCGCGTGGCCGACCATCGCGACGACGAGCGGCGCGCGCGCCTGTCGCGCGAGCAGCAGGAGCGCCGCATCCGCGAGGACCGCGCGCGCGCCGAGCGCTTCCACCGCGACCGCCTGGCGATGCAGCGCCGCGCCGCCGACCAGCGCGCGCTGATCCTGCGCCAGCAGCACCGCATCAACCAGTACCGCTACCAGCAGGCCTACTACGACCGCCTGCGCGACCAGCAGCTGCGCTTCGCCGCGAGCCGCTACAACTGGTACAACGACCCGTACTACTACACGCCGGTGCGCTACCGCTATTCCTACGGCGGCACCTGGTACCGCACCAACCGCTACGGCGCCGACCTGATCCGGCAGGCGGTGAACTACGGTTACCGCGAAGGCCTGCGCGCCGGCCGCGCCGACCGCGAGGACGGCTGGGCCAGCGACTACCGCGACAGCTACGCCTACGGCGACGCCAACTACGGCTACAACGGCTACTACATCGACCAGGGCCAGTACAACTACTACTTCCGCCAGGGATTCCAGCGCGGCTACGACGACGGCTACTACGGCCGCTACCGCTACGGTCGCCGGGACGACGACGGCAACTACGCGCTGCTCGCCGCGGTGCTGGCGGCGGTGATCGGGTTCCAGCTGCTGGACTGACCGCGCACCTCGCCGGCGATGCGGCCGGCCGGGACGGTCCCGCCCGGCCGCCGTCGGGCGTCGTGCGGACGGTGCCGGAAGGCGGCTGTAACTGGGTGCACAACGCCTGCACAGCGGAACCGCGAACGCGGCGCTAGAATCCTCGCGTGTCGTACTCCCGCCCGACCGGCGTGGAGGATTCCCGATGTACGGCTGGATCATCGCGGCCGCGCTCGCGCTCCAGGCCCCGCCGGCGCCGCCCCCCGCGCAGCCGCCACCGGCTGCGGCGGCGGTCGAGGCGATCGACGCCGTTCCGCCCGACCCTCGGCGCATCGAGGCGTTGCCGCCCGACCTGCGGGCACGGCTCCACGACGAAGTCGTCGAACCGTCGCACTCCCGGCTCGACCGCCTGCAGCGGCTGGTCGGGTTCCTGTTCTCGCCGCAGCGCGCCGGCATGGCCTACCAGGGGGATGCGACCTACACCGTCGAACAGGCCTGGCGCACGCGCCGCGGCAACTGCGTGGCGTTCACGCTGCTGTTCCTGGCGCTGGCCGACGAGGCCGGGCTCGAGGCCTGGCCGCAGGAAAGCGAGGATTCGCTGGCCTGGCAGCTGCGCGACAACACCCTCTACCGCACCAACCACGTCAGCGCGGTGGCGCGCATCGGCGGACGCACCTGGCGCGTCGACGCCACGCCCGAGCCGGTGATCGAGCGCGACCCGCCCGCGCGCATCGAACGCCGGCGACTGCTCGCGCACTACTACAACAACCTGGCGGTCGTCCTGATGGAACAGGGCCGGCTCGAAGACGCCGACCGCTACATGGACGCGGCGATCGCGCAGGATCCCGACTACTCGCCCACCTGGAGCAACGCGGGCGTGGTGGCGCTGCGCGGCGACGACCGGGGCCTGGCGAAGCGCCGCTACACGCGCGCGCTGCAGCTCGACCCGGACAACGCGGCTGCGCTGTTCAACATGGTCGGCCTGCTCGACCGCGAAGGCGACGCGCGCGAGCTCGCCGGCTATCGCGAGCGGCTCGAACGCGTGCAGCGCCACGACCCGTTCCACCACTTCCTGCTCGCGATCGACTACGAGCGGGCCGGCGACATCGCGAGCGCCATCGAGCACTTCCGCCGCGCGGCGCGGCTGATGCCGCACGAGTACCGCTTCCACCTCGCCCTGGCCCGCGCCTACCGCGAGGCCGGCGATACCCGCCGCGCGGACCGCTCGCTGGCGCGGGCGCGCGCGCTCGGCGGGCCCGAGGTGACCGGACCGACGCCCGCGCGCGCCGGCGATCCGCGCGGGCCGGCCTCGGGCCAGCCGCGCGGCTGACCGTCCATTGCACGCGGCGGAGGCGGCCGGATGCGCACCGGCCTGCGCGCTTCAGCCGCTGCAGCCCCCGCAGCAGATCGACGGCAGCTGCCGGATCCGCGCATCGGGCACCGGCCAGCCGGCCTCGTCGAGCGTGCGCACCAGCTCGGAAGCCCGCAGCGCGGCGGCCACCCGCACGACCTGCCCGGCGGGATCGATGTCGACGAGCGCGGCGGGATCGAGCCGCCGGATCGCTTCGCCGAGCGCGTCCACGTCGGGTGCGTCGCCCTCCAGTCGGATGTGGAATTCCAAGGCCGGCTCCCGACGCGGCAGCGCGCCTGCCGGATGCCGCCATGCTCGTGCGTGTGCGGCGCGGCCGCGTTGATCCCGGTCAAGCCGGCCGGGAATCGCGACGCGTGACGGAACCGGCCATGGCCGTCAGCGGCCGCGATGGACCCGCAGGATCGCCGCCGCGCTGCGCGCCACGTCGTCCATCGTCGTCGCCCAGTTGGACACCGAGATGCGCATCGCCGCCTTGCCGTGCCAGGTCGTGCCGCTGAGCCAGCAGGTGCCGTCGGCCTGCACCCCGGCGATGACGGCCCGGGTGGCCCCGTCGTCGTCGCCGAAGCGCACCAGCACCTGGTTGAGCACCACCTCGTTGAGCACGCGCACGCCCGGCTCGGCGGCGAGCAGCTCGGCGAAGCGGCGTGCGCAGGCGCAGTTGCCGTCGACCAGCCGTTCCACGCCCGCGCGCCCCAGCGCGCGCAGCGCCGCATAGACCGGCACGCCGCGGGCGCGGCGCGAGAACTCCGGGACCCAGTCGACCGCGTCGCGCTCGACGCCGCCGGTCTGGATCAGGTAGGCCGCGGCGGAAGTCATCGCGGCGCGATGGTCCTGCGCGTGGCGGACGATCGCCACCCCGCAGTCGTAGGGCACGTTGAGCCACTTGTGGGCGTCGGTGGACCAGGAATCGGCGAGCTCGATCCCGTCGGCCAGCGCGCGGTGCGCCGCGCTGGCGCGCGCCCACAGTCCGAACGCGCCGTCGACGTGCAGCCACGCGCCGCGCGCGGCGGCGAGCGCGGCGATGCGGCGCAGCGGATCGAAGCCGCCGGTGTTCACGTTGCCGGCCTGCGCGCAGACGATGATCGGGCCCTGCAGCGTCGCCAGCAGCGCTTCGAGGCGATCGGCGCGCATGCGGCCCTGGTCGTCGGTTTCCACGCGGTGCACCGCGCGCGTGCCCAGGCCCAGGTAGCGCAGCGCGACATCGATGGTGACGTGGGACTCCGCCGAGGCGACGACGTGCACCCGCGGCGCGCCGTGCAGTCCCTCGGCCTCGACGTCCCAGCCCGCGCGGCGCAGCACCGCGTGCCGCGCCGCGGCCAGGCAGGTGAAGCTGGCCATCTGGCAGCCGGTGACGAAGCCGGCCTGCGCCTCGCGCGGCAGGTCGAACAGCTCGAGCAGCCAGCGCCCGGCGACCTCCTCCGCCACCGAGGACAGCGGCGAGGTCGCGAAGATGCCCGCGTTCTGGTCCCAGGCCGCGGTGAGCCAGTCGGCCGCGAGCGCGACCGGATGGCTGCCGCCGATGACGAAGCCGAAGTAGCGCGGCGAGCCGCTGGCGACCGCGCCGCGCGCGCCCTGCGCGGCGAGCAGGTCGATCACCGCGCCGGGATCCTCCGCGTCGGCCGGCAGCGGCACCTGCAGCGCGGCCAGCAGGTCGTCGCGACCGGCGCGCGCGCCGACGTGGCGGACAGGCAGCTCGCGCAGCCAGGCGGCGGCGTGCGCTCGGGCGCGGTCGAGAATGGGATCGAAGGCATGGGCCATGGAGGAAGCCTCGGGCGCGCGGGGGACGAGGATCCCATTGTGGACCCGGCCACGCACCGCACGCAGCCGTGCAGCGCCCCTACCCGCGCTGCGCCTCCGCGAACCCCGCGAACCCGGCGACGAACTGCCGAAGCGCGTCCTCGACGCGCGCATCGACGAGGTTGCCCTGCGCATCGAACGCGCCGCCGGCGCGCGACACCAGCAGCCGCCCTTCGCTCCAGAACCTCGCGCCCAGCGTGCGCAACACCGGCAGCCAGGCGTTCTGCGACAGGATCGTGCCGAAGCCGCCCGGCGACGCGCCGACGAGCGCGACCGGCTTGCCGCCGAACACGCGCGGGATGTCCGCCGCCGGCCGGCTCAGCCAGTCGATCGCGTTCTTGGCCACGCCGGGGATGCTGTTGTTGTACTCGGGCGTGGCGATCAGCAGCCCGTCGGCCGCGGCGATCGCGTCCTTGAGCGCGGCGACCTCGGCCGGCACGCCGTGCGCGGACTCGTCGTCGGCGTTGTAGAGCGGGAACGCCGCGATCGAGGCGACCTCGATCCTGCTGCCGGCCGGCGCCGACGCCGCTGCCGCGCGCAGCAGCGCGCCGTTGAACGAGCCGCGCCGCAGGCTGCCCGCGAATCCCACGATCGTCGCCATCGCGCCCTCCCGGTCGGAGGCCGAGTGTATCCGCACGATTTCCGGCCGGACAGCGCGCCCGGCGACCGCTCAGGCCGACGCCAGCAGCGCCAGCGGTCCCAGGCCCGTGGCCAGCACCACCGCCAGGGCGCCGGGCCCGGCGGCCAGGAGTTCCGCGGCGGACGGGCCGAACTGCGGCGGCAGCACGCGATGGTCGCTGGCGTCCGAGACGAGGTCCTTGGCGAGATGGCCGACCAGGACGTTCACCAGTTCACCGAGCGCGTCCTCCCCGAGGGCGGCGTCGCATTCGGACACCGGCATCGACAGGAACGCGGCGGCAACGGCGGTGGTGGTCGCGCGGTCGGCGGCGAGTCCCAGCCACAGCACCCGGTCCGCCCTCACCTGCACCCGCGCGCTGACTTCGAAGCCCTCCAGGTCATCCGCGGACGCCACCAGGCCGGAGAACCGGCAATGGGTGCCGAGCAACCGCGGAAGCAGCCGCGCGCAGGCGTCGATCGCCGGCGCCATCACCCTGCCCGCGCGATGGCCGGCGATGCCCAGCGCCAGGGACTGGGCGGCATCCTCGCGGTCGCCGTGCTGCTCGCACAGCGCCTGCGCGAGCTGGTCCCGGCTCAGCACGCCCCGTTCGACGAGGATGTCGCCGATCAGCCTGCGCCTGGCCTTCTGCTGCGCCAGCAGCGCGTCCACCTGCGCCGCGGTGAGCAGGCGCATCTCCTGCGCGATGTCGCCGAAGCGCTTGTCCTCGCGGCGCTGGCGGTCGTTGATCCGCGCGGCCTGGATGTAGTCGAGCATGCCCATGGACTGGGCGAGCTCGCCGAGCTTCGGGTTGGACTTGCGCTGCACGTCCAGCGCGTCGAGCAGTTGCTGCCGGTCGATCATGCCCTGCTCGAGCAGGATCTGGCCCAGGAACTTCGCCGCCATCGCGGTTCGCCTCGTTGCGTTGGATGTTCAGCCGACGACCTGGCGCAGCACGCGCGCCATGGCTTCCGGATCGATGGGCTTGTGCAGGTAGGACGCCGCGCCCAGGCGCAGGCAGTCCTCGACGTCGGACTGCGCCCCCAGCGAGCTGAGGATGACCACCTTCGCGTCCTGGTCGTGGTAGAGGATCGCCTGCAGCGCCTGCCTGCCTTCGAGTTCCGGCATCACCAGGTCGAGCAGCACCACGTCGGGGTCGTGCGCCTTGTACTGCTCGATCGCCTCGGAACCGTTGCCGGCCTCGGCGACCACGTCGAACCCGGCGTCGGACAGGTGCCGGGCCGTCAGCATGCGCAGGGCGCGCGAATCGTCGCAGAGAAGAACGGTAGGTCGTGCGGGCACGGAGTGGGCTCCAGGAAACCGGCCCGGGATCGGGCCTCTGCAAACGGCATCGGCCGCGCGTCGGGTTTCTTGAGGACTTTTCCGCACGGCGCGGGAGGCGCCTGCTGAATGCGGCCCCGGCTGCGAAAAATTCCCGCAGGTCCCCGCCCGCGCGACCGGGCGCCCGCCCCGCGGCGCCGCTATCATGGCGGGGTTGCAACAGGGGGCGCGACGGGCATGGCGCTGGCCAACGGGGTTCCACAGCACGGCGACGCCGCGCCGCGGGGGGCGGCGATGCGGCCGCAGCCGCTGCACCGCACCGTGTACCCGTTCCGCATCCTCGGCATGGGCCTGTCCGCGCTGCCGGTGGGCACGGTGCTGTGGCAGCTGCAGCCGCCGTCCGCGACCTGGGCGCTGCTGGCGTTCACCGCCCTGCTGTGGCCGCACCTGGCATTCCTGCTTTCGCGGCGCAGCCGCGATCCGGACCGCACCGAGCGCCGCAACCTCCTGGTCGACTCGGCCATCGCCGGGCTGTGGGTGCCGCTGATGCACTTCAACCTGCTGCCCTGCGCGCTGATCCTGACCCTGGCCACCGTCGACAAGATCAACACCGGCGTGCGCGGGCTGTGGCGGCGCTCGCTGCCGGGGATGCTGGGCGCGGCCGTGGCGGGCGGGCTGTGGACCGGCTTCGCGTTCGCGCCGGCCACCGACATGGCGGTGATCGTCGCCTGCATGCCGATCCTGGTGATCCACACCGTCGCGGTCAGCCTCAACGGCTACCGGCTGGTGCGCCGCGTGCACGACCAGAACCTGCGCCTGGACGAGCTCAGCCGCACCGATCCGCTGACCGGCCTGGACAACCGGCGGCGATGGGAGGAGCACGCGCTGCGCCTGCTGCAGCGCTGCCGCGACGGGCTCGGCCCGGCCAGCCTGGTGATGGTGGACGTGGACGGCTTCAAGGCGACCAACGACGGTCGCGGCCACGCGGTCGGCGACGACGTGCTGCGCGGCGTGGCGCAGGCGCTGCGCACCTGCATCGGCGAGCACGACCGCGCCGGCCGCTACGGCGGCGACGAGTTCGTGGTGGCGATGGCCGGCGACGAAGTGCACGCGATGGCGGTGGCCGAGTGCATCCGCACCCACGTGCGCAACCTCGCCTTCCCGGCCGCTCCCGGCCTGCGCTGCACCGTCAGCCTCGGCGTGGCGGGCGCCACGCGCGGCACATCGCTGCGCCGGTGGATGGTCGCCGCGGACGCGGCGCTGTACCGCGCCAAGGACCAGGGCCGCGACCGCGTCGCGGCGCCGGCGCGCGACGGCAGCGAGGACGCGCTCGCCGCGAACCGGATCTAGGCGGGCCGACGCCGATCCCCGCATTTGCGGGAGCGGCGGTAGTCGCCACTTCGCAGGCCGGGGAAGCAGTCGCGACTTCCGTCGCTCCCACAAGAGGTCGCTCCCGTAGGGAAAAGCGGGTCCCCGACGGAAGCGGGCGCCGCTCGCATCCGCCGCCGCCCGGCGGGCCTAGAATCCGCGTTCCCGACCGCGACAAGGCGACCGATGCCCATCCTCGTCACCGGCAGCTCCGGCCACCTCGGCGAAGGCCTGATGCGCACGCTGCGCGCGCAGGGCCGCGCGGCGATCGGGCTGGACCTCGCCCCTTCGCCGCATACCGACCTGGTCGGCTCCATCGCCGACCGCGGCTTCGTCGACCGCGCCTTCGCCGCCCTCGCCCGCCGCGGCGTCCAGGCCGTCGTGCACGCCGCCACGCTGCACAAGCCGCACGTGGCCACGCATCCGCGCCAGGCCTTCGTCGACACCAACGTCACCGGCACGCTCAACCTGCTCGAGGCCGCGGCGCGGCACGGCGTGCGTGCGTTCGTGTTCACCAGCACCACCAGCGCCTTCGGCGACGCGCTGCGGCCGGCCGACGGCGCGCCCGCGGTGTGGATCGACGAGGACGTCGCGCCGGTGGCGAAGAACATCTACGGCGCGACCAAGACCGCGGCCGAAGACCTGTGCCGGCTGTTCCACCGCAACCACGGCCTGGCCTGCCTGGTGCTGCGCACTTCGCGCTTCTTCCCCGAGGCCGACGACGACCCGGCGCTGCGCGACGCCTATGCCGACGCCAACATCAAGGCCAACGAGCTGCTGTACCGCCGCGCCGATCTCCAGGACCTGGTGGACGCCCACCTGCTGGCGGTCGAGCACGCGCCGCGGATCGGCTTCGCCCGCTACGTCCTGAGCGCGACCACGCCGTTCGCGCGCGACGAGCTGGCGGAGCTGCGCCGCGACGCGCCCGCGGTCGTCGCCCGCCACCTGCCCGGCTACGAGGAGGAGTACCGGCGCCGCGGCTGGCGCATGTTCCCGTCCATCGACCGCGTCTACTCCAACGCGGGGGCGGGGGCCGAGCTCGGCTGGCGGCCCCGCCACGACTGCGCGGCCGCCATCGGGTGCCTGCGCGCCGGCACCGACCCGCGCAGCGCGCTGGCGCAGGCGATCGGGGTCAAGGGCTACCACGCCGGCGCCTACGCCGACGGGCTGTATCCGGTCGAAGGCTGACCGGACACGTGGGACGCGTCGGAGGGGCTTCAGCGGCGAGCTTTCCGGCCAGAGCAGGGCTCGCGGCTGAAGCCACTTCCCGCGGGACGATCAGGGAAGCCGGAAAATCCCGCGACCCGGCACGCCTCTTGCTTGGGCAAGGATAGAATTCCCCATCGCCGAACCTCCAGATCGACCGGGCCGCCGCGGGCCGGACCCAGATGGACATCGCACCGCTCCCGCTCGCCACCGTCATGGACCTGCTGCTCGACGCGATCTGCGTGGTCGACGGCGAGGGTCGCTACGTCTACGTGAGCGCCGGCTACGAGCGCATCTTCGGCTACCGCGCGGACGAGGTCATCGGCCGCCGCATGATCGAGCTGGTCCATCCCGACGACCGCGAGCGCACCCTGGCGGCCGCCACGGCCATCATGGACGGGCATCCCCACCTGCACTTCCGCAACCGCTACGTGCGCAAGGACGGGCGGGTGGTCGACATCCAGTGGTCGGCGCGCTGGTCCGAGCACGACCGGGTCCGCATCGCGGTCGGCCGCGACGTGACCGAGCTGCGCCACGCCGAGGCGATGCAGTCGGCGCTGCTGGCGATCTCCGAGGCCGCGCACGCGTCCGGCGACCTGTCCGCGCTGTTCGCGCGCATCCACCAGATCGTCGGCGCGCTGCTGCCGGCGCGCAACTGCTTCGTGGCGCTGCACGACGCCGCGCGGGGCCTGGTGGAGTTCCCCTATTTCGTCGACGAGTTCGACGCGGCGCCGGCGCCGCTGCCGCTGGCCGCGTCGACGCTCAGCAACCGGGTCATCCGCAGCGGCGAGACGCTGCTGCTGGCGCCGGGGCGTCCGGGCGACCAGTCCTCGCCGCTGCACCCGGTGGTCGGGCGCGATTCGCAGGCCTGGCTCGGCGTCCCGCTGCGCACCGAGGAGGGCGTGATCGGCGCGCTGGCGGTGCAGAGCTACGACAGCGACGTGCGCTACAGCGCGCGCGACAAGCAGCTGCTGGAGTTCGTCTCGGCCCAGATCGCCGCGGCGATCGAGCGCAAGCGCAACCAGGCGCGGCTCGAGCACCTGGTCGGGCACGATCCGCTCACCGACCTGCCCAACCGCAGCCGCTTCGACGAAAGCCTGGAGCGCGCGCTGGCGACCGCGACGCGGGCGCAGCGGCGGCTGGCCCTGCTCTACCTGGACCTCGACGGCTTCAAGCAGGTCAACGACCAGCACGGCCACGCCCTCGGCGACCTGCTGCTGCACCAGGTCGGCCGGCGCATCCAGCAGTGCGTGCGGCGCACGGACATGGTGGCGCGGCTGGGCGGCGACGAGTTCGTCGTGCTGCTCGGCGGGGTGGAGCGGACCGGCGACGCGGATGCCGTGGCCGAATCGATCCGCGCCGCCATCGCGCGCCCGTTCGCGCTCGAAGGCGTGCACGTGCAGGTCAGCGCGAGCATCGGGATCGCCCTGCATCCGGAACACGGGCTCGAGAAGAAGTCGCTGCTGCGCAGCGCCGACATCGCGATGTACGCGGCCAAGCGCGACGGCGGAAACCGCGCCGCCGCGCGCGGGCGCGGCGACGCCGCAGGCCACTGAGCGCCGGCCGCGGCCGGCGCGCGCGTCAGAACGCGACCACCGCCTGCACCTGCACGTAGCGGTAGGCGTAGCTGCCGTTGCCCGTGTCGGTCAGCACCGGCGTGTCGGTGTAGCCGGCGTCCACGCGCAGCCAGGCGTCCTTCCAGCGCGGCGTCTGCAGGCCGGCGCCGAGCATGCGCGCGCGCTTCCAGCCCTCGCCCGCGCTGCGCTGCCGGCCCCAGCCGGCCCGCGCCGACCATTCGTAGCCGCCGACATGGCGCCGCCAGCCCACCACGCCGAGCGCCTCGCCGTACCACGGCGGCGAGTAGTAGTCGCCCTCGAAGGCCTCGCTGTTGCGGTAGTAGCGGGTACGCAGCTGCAGGCTCAGGCCCTGCGCGGGCGCCAGCGCGTAGACCAGGCTGCCGCGCAGGTGCGTGCGCAGGTTGTCGCCTGCGCCGAAGTCCTGCACGCCCGCCAGCGCCGTGGCCGACCAGCGCTGCGACAGCGGCATGTCGAGCGCGGCGCCGGCGAAGGTCTGGACCAGGCCGCGCTGCGCGCCCTGGCGCGTCTCGAGCGTGCCGCGCTCGACGAAGATCTCCTTGCGCCACGGGTCCTGGCTGTGGACCGAGAGGCTCCCGAGCAGGTCGTGGCCGTTGCTGCCGGCCTTGCCCTCCCACAGCCAGGCGCCGAGCGTGCCCGCGCCGGCGAGGTAGGCCCGGCGTTCGTCCTTCGACCAGCCGTCGCCGGAGAAGCGCGCGTGCTCGACCTCCGCGCCCCACCAGTGCTCGAGGTCGCGATGGGCGAAGTCCCAGCCCAGCGCGAGCTTGCGCGTCTCGTTGCCGTCGGCATCGGAGCTGGCCCAGGCGTCGGCGCGCAGCGCCTGGCGCGCGGCCGCCCCGTCGCCGGCACGGGCGACGGCGGGCAGCGCCAGCAGCAGCGCGGCCGCGACGGCGGCGCGCATCATTTCGTCCCCCAGGTCTTGCGCAGCCGCAGCAGCTCGGCGGCATAGCCCATCACGCACACCGGCTGCAGGATCATGGTGTAGCCCAGGGTGTAGAACAGGAACCCCAGGACGTTGCGGCGCACGCGCAGGTCCTGGCGCTTGAACATGCGGTGCTGCACCCGGTAGATCATCAGGTTCCAGACCGCGGCCAGCGGCAGCACCAGCAGCGTCATCGCGCCGGCGATCCAGTAGTAGCCGAACAGCGCCAGCACCAGGCCCGGCAGGAAGGCCAGCGTGTAGACCAGGTCGAGCGGCAGGAACAGCAGGTTCCACCAGATGAACAAGGTGGTCATGCGCGGCTTGAACAGCAGCCGGCCGTGGCGCGCGAAGGCCTCCATCAGCCCGCGCGACCAGCGCTGGCGCTGCCTCGCGAACTGGCGCAGCGACCCGGGCACCTTGGTGAACAGGCAGGCTTCCTCGCAGTAGCCGATGCGCGCGCCCGTCTCCAGCAGGGCCCAGGAGACGACGATGTCCTCGCCCACGCACTCCGGCCATCCGCCGACCTGCTGCAGCGCGCGCCGGGTGTACAGCGAGAACGCGCCCTGCGCGACCAGGGTGCCGTGGTACATGCTCTGCATGCGCTTGACCGCGGCGATCCCGTGGAAGTAGTCCCATTCCTGGCTGCGGGTGAGCCAGTTCTCGCGCGAGTTGCGCACCAGCACCGCGCCGGCCACGGCGACCGTGTCGGCCGGGTCGGAAAGGAAGCGCATGACCAGCTTGCGCAAGGCGTCGGCCCGCAGGTACGAGTCGCCGTCGACCGTGACCACCAGCGGCTGCACGGTTTCGGCGAGCCCGCGGTTGAGCGCCTGGGACTTGCCGCGGTTGCGCGGCTGCGCCAGCACCCGGAAGCGCAGGCCGGGGCGCGAGTGGCGCTCGGCCATGGCCTGCGCGATGGCGCGGCTGCCGTCGGTGGAGCCGTCGTCGACCACCACCACCTCGACCTGCCCCGCGTAGTCCTGCCGGGCCAGGCTGAGCATCGTGTCGGCGATGTTGTCGGCCTCGTTGTAGCAGGCCACCAGCACGCACACGTCCGGCAGGTCCTCGACCTCGCGCAGGCGCGGCCGGCGGTCGGCGACGATGGAGCCGATCAGGAAGGCGTTCATGAAGCCCGGCACGTAGGCGATGAAGCCGATCACCACCAGCGCCAGCCCGAAGCCGAGCAGGCCCGACAGCGCGTGCAGCCAGGGCATCGACAGCTTCACGCTCAGCGCGGTCCAGGCGATCGCGACGGCCAGCACCAGCACGTACTTGGCCCGCACGGGCACGTAGAACCGCCGCGGGGGCGGGCGCGGCAGCGCCGCGGCCTCTGCCGACGGGCCGCGGTCGGCCGGCATCCCGGACGCCGGTTCCGGAAGGGCGGGAGTGTCGTACATCGCAGGGACCTGGGAAGCAGGGATCGAGCCGGGATGAGCAAGTAGCGTGCCAACCTCGCCTCGCACCCCCTTTGGCGGGGCGACCGCCGGGACCGGCACCGCGGCAATAAAAGTGCGACGGGCGTCGCACGAGTGACATTCTACGTCACTTTCCGATCCCCGGATCCTGCCTCGGGCTTCAGCGCGGCGGCGCCAGCGCTTGTTCGATCGCGCGCTCGGCCAGCGGCGCCATCACCGCGTAGCCCGCCGGCGTGGGATGCACGCCGTCGGCGGCCAGGCGCGCGTCCATGCCGCCCTCCGCGTTCGCGAGCGCGCCGTAGTAGTCCAGGTACACCGCGCCGCTCTTACGCGCGTACCCGCGCAGCCAGGCGTTGAGCGCGCGCACCTTGCCCGCCGGGTGCAGGCCCGGCTGCCAGGGGTAGTCGCTGACGGGCAGCACCGAGGCGAGCACCACGCGGATCCCGTTGGCGCGCGCCAGCTCCGCCATCGAGCGCAGGTTGTCCTCGATCATCTTCTGCGTCGACAGGCCGGTGTTGCCGGCGATGTCGTTGGTGCCGGCCAGGATCACCACCGCCGCGGGCTTCAGGTCCACCACGTCCTGGCGGAAGCGCACCAGCATCTGCGCCGTGGTCTGGCCGGAGATGCCGCGGTTGACGTAGGGCTTGCCCGGGAAGAACGTCGTCCCTTCCACGCGTCCCCAGCCATCGGTGATCGAGTCGCCGAAGAACACCACCCGGCGCTCGCCCGGCTTCGGCGCGGCGAGCTTCGCGTTGTCCTCGCGGTAGCGCGCCAGCTGCGGCCAGTCGGCCAGGCGCTGCTGCAGCGAGGCGACCTGGCCGGTCTCGAGCGAGGCGGGCGGCGCGATCAGCACCGGGTCGATGGCGGGCGGCGGGTCGCCGGCGCGCGCCGCGCCGACGGCCAGCACTGCCAGCAGCGGGAAGACGACGGTGAAAGCGATGGATTGCATTCGCAGGCGCATGGCGGACTCCGGTCTGCCGTGGAGACCGTCATTCCAGCACATCGGCCGCGGCCGACGCGACCGGGTACCGGCGGCCTGTGGGAACGACGGCAATGGCGACTCTGTCGCTATTGATGGAAGTCGCGACTTCCGTCGCTCCTACGGTGCAGCGCGGACGACGACGCTTGCTAGCATGCCCGCCATGGACACCGTCGCCGCTCCTGCCCGCGCCGCGGCCGAAGCCGCCGCGGCCCTGCGCGACTGGCTGCAGGCGCACCGTCGCGTCTTCGCGCTCACCGGCGCCGGCCTGAGCACCGGCTCGGGCATCCCCGACTACCGCGACGCCGACGGCCGCTGGAAGCGCTCACCGCCGATCACCTGGCAGGCCTTCACCGGCGACGCGGCGATGCGCGCGCGGTACTGGGCGCGCAGCTTCGTCGGCTGGCCCGCGGTCGAGCGCGCGCGGCCCAACCGCGGCCACGCCGCGCTCGCGGCGCTGCAGCGCCAGGGGCGCCTGGCCGCGCTGGTCACCCAGAACGTCGACGGCCTGCATGCGCGCGCCGGCCATCGCGACGTGGTCGACCTGCACGGACGCATCGACCGGGTCGCCTGCCTGGGCTGCGACGCGCGCCTGCCCCGTGCCGAGCTGCAGCGACGGCTGGCCGATGCGAATCCCGGCTGGGCCGGCCTGTCCGCCGCGGCCGCGCCCGACGGCGACGCCGACCTCGAAGGCCGGGACTTCGCCGCCTTCCGCTTCCCGCCCTGCCCCGCCTGCGGCGGCCTGCTCAAGCCGGACGTGGTGTTCTTCGGCGAGAACGTCCCGCGCGAGCGCGTCGCCGCCGCGCAGGACGCCCTGGCGCGCAGCGACGCGATGCTGGTGGTCGGCTCCTCGCTGATGGTCTATTCGGGCTACCGCTTCGCGCGGATGGCGCGCGAGCTCGGCCTGCCGCTGGCCATCCTCACCCGCGGCGTCACCCGCGCCGACGACCTCGCCACGCTCCGGCTCGACGCCGAGTGCGGGGCGACGCTGGCCGCGGCGACCGGTTGAGGCGCGGCGCCGGGCGATGTCGATCCGGCGCGCCCTCGCGCGTCGACTGGACGGAAGCCGCGAAAGTCCGTTCCCCCACCCGAAGGTGTCCCATGCCGCCGAAGCTCTATGCCCACCCGTTCTCGTCCTACAGCCAGAAGGCGCTGGTCGCGCTGTACGAGAACGCCACGCCGTTCGAGTTCATGATGCTCGACCCGGAACACCCGGACGTGTACGCCGAGTTCGCCGCGCTGTGGCCGATCAGGCGCTTCCCGCTGCTGGTCGACGACGGGCGCACGGTGATCGAGGCGACCTCGATCATCGAATACCTCGACGTGCGCCGTCCCGGTCCGGTGCGGCTGCTCCCGGCCGACCCGGAGGCGGCGCTGGAGGTGCGGATGATGGACCGCTTCTTCGACAACTACGTCTCCACGCCGCAGCAGAAGGTCGTGTTCGACAGCCTCCGCCCGGAAGCCGACCGCGACCCCTACGGCGTCGCCGAGGCGCGCACGATGCTCGAGACCGCCTACGCCTGGCTCGACCGGCGCATGGCCGGCCGCAGCTGGGCCGCGGGCAAGGACTTCAGCCTGGCCGACTGCGGCGCGGCGCCCTTCCTGTTCTACGCCGACTGGACCCACCGCATCGATACGCGCTTCGCCAACGTGCTCGCCTACCGCGAGCGCCTGCTGGCGCGCCCGTCGTTCGCGCGCGCGGTCGACGAGGCGCGGCCGTACCGGCCGCTCTTCCCGCTGGGCGCGCCGGACCGCGACTGACGCGCCCCGGCGCCGGCGCGTTCGCGCGGCCGCGACGGCCGCCTGCTAGGCTCCGCCGCGAACGATCGCCGCGGAGCTGCCCAGATGCGCGTCCTCCCGCTCCTCCTCGCCTCGCTCGCCTGCCTGGCCGTCACCGCCCGCGGCGCGGAGCCGCCGCGGGCGGTCGCCGGCGACGACGGCAGCATGGCGCTGCCGCCGATGACGGTGCCGTACTCGATGTTCGCCTCGCCCGAGTCGCTCAAGCGGTTCCGCGAGGTGCTGGCCGAAGGCCGGCGGTCGCCCGGGCTGGACGGCGGCATCGACGCCGCGCGCGCGTTCTACGACCAGATCAACGCCGACCGCGCCGCGCGCATGCGCAGGCTCTACCCGGTGAAGCTGTCCAGCCGGGAGATCGCCGGCGTCGGCACCGACGTCGCCGAGCCCGCCGACGGCATCGCGCCCGGCAACCGCGACCGCGTGCTGCTCAACCTGCACGGCGGCGGCTTCCTGTGGGGCGCGCACAGCGGCGCGCTGGTCGAGATGATCCCGCTGGCCGCACTGGGCCGGATCAAGGTGATCGGGATCGACTACCGGCAGGGACCGGAACACGTCTTCCCCGCGGCCACCGACGACGTCGTGGCCGTGTACAGGAAACTGCTCGAGACCCATCCGGCGGCGAACATCGGCCTCTACGGCTGCTCCGCCGGCGGCGTGCTCGCCGGCGAGGTGGTGGCCCGCCTCATCCGCGACGGCACGCCGGTGCCCGGCGCGATCGGCACCTTCTGCGGCTCGATCGCCGCGTTCGGCGGTGACTCGACCTATGTCGCGCCGGCGCTCAGCGGCGATCCGGTCGGCAGCGGGCCGGTCGGCATCGAGCGCCTGCCCTACTTCAAGGGCGCCAGCGCAAGCGATCCGCTGGTGATCCCGGCCAACTCGCCCGGCATGCTCAAGCGATTCCCGCCTACCCTGCTGGTCACCGGCACCCGCGACTTCGCGATGAGCTCGGTGCTGCAGAGCCAGCGCCTGCTCGCCAACGCCGGCGTCGAGGCCGACCTGCACGTCTGGGACGGCATGTGGCACTCGTTCTTCTCCGACCCCGAACTGCCGGAATCGAAGGAGGCGTACGCGGTGATGGTGAAGTTCTTCGACGCGCACCTGGGCAGGTAGCCGCCGCGGGCGACGCGTCGATCGGCCGCGGCCCGCTACCTGGCCGGCTGCAGCCTCGCCACGTAGCCGCCGCCGGGCGCCAGCACCAGAGTGAGGGTCGCGTCGTTCCCGGTTTCGCTTCGTTCGATGCGGTAGTCGGCGGCGTATCGATCCGCGTTCAAGCCGTCGGAGACGATGGTCGCGGCGTACCGGCCCGGCCCCAGGAACGACAGCGGCACCTCCAGCGTGCGCGGCGTCCAGTCGGTCATCGCGGCGAGGTACCAGGTGTCGCCGTGGCGGCGCGCCACCACCAGGTAATCGCCCACGGCGCCGTCGATGCCGCGGGTCTCGTCCCAGGTGGTCGGGACGCCGGCGAGGAAGCGGGTGAACTCCGGCGCCGCGCGGTAGTCCGACGGCACCCCGGCCAGGTACTGCAGCGGGCTGTCGTAGACCACGTACTGCGCCAGCTGCTGGCTACGCGTGCCCTGGCTCATCGGCTGCTCGCGCACGACGCGGAAGGTGTCCCTGGTGCCGTTGGCCATCGTGCCGCCCTCCCAGTCCATCGGGCCGGCGAGCATGCGCACGAACGGCACCGTCAGCGCGTGGTCGGGGGTGACGCGGTCGCTCCACATGTCGTACTCGTGGCCGAGCACCGCCTCGCGGGTGAGCAGGTTGGGCAGGGCGCGCTGCATGCCGGTCGGCTTGAAGGCGCCGTGGAAGTTCACCACCAGGTGCCGCTTCGCGGCGGCGCGCGCGACGCGTTCGTACAGCCGCACCATCTGCTGGTCGTCGCGGTCCATGAAGTCCATCATGATCCCGCTCGCGCCCCACGCGGCGTAGCGGTCCAGCGCCTCGTCCAGGTCGCGCTCCAGCGCCAGCGCCTCGTTCCACAGCAGCACGCGCACACCCTTGCCGCGCGCGTAGGCGATCAGGCCGGGGACGTCGATGTCGGGGTTGACCTTCGTGTTGTCGTCGTTGTCCGACCAGCCGGCGTCGAACATGATGTACTCGAGCCCGTACTCGGCCGCGAAGTCGATGTAGTGGCGATAGGTGGCGGTGTTGAGGCCCGAGACGAAGTCGACGCCGTAGAGCAGGCGGCTGGTGATCCACTCCTCGGTCGACTTGCCGGGGCGGATCCACGCGGTGTCGTCGAGCTCGAGCGGCCGCGCGAGGCGGTAGACGAGGTCGTTGCCGAGCAGCGACGCGGCATCCGGCGCGACCATCAGCGCGCGCCACGGATACGTGCGGGTGCCGGCGGTGCGCGCGATGTAGTCCGCGCGCCGCGTGACCATGCGCTGCTTGAACTCGCCGCCCATGACGCGCTCCTCGAGCGGATAGCGCGCGAAGTCGCCGCTGAAGGCCGGCTGGCCCGGCACGCCGCGCAGCCACAGGCCGGGGTAATCCCACAGGTCGGACTCGGTGAAGGCCAGGTACGCGCCCTGCGCCTGGACCAGCACCGGCAGGAAGGCCAGGCGCCCGGCCGGCAGCTCGCGCAGCGGCAGCTTCGCGTAGTTCTCCTCGTAGCTGCTGTGGAAGCAGTCGACGTCGACGTCCTTGCGGCAGGTCGCCAGCGCCACCCAGGCCTGGTCGGCATCGGCGAAGCGCAGGCCGACGCGTTCGTCGTGCACCGTGACCTCGCCCGGGAGCGCGGTTTCGAAGCGGTACGCGACGCCGTCGTCGTAGGCGCGGAACGTCGCCGCCAGCGTCGGTCCGAACGACAGCCGCAGCTCGTTGTAGCGGTCGGGGATGGCGGACCGCTGCTCCGGCACCGTCGGCCGGATCACCGCGTCGACGCTGCGCCGCACCTCGCCGGTCACCGCCGGCATCGCGTCGGCGCGCAGCCTGCCGTCGATGTCGAGCCCGATCGCCGGCGTGCGGACCAGCGCGCGGCCGCGGTCGCGCACTTCCAGCGTCAGCGTGTCGCCGGCACGGACCACCGCCTCGAGCGCGCCGCCCGGCGCGCGCAGCTCGAACGTCCGCGCGGATGCCGGCATCGCCAGCAGCATCGCGACGATCCAGCACCAGGCACGGCAGGCAGGGCGCATGTGGAGGCTCTCCGGGGTGCGGCCCGCGTGAGGATACGCGCTGGCGCGCCGGGCCGCCCGGATCGGCCCCGCATCGCGACGGGGCGAGCGCTTCAGCCGCCGCGCACGCGCGCCACCAGTTCCTGCGCGTGCTTTTCCATCAGGCCGCCGGTCGTGCCCCAGGCGGTGGCGTTGGTCGACTCGACTTCGAAGCTGCCGACCTGCCTGCCGCCGGCGTCGAGCACGCGCACGCGACTGCTGATCTTGTCGCGGCCGGCCATCACGCCGACCCAGAAGCGCGCGCCGCCCGAGCGCATGTAGTAGTGCGTGAGCGTGACCTCGATCCTGCCCGCGGGCCCGCCGCCGTCGGCCAGCAGCCCGGCCTCGCCCAACGCGGTGCGGATCGCGGCGTCGAGCGCGGCGCGCCCTTCCGCATCCGCGCCGGCCTGGTTGTCGAGGGCGTAGCGGTAGCGCAACCCCGCGGGCGCGCTTCCCGGCTGGAGGACGGTGCTGGTGGTGGAGCACGCCGCCAGCGCGAGGCAGAAGACGATCGCGAGGATCCGGGCCATGGCGTCGCCGGCGCCCGTCGCGCCGGCCGATGTGGGGGAACGCCGAGCCTAGCGCGGCGGGCGCGCTCGCGAAAGCAAGGGCCTGCCCGGGGTTGCGCCCGGCGACGCCGGCGGGATCCGCGTCGACGCTAGCCGCTGCGCGCGTGCCACGCCGCGAGCAGTTCCGCTTCCCGCTCGCGCGTCATCCCTGCCTTCAACTTCGCGTGCCGCTCCGCCGGCAAGGCGCGGAACCACGCGAGGAGATCGGCGACCGTCGTCGCCAGCGGGCGGAACATCAGCCCGGCCGCGCGCGCCCGCGCGTTGCTCACCTGCCCGTAGCCGGCGTAGGGCCCACCCTTCGACGACACCCAGATCGGCGCGTCGACCTGCTTCTCCTCCAGGAATTCCGGCGCCACGTGGGTGAAGCGCACGCCGCCGCCGGTGACGGCCTGGCAGCCGTGCAGCATCGCGTCCATCGACATGCGGTAGTCGGGGCCGACCGCGTTGAAGGTGCCGGTGGTGCCGTCCTCGGCCAGCCGGATCATCCATTCGGCGAGGTCGCGGCCGTCGATCACCTGGACCGGGTCGCTGCCGTCGCCCGGCACGAGCATCTCGCCGCCCTGGGCGACGCGGTGCGGCCAGTAGGTGAAGCGGTCGGTCTCGTCGCGCGGCCCGACGATGTAGCCGGGGCGCACGACCGTCACGCGCTCGCCGAACTGCCTGCGCGCCTCGGCCTCGCTCAGCGCCTTGAGCGGGCCATAGAGGTGCTCGACGTCGGCGCGCAGCGTGTCCTGCGTCTCGGCCATCGCGTCCTTGCCTTCGTAGGGGGCGAGCGCCGCTTCCTCGGTGATGCCGGGCCTGCTGCCGTCGGCATAGACCGAGATCGTGGAAATGAAGAGGTAGTGGCCGATGTTGCCCTTGAGCACCCTGGCCGCGTCGCGCACCCAGACCGGCAGGCTGGTGGGGTTGTCGATGCACACGTCCCACTGGCGCCCTTCGAGCGATTTCAGGTCGCCGTTGCGGTCGCCGTGCAGCTGCTCCACCTCGCCCGGCCATTCCGGCGACGGCCGCTTGCCGCGGTTGAACAGCGTCAACTCGTGCCCGCGCGCGAGCGCGTAGTCGACCTGGAACGGGCCGGTGAAGCCGGTGCCGCCGAGGATCAGGATGCGCAGCGGCTTCGCCGCGCGGCCCGCCGGCGGACGTGCGGGCACGACGGGCAAGGCGAAGGCCGGCAGCGCGGCCGCGGCGGCGGCGAGCGCACCGAGCTTGAACAGGTCGCGGCGGGTGGCGGGCATGCGAGGGCTCCCTGGGCGTTGCCGCGGCGGCCATCCCTCCGGCCGCCGGCGTGCTGGAGCGACCGTCTTACCACCGCCGGCGCGCACCGGCCCATGGCGAAAGTCGGGGGACCTCGCTCGCCGCCGGCACGGGGCAAGAGCCGGAGTACCCCGCCACCTTCCAGTCGTCATTCCCGCGAAAGCGGGAACCCAGCGGCTTCAGGCCTGTGGACCGCAAAGACACTGGGTTCCCGCTTTCGCGGGAATGACGATGGCGGGGGGCCCGATGGCGGCGCGGCTCGCCGTGCAGGCCCGGGTGACGGGAGTCACCCGCTCCGTCCGCAATCCTCGTCCAGCGGCCGCACCTCGCACTCGATCTCCCAGCCGTCGCCGTGGACCTCCAGGAAGCGCGACGTCAGCGCGACCGCGTGCTCCAGCGAATCGGCCTCCAGCATCGCGTAGCCGCCGACCACTTCCTTGGCCTCGGCGAACGGGCCGTCGGTGAGCCCGAGCTTCCCGCGCGAAAGCCGGACCCGCGCGCCTTCCGCGGTCGGCCGCAGCCCGGCGGTGTCGAGCAGCGTGCCCGCCGCGGTCATTTCCTCCAACAGCCTGCCCATGTCGGCCAGCAACCGCTGGTCGGGCTTGCGCCCGGTGCGCTCGTCGAGCCGGATCAGCGAAAGGAATCGCATCGTCGTGCCTCCCATGCCTGCGCAGGCGGTGTCCGCGGCCGGCCGATTCCGGCCGCGGGCGCGCTGCTGCCCTTCCGACGAACGACCCGGCTCGGGATCGACATCCCGCCCCGGGAATCAGCCGCCGGGGGCGTGCAGCTCCGAGAGCATCGTCGGGATCAGCTCGGACACGGTCGGGTGGATCGGCACCGTGCGCCGCAGCCGGTCGGCATCGGCGCCCGCGGTCATCATGTCGACGATGCCGTGGATCGCCTCGTCGCCCCCCACGCCCAGGATCGCGGCGCCGAGGATCGCGCGCGTTTCCGCGTCGACGACCACCTTCATGAAGCCCTGGGTCTCGTCCTTCTCCACCGCGCGCCCGACCCGCGCCATCGGCCGCGTGCCGACCAGGTACGGCCGGCCGCGCCTGCGCGCCTCGGCCTCGGTGATGCCCACCCGCCCCAGCGGCGGGTCGATGTAGAGCGCGTAGTCGGGAATGCGGTCGCCGACGCGCCGGTGCTCGCCGTCGAGCAGGTTGGCGGCCACGATCTCGAAATCGTTGTACGAGGTGTGCGTGAACGCCCCGCGCCCGTTGCAGTCGCCCAGCGCCCAGATGCCGGGCGCGCTGGTGCGCAGCTCCTCGTCGACGACGATGTAGCCGTGCGCATCCGTCTCCACGCCCGCCGCCTCGAGCCCGAGGTCGCCGGTGTTGGGCACGCGCCCGACCGCCACCAGCACGTGGCTGGCACGGACGCGGTCGCCGTCGAGCGTCGCCGCGATGCCGCCGCCCTCGCGCGCGAAGGCGATGTCCGCCACGCCGGTGCGGATGTCGATGCCCTCGCCGGCGAGGATGGCGCGCACCGCCTCGGACACGTCCTCGTCCTCGCGCCCGATCAGGCGCGGCCCCTTCTCCACCACCGTCACCGCGGCGCCGAAGCGCCGGTACATCTGCGCGTACTCCAGGCCGATGTAGCTGCCGCCGATGACGACCAGGTGCGCGGGCACGCGGTCCAGCGCCAGGATCGTGGTGTTGGTGAGGTAGGGGATGTCCTTCAACCCCGGCATGTCCGGCACCGCGGCGCGGCCGCCGACGTCGAGGAACACCTGCGGCGCGGAGATCGCTTCGTCGCCGACCCGCAGGGTGCGTGCGTCCTCGAAGCGCGCGTGGCCCTCGATCACGGTACAGCCTTCCATCCCCTCGAGCCATTGCCGCACGCCGCGGCGCGCGTTGGCGATCACGGTGTCGGCGCGCGCCTTGACCCGGGCCATGTCGATGCGCACCCCGCCTTCGAGCAGCACGCCGAAGTCGGCCGCGCGCCGGGCCACGTGCGCGGCGCGCGCGCTGGCGACCAGGGTCTTGGTCGGCATGCAGCCGGTGTTGACGCAGGTGCCGCCGAACAGCTTGCGCTCGACCAGCGCCACCGTCTTCCCGGCCTGGGTCAGGCGCCCGGCGAGCGGCGGCCCCGCCTGCCCGGCGCCGACGATGATCGCGTCGAACGCGCGGCTTGTGGCGGTGCGGTTCATGCCGCGGCCACCAGCAGCACCGCGCCGCCGATCGCGACGACGTCCTCGAGCAGGGCGGCCGGGCGATCGCGCCCGAACGCCGCCGCCAGCCTCGCGCGCGCCGCGCGCCCGCCCAGCGTGCCGGCCACCGCGCCGATCGCGCCCGCCAGCAGTCCGCCCGCCCATGGCGCGCCGGCTGCGACGGCGAGCGCGGCGCCGCTCACCGCGCCCGTCGCGATGCGGGTGCCGAACTGCACCGGCACGGTGCGGCTGGGCGTGGAGGGCAGCTGGTCGGTGACCAGCTCGCCGAGCGCCAGCAGCGACAGGATCCACGGGGCCCACGGATGGCCGAGGAACGCCATCCAGCTGCCGCGCAGGTCCAGCCAGCCGCAGCACGCCGCCCAGCTCACCACCGCCGGCGCGGTCATCGCCCGCAGCCCGGCGGCGACGCCGACCAACAACGCGAACAGGTAGATCGCCATGCCGATTCTCCCCGCGCAAGCCGCGCGCCGGATTCCGGCCGGTCGGCAGCGGCGCCCACTCTACACCGCGCGCGCCGTGCCGGACGTGGCGCGCAACGATTCCTTTACATGCGTCGCACGGGACGTCGCGGCCCCCCCGTGCGAGCGCCATCGAACGATGCGGAATCCGTCTCCGCATGCGCCACGGCTCCTCGAGCGCGCAGCGCGCCGGCGAACGATTTCTTCACGCGTCGTGCCGCCGTCGCGCGGCTGCAATCGACGACACCAAGTCCACGCAGCGTCGGCTCCCGCACACCGTGGAACCCCGCTGCCGTCATGCAACGTTCATGCGGGAAATGGCGCCGCGGGCGCGGGGTGGCTAGTCTTCGTACTGTCACAAAGGCGAAGGCCCCCGACCGCATGGCATCAACGATCCTCGCGCTTTGCATCCTCATGATGGCCTGGCTGGTCCCCGCGTCGGGGAAGCGGACTTGGATCCGCGCGTGCCTGCTGTCGCTGCTGCTGCTGTGCCTGAGCCTTTGGTGGTTCGTCGACAGCCTCAGCGGCGACGGCATCAACAACGCCACCCTGTACCACCTGAAGGCCGGCATGGAGGGCGCCGGGGTCTCCGACTTCCGCGGGCGCATCGCGACCTGCGTGCTGCTCCTGCTCGGCTCGCTGCTGCCGCTGGCGCTGCCGGGGATGCGCCGCTTCCTCCGCGCCGGCGACGGCCGCGCGGCGACCGCGGGCTTCGCCGTGGCCATGTGCGTCGCCATCGTGGCCAGCCCGCTGTACGCCGATGGCATGCGCCTGTACAGGCAGTCGCGTCCAGCCAATGCAGCGGCGGTGGCCTCGGAGTACGTCGTCCCGCAGCAGGCGCTGGCCTCGCGGAAGAACATCGTGTGGATCTACGGCGAAAGCCTGGAGCGCACCTACCTGGATCCGGAAGCGTTCCCCGGACTGATGCCGAACATCGCCCGCCTCGCCGGCGAAGGGCTGGATTTCCGCGGCATCGCTTCCGACGAGGGCAGCGGCTGGACGATCGGCGGCATGGTCTCGTCGCAGTGCGGCGTCCCGCTCACCACCTCGCGCGGCGACGAGAACAGCCTCGACCGGATGAGCTCCTTCCTGCCGGAGGCGCGCTGCCTGGGCGACTACCTGCGCACCCAGGGCTACCGCAGCGAGTTCGTGGGCGGCGCCGACGGCGCCTTCGCCGCCAAGACCCGCTTCCTCGACAGCCACGGCTACGACGTCGTGCGCGACCTGGCGTTCTTCAAGGAGCGCGGGATCGACGCTTCGCACTTCTCCGACTGGGGCGTGCACGACGACATCATGCTGGACCAGGCGTGGGAGGACTTCCGCACGCTGTCGCAGTCCGGGCAGCCCTTCATGCTCACCGCGCTGACGATGGACACCCACCACCCGGCGGGCCACCTGCCGGTCTCCTGCAAGGGCACGCGCTACGACAGCAGGTACGGCGACATCGGCCTGCTCAAGGCGCTCAAGTGCAGCGACCGGCTGGTCTCGGAGCTGGTCGACAGGATCCGCAGCAGCCCGTGGGGCGACAACACCCTGATCGTGGTCTCCTCGGACCACCTGGCGATGCCCAACGACCTCAGCAGCGTGCTGGCCGGTCTGAAGCGCGAGAACCTGCTGCTGTTCCTGGGCAAGGGGATCGCGCCGCGCCGGATCGCCGCGAAAGCCGGCAGCACGCTCGACTCGGGCGCGACCCTGCTGCAGCTGATGGACGGACGCGTGGGCGCGCTGGGCTTCGGCCGCTCGCTGCTGTCGCCGGACGCCGCGCCCAGCGCCAGCGCGGCGGCGGTCCGCGACGGCGGCCGCGACTACCCGCGCTACCTCGCCTTCGCGCGCAACCTGTGGACCGGCGGGCAGGAGCGCACGCTGCAGCTGCAGGACGATCGCGTCCGGGTCGGCGTGCAGGAAGTGCGCCCGCCTGTCCTGCTGCACTACGACGCGCAGTGGAACCTCGACGGCATCGACCTGGAGGACGTCCCCAACCGCTTCCTCAAGGGCGGCCCCGGCAACACGGTCGCCTACGTCGACCGCTGCACCGCCTTCGACGACGACGCGCCGGAGCACGGGTGGTGCGCGCTGGTGACCAACCGCGACAAGGGCGTCCGCCTGTACGGATCGGCCGAGCTCGGCCGCGGCGTGCGCGTGGACGCGCCGCTGCCGCCGGCGGGCGCGCAGCGGCTGCGGCTGCGCCAGCCGGTGATGCTGGGCGACGCGATCCGCAACACCGCGGCGGGCCAGTACGAAGTCACGCTGCGCACGCGCCAGCAGCCGGTCCATCCGTTCTGGATCGAGGCGATCTCGATGGACGGCGACCTGCTCGCCCAGCAGCTCGTCGTGCCGGACGCCACCGGCAGGATCCGGATGCGGCTGGGGCTGGACCACCAGGTGGGCGACATGCAGATCCGCGCCTGGCTGGGTCCCACCGACGAGCTGATGCTGGACCGCATGGACATCGCGCAGGTGACATCCGCGGAGGCGCCCGCGAACCGCTCCTGAGGTTCCCGGCGCCTTCCTGCCGTGGCGACTCCGGTGTGCCGGGCAGGACGCGTTGCAACGGATCCGCACCGGGCGCACATGCGCCGGTGGCGGCGGGTGTATAAGACGCCAGTCCCCACGGAGTCCCGCCATGAAACCGAAGCTAGCCGTCCTCGCCCTCGCCACCGCCGCCGCGCTCTCGCTGCCCTCGTTCGCCGCGCTGAAGAGCGGCGACAAGGCCCCCGATTTCGACGCACCCGCCTACCTCGCCGGCAAGCCCTTCACCTTCAAGCTCGCCGACGCGCTCAAGCAGGGGCCGGTGGTGCTGTACTTCTTCCCCGCCGCGCACACTCCGGGCTGCAACCTCGAGGCGCACCTGTTCTCCGCCGCCATCGACAAGTTCAAGGCGCAGCACGCCACGGTGATCGGCGTGACCGCGGGCAACGTCGACGAGCTGGCCGACTTCTCGAAGGAAACCGAGCACTGCGGCGGCAAGTTCGCGGTGGCCGCCGACCCGGGCGCGAAGATCGCGAAGGAATACGACGCCGTCCTGGACAAGAAGCCGGAATGGTCCGACCGCACTTCGTACGTGATCGCCCCCTCGGGCGCGATCGCGCACGTCTATTCCGACCTCAATCCCAACAAGCACGTCAGCGAGACGCTGCAGGCGGTGACGGCGCTCGAACGCTGAGCCGCGCCTTCGCCGGGCTGCCACGTCAGCGGCCCGGCGGCGTCGCGTCTCCCGGTCTGCGCGCGCCCGCGCGCCGGCGCGCGCGCAGACCGTCGATCGACAGCGCACCGGCGCCCGTCGCCAGCGCCAGCACCAGCAGGCCGCCCAGGTACAGCAGGTCGACCTCGTAGCCCGGCGGCCCGAAGCGCGGCCCGTCGGGCGCCAGCCCGATCGTGTTGACCGAACTGAAGCCGTAGCGCAGGTGGACGGTGAAGATCGCCACCAGCAGCGTGCACGCCATCGGGATGCTCACCAGCGCCACCCAGGCACCGGCCATCATCGCCAGCCCGGTGCCGAACTCGAGCAGGGTCACGATCCAGGCCGTCGCATGCGGGAACGGGACACCGATCCACTGCAGCAGGTCGGCGAAGTGCTCCGGGCCGCGCGACAGCTTGGCCCAGCCGTGGACGACGAAGCCCGAGCCGATCGCCAACCGCAGCGGCAACGGCCCCCAGCGCAGCCAGAAGGCCCCCCGCCCGGCGCCGCCCGGCGGCAGGGCGCCCGCCGCGCGGCTAGCGCCGGCCATCCGGCTTGCCCGAAGCGCCCTCCTGCATGGCGTCGCCCATCGCGCCGCGCTCGCCATCGTCCTTGCGCATCGCATCGTCCCGCATCAGGTCCTGCGCTTCGGCGTCGTGCTTCATCGCGTCGTGCTTCACGGCGTGCTTCATCGCATCCTGCGCCATCGCGCCCTGCTCCATGCCGTCCTGCTTCTTCATCGCATCGCGCTGCATCGCGCCCTGCTGCATGGCATCGTCCTGCATCGCGTCCTGCGCGGAGGCCGCGAACGACGCCGGGCCGGCGACGGCGAGGGCGAGGGCGGCGGCGAGCAGGCGGAAGCGGAAGTGTCGGTTCATCGGAAGGCTCCTGGAAGGAAAAAGGGAGGGCGCGCATCGGCACCCTCCCCTTCCTTCGCGGCGCGGACGCCGGCGGTTACGCGCTCAGCGCGGCGACAGCAATCGCCCGCCCAGGAGCGCGTTCGCGCCCACCACCACCGCCACCGCCAGCGCATGGGTCAGCAGGTCGGTCGCCGCGGCGTCGTAGCGATGGAAGATGCCCAGCAGCGCGGCCGACGCACCGGCGCAGGCCAGCCCCGCCAGCACCGCCACGCGCACCGGGCGCAGCGGGCAGGCGCGCCGCAGCAGCCATGCCAGCAGCGCCGAGAGCGGGATCGACAGGCCGACGATGAAGACCAGACACGGCGAGGATTCGTGCAGTCCGGCGAGCGAACCGCCGGGCGCGAACAGCGTGCGCAGGCAGCCGAACCCGCTGGCGCCGATCCACAGCAGCAACCCCGGCGCCGGCAGCCATGCCCACGCGGCGCGACGGCCCGGCACGGCGAGGACGAAGGCGGCCGCGGCCGCGCAGACGGCAGTGATCGCTGCGCCCGCGTCCGCCCAGGCCTGGTCGGGCGCGGCGGACCAGCGCTGCAGCAGCGGTCCGGTGCCGAAGCGCGCCAGCAGCGCCGCCGCGATCGCGGCCAGCAGCAGCAGCCACCCGGCGGTGCGCAGCCAAGGCGGCGCCAGCCGGCGCACCGGCACCAGCGCGGCGCCGAGCGATTCGATCAGGGCCTGGTGCGGGGATTCGCGCATGGGCTTCAGGGACCTCCTTGCAGGCTGCGGCGCAGGGCCTTGATCGCGCGATGCAGGTTGACCTTCAGCGCGCCCGTGCTGCGCCCGGTGCGCTCGGCCGCTTCCTGCAGCGAACGCTCGGCCAGGCCGAGCTGCTCCACCGCCTCGCGCTGCCCCGGCGGCAGCGCGTCGATCGCGGTGCGCAGGCGCCGGGCGGCCTGCGCGCGCTCGGTGGCGTCGGTCGCGTCGCCCGCCGTGGCCAGCGCGTCGAGCGCGGACGCGTCGCGGGTCTCGCGCGCCTCGCGCCGCCCGCGCGAGCGCAGCGCGTCGATCGCGCGGCGGCCGGCGATGGCCGCCAGCCAGGCGTCGTAGGAGCGCGCGGGATCGTAGGTGTGGCGCACGCGGTGCACCGCGAGCAGCGTCTCCTGCACCACGTCGTCGGACTGCTCGCGCGGCACGCCGAGGCGGCGGGCCACTGCGCGCACCAGCGCCACCGAGTCGCCCAGCACGCGCTCGTAGGCGCTGCGGTCGCCCGCCTGCGCGGCCGCCATCCAGGCCGCGCGCCGCCGCTCGTCCGGGAGGCCCGAGTCCGCGTTGTCCGCGTCCGCGATGGATTCGCCTGGCACGACCTGGACCGCACTCGACCGACGGGAAGGTGCGTCATCAAAGGCCATCCAGCCGTTCGCGGTCAAGTCCACCGGCATCGCGGTCGCTTCAATGGGCCTGCGTTGCGGTTCGGCGCGGCGGGCGGCGGGGTTACGCGCGGCACGGGTAACCTGTGGCGGCCGTCCGGCGAACCGCCGGATATTCCCGCCCCCGAGAAGCCCGCCCCATGCTCGTCCTGTTCCTCGCCTACGCCGGCGGCGTGCTGACGATCCTCAGCCCCTGCATCCTGCCGGTGCTGCCGTTCGTGTTCTCGCGCGCCGACCGGCCGTTCCGCGGCAACGGCCTGCCGATGCTGCTGGGCATGGCGGCGACGTTCGCGCTGGTCGCCAGCCTGGCCGCGGTCGGCGGCGGCTGGGCGATCCGCGCCAACCAGTACGGCCGCACGGCGGCGATGGTGGTGCTGGCGCTGCTGGGGCTGACGCTGCTGTCCGAACGCGTGGCCGGCTGGGTCGCGAAGCCGTTCGTCGCGCTCGGCAACCGGCTTTCGCGGCGCGCGGACGGCGGCTCGGCGTGGTCGGCGCTCGGGCTCGGCGTCGCCACCGGGCTGCTGTGGGCGCCGTGCGCGGGACCGATCCTCGGCCTGCTGCTGACCGCCGCCGCGATCGGCGGCGCCAACGTGGCGACGACCTTCCTGCTGCTGGTGTACGCCGCCGGCGCGGCGACCTCGCTGGGCCTGGCGCTGCTGGTCGGCGGCCGCGCGTTCGCGCTGATGAAGCGCTCGCTCGGCGCCGGCGAGTGGCTGCGTCGCGGCCTGGGCGTGCTGGTGCTGGCCGGCGTCGCCGCGATCGCGACCGGGCTCGACACCGGCCTGCTCACGCGCCTGTCGCTGGCCAACACCGGCGGCATCGAGCAGAAGCTGGTCGACGCGGTGCGCGGCGCGCCGCGCGGGACGCCCGCGCCGAAGGCCGGCGAACCGCTGCCCGTGGAGGGCCGCCTGCCCGACCTCGCCGGCGCGACCGCGTGGCTCAACGGCCCGCCGCTGGACGCGCAGGCGCTGCGCAGCAAGGTGGTGCTGGTCGATTTCTGGACCTACTCGTGCATCAACTGCCTGCGCTCGCTGCCCTACGTGCGCGGCTGGGCCGGCAAGTACCGCGACCACGGGCTGGTGGTGATCGGCGTGCACGCGCCCGAGTTCGCGTTCGAACGCGACCCCGGCAACGTCGCGCGCGCGGTGCGCGACCTGCGCGTCGACTACCCGGTGGCGCTCGACAACGACTACGCGATCTGGAAGGCCTTCGACAACCACTACTGGCCCGCGCACTACTTCGTCGACGCGCAGGGGCGCATCCGCCACCATCATTTCGGCGAGGGCGCCTACCGCGAGAGCGAGGACGTGATCCGCCGGCTGCTCGCCGAGGCCGGCCGCACCGGCCTGCCGGGCGGCTACGTCGAGGACGGTTCGCAGGGCGTGGAGGCCGCTTCGTCCGGCGACGCCGCTCGCTCGCCGGAAACCTACGTCGGCTACGCCCGCGCGCAGGGCTTCGCCGGCGGCCGCATCGCGCACGACGAACCCTGGGACTACGCCGCGCCGGCGGCGCTGGCGCCCAACCAGTGGACGCTGGACGGCCGCTGGAGCGTCGGCGGCGAGCGCGCGCGGCTCGAACGCGCCGGCGGCGGCATCCGCTACCGCTTCCGCGGCCGCGACCTGCATCTGGTGCTCGGCCCCGGCGCGGACGGCAGGCCGGTGCGCTTCCGCGTCACCCTCGACGGCAGGCCGCCGGGCGCCGACCACGGCAGCGACGTCGACGCCGGCGGCAACGGCCGCGTGACCGGGCAGCGCCTGTACCAGCTGGTGCGCCAGGCCGACGGCAGCGGCGAGCGCGTGTTCGAGATCACCTTCCTCGATCCCGGCGTGCAGGCCTACGCCTTCACCTTCGGCTGACTCGGCCGCGCCGGCTGCACGCTCATTCCGCGGGCGTTTCGCCGCGCGTGGACACCAGCCGCAGGAAGGCCTCGTGCTGGTAGCGGCTCATGCGCAGCTGCTGGCCGTTGTCCATCGTGAGCACGTGGTGGCCGTTGAACCAGGGATGGATCGCGCGGATCCGGCGCACGTTGACGATCGCCGAGCGGTGCACGCGGGCGAAGCGGCGCGGGTCCAGGCGCGCGGCGAGCGCGGCCATGGTCTCGCGCAGCTCGTGCACGCGGCCGGCCAGGTGCAGCTGCACGGTGTTGCGGTTGGCCCGGATCCAGACGATGTTGTCGACCTCGACGAAGACGACGTGCTCGTCCGCGCGCACCGGGATGCGCTCGAGGTAGTCCTCGCGCCGCCGCAGCGCCTCCAGCGCCTGCAGCAGGCGCGCCGCCGCCTCCGGGCCGGCGCCCTCGCCCGCCGCCAGCCGCGCCCTGGCGCGCCGCAGCGTGTCGGCGAAGCGCTCGCGGCCGAAGGGCTTGACCAGGTAGTCCACCGCGTTGGCCTCGAACGCGCGCACCGCGTACTGCTCGAACGCGGTGACGAACACCGTCGCCGGCATCCGCGCCGGCCCGATGGTCGCCACCACGTCCAGGCCGGTGATCGCCGGCATCTGGATGTCGAGGAAGACCAGGTCCGGCGCCCGTTCGCGGATCGCCGCCACCGCGCGGACGCCGTCGCCGCATTCGCCGGCGAGCTCGATGTCGGGCTCCTCGCGCAGCAGCCGCACGATCGCGCGGCGCGCGATCGGCTCGTCGTCGACGACCAGCGCGCGGATGCTCACGCCGGCGCGATCTCCGGCGCCTCATCGGGCTCCTCGATCTCGCGCAGCGGCAGGCGGATCCGGCAGGCGACGCCCTCCGGCCAGGTCATGTCGAGCCGCACCTGCGCCGCCTCGCCGTAGAGCTCGCGCAGGCGCAGCCGCGTGTTGGCCAGGCCGACGCCGTGGCCCTGCGCCGGCCCCGGCGCGGCCTCGAGCGTGCTGTTGCGGTTGCGCACGTCGATGCACAGGCTGTCGCCCTCGCGGCGCGCCTCGATCTCGATGCAGTCCTCGCCCACCCTCCGGCCGATGCCGTGGCGGATCGCGTTCTCCACGACCGGCTGCAGGATCAGGCTCGGCACCGCGCAGTCGAGCACGCCCGGCTCGACGTAGATGCGCGTGTCGAGGCGGTCCCTGAAGCGCGTGCGCTGGATGCCCAGGTACAGGTCGAGCAGCGCCAGCTCGCGGCGCAGGCTGATCTCCTGGCCGTCGTAGTCCTCGAGGAAGGCGCGCAGCAGCTCGCTCAGGCGCTGCAGCATGTCCTCGGCCGACAGCGTGTCCTCCTCCATGAGCGCCTTGATGGCGTGCAGCGTGTTGAACAGGAAGTGCGGCTGCAGCTGGGTCTTCAGCACCTGCAGCCGCGACTGCGCGAGCTCGGCGGCCAGGCGGCCGGCCTCGACCTCGCGGCGCGCCTGCTCGGCGTGGAAGTGCATCGCCTGCCGGATCGCGAACAGCGCCCAGTAGGTCAGCAGCCCGACGGCGAAGTGCTGGGCGACGAAGTACCCGAGCTGCTCGGCGAAGCCGCTGGGCTCGAACAGCGTCGAGACCATCGCGCCCGCCACCATCGCCAGGAACGTCACCGCCACGCTCGCCGGCAGCTGCATCCCGAGCCCGCGCAGCCGCACCGGCGCCTGGATCGGGTAGCGCGCGGCCAGGCGGAACACCAGCGGCGCCAGCGCGGCCCAGGTGTACCACTGGATCAGCGACCAGCGCAGGTAGTCGAACCACGACCAGGACTGGCCGTGCAGCCCGTCTTCCAGCGACCGCTGCACCGCGAACACGACCGCCACCGCCGTCCACAGGCCGAGGTAGCGGAACAGGCCGATCTGCGCATCGCCGAGGCGGACCTTCATCGCGGGCATCCGGGTGGGGCCATCGCATCGTAGCGCGGCGCCGGGCGCTGCAAGGCGCCGTCGCGCGCCGCCTACGATTCGCCGCCCCGCCACGACGATTCGTCCCGGATCGCTTTCCGGCCGCGCCCGCGTCCCGGCCTGATGGGCGCGCCGGCGGCTCCGCGCGAGGCGCGCGACGCCGGCGACCCATCCCCGCCGGAGACCCGACATGCGCCCCGATCGCACCGCCGTCCTCGCCATGCTCCTCGCTTCGTCGCTCGCCGCAACCGCGCATGCGCACGCCGGCCCGGCCGCGCCGCGCTATTTCGACCTGGTCAACGCCTCGTTCGACAGCGTCGTCTCGCTCGCCGTCGCGCCCGCCGGCGGCGACGGCTTCCGCGAGCTCGCATTCGACGCGCCGCTGCGCGGCGGCGTGACCGCGACGACGGTCCAGCTCCCCGACGGCGACTGCCTGCGCGACTTCCGCGTGGCGTTCTCCGATGGCCGCACGCTGCTCTATCCCGGCATCGACGTCTGCCGGCGCAGCGGCCTGCGGCTGACTTCGAGGGACGGCCGCGCGGACTGAGCCTGCCGCGCCGAGGGTCAGCCCGGCGCCGCCTGCGCCAGCTGCTTCTCGAACCGCCACACCTCCAGTTCGAAGACGCCCTCGGCCGTCGGCAGCCGGCTGACCATCTCGCCCACCAGGCGCCAGCCGCATTTCCCGTAGAAGCGCGCGGCCCGATGGTTGCCGATGGCGCAGGCGAGCCAGGCGGTGCGCACGCCGGCCGCGGCCATCCGTGCCTCGGCGTCGGCGACCAGCGCGGCCGCCACGCCGGTGCCGCGCGCCTGCGACGCCACGAACAGCTGGTGCAACTCGTCGCCCTCGACGATGCAGAAGCCCGCGGGCGCGCCGTCGATCTCGGCCACGCGCGCGTGCGCGAGCGCGGCCTGCAGGCGCTCGCGGAAGTTGTCGAGGGTGCGCAGGCGCGCCAGCTGCGCCGGCAGGATCGTGGCGTGCGCGTCCTGCCAGCCCGCGTGCCACAGCCGCGCCAGCAGGTCGACTTCCGCGGCGCGGGCCTGCCGGATCGTCGCCGACGCGGCGCCACCGGGCGCCGTCACGGTGCGCCGCCTCCGTCCAGCAGGCCGTGCCGGCGATGCCAGTCCTCGAGCGACTCGTCCGGAACCCCCTGCAGGTGCGTCTCCTGCGCCCCTTCCGGGACTTCCACCCAGCCGGCCTTCGAGTCGAGCAGCATGTGCACGCGCTCCGGTGCGGGCGGCAGCGGCGTGTCGATGGCCGAAGCGTGCGGGTGCACCAGGTCCGGCCACTGCGGGTCGAACAGCCACAGTGCGCTGCCGCACTCCCGGCAGAAATGCCGCTGCCCGGAGCTGGTCCGGACGCTGCCGTCGTCCTCGCGGATGCGTGCGCGGTAGACGCCCAGGTGCTCGCGCCCCTCCACCTCCAGCGTGGCGGCGCGCGCGCCGAGGTTGATCGCGCTGCCGCTGCCGCCGGCGGTCTTGCGGCAGATCGAGCAGTAGCACTGCAGGAACGGCACCGGCGCGTAGGCTTCGCAGCGGAACCGCACCTTGCCGCAGTGGCAGGAACCTTCGAGTCGCACGGTCGGCATCCGGGAACGGGGATGCCGACGATAGCGCCATGCGGCTCAGCGCCGGGTCAATGCCGCGGACCCGGCGATGGCCGTGGCGCCAGCGGGCATTCGCATGCGAACCCGCGCCCCGCCGGGCTCACATCGGCCCGCGCTGCCAGGGCCCGGTGACGGCGAAGGTGATGCCCGGCGTCTGGATGTTGACGAACAGCGTGCGCCCGTGCGGATCCCAGCAGGCGCCGGTGAACTCGCTGTCGCGGTAGTCGCCTTCGGCGATCGACTTGTCGGCGCCGGAGACCTGCGCGTCGGTGAGCTCGACGTTGTTCTTGCAGAAGTAGTACGACTCGCCGCGCCGGGTCAGGCCGACCAGCCGCGTGCCCGGGCCGTACTCGTCGGGACTGCCCGCCGGCGCCGCGTCCGGGTCCTCGCACACCAGCACGCCGCCGCGCGGACTGACCGTGATGTTGTCGGGGTTGTGCGCGGCCAGCTGGTGGCCGCTGACGAACAGCGCGTGCAGGCGCTGGCTGGCCAGGTCCAGCACCCAGACCGCACCGTTGCCATGGCCCCTGCGGCCGTCGGGATCGGTGCCGGCGCTGGTGTCGACGATGAACATCCGCCCGTCGCTGTACCAGATGCCTTCGCCGCGGCTCATGCGCAGCGCGCCGTCGGCCCAGCCCTGGGCGAAGGGGCCGCTGAGGGTCTCGCCGGCGGAGATGTCGGGGAAGCCGGCGGGCGCGGCGATCGAGTCGAGGTCGGGCTCGGCGATGTCGATCCACTCGAGGGCGTATTCGACGCCCATGCTCGCGACCGTCAGGTCCGCGTTCGGCCTGCGCCGCGCGCGCGCCATCTGCAGCCTGCCGCCGTTCTGCAGCGAGCCGTAGCGGCCGCGGCGATCGTTCGGGATGAAGCGGTACAGCCCCGCCTTGTTGCGGTCGTCCTCGGTGAGATAGACGATCCCGGTGCGCGGATCGATCGCCACCGCCTCGTGGCTGAAGCGGCCCAGCCCGACCAGCGGCTGCCCGCTGGTGCGCTCGGCGTCGGGATGCACCTCGAACACGTAGCCGTGGCGCTTGCCCGCGCTCGACACCGCGTTGGTCTTGAGTTCCTCGCAGCTCAGCCAAGTGCCCCACGGCGTCGGGCCACCGGCGCAGTTGACCAGGGTGCCGCCGAGGCTGGGCTCGAGCGACTCCCAGCCGCGCGCGCTGTAGCCCAGCGTGGTGGTGCCGCCGCCGGCGCGCAGGCCGTCGCCGATGTCGCCGTGGTCGTACATGCCCGGCGCCTGGATCGGCGCCGCGCCGCTGCGCTCGTGGTTGCGGATGAGCACCAGCTCCGGGCCGTGGTGCGGGCCGTGGCGATGCCCGTGCCGCCGGTGGCCGGGGCGGCGGACGGCGACCACGGCGGTGCCGTCGTGCTTGTCCGGGCACGGCTGGCCGTCGTCCATCGCGTCGCCGCTCCAGCCGAAGGAGCGATAGCTGAACCCGCGCGGCAGCTGCAGCAGCGGCAGCCCGGTGCTGCGGTCGGCGACCGGCGCGAGCGGGCCGTAGGGGCTGGGGATGGGCAGGTTCCGGGTGGGATCGCCGCCGGCCAGCGCCTGGCGCGCGGACAGCGCGCCGAGGCTGCCGATGGCACCCATCGCCATGGCGGCGGCGGTGCCCTTGAGGACCTGGCGGCGGGAGTGGTCGACTGCATGCATGGGGGCGGCTCCTGCGGGCTGGGGGAACCCAGACCGTAGGCCGCCGCGATAACCGGAGCATGACACCCGCGTGTCGCCGCACGACCGGCGTCACGGAACCGGATCGCGACGATCGAACTCGCCTGTAGGAGCGACGGAAGTCGCGACGCATCACCCGGATTGGCAGTGGGAGCGGCTTCAGCCGCGAGCTTTCGGGCCGCACGGGCTCAGGCGGGGAAAGGCTCGCGGCTGAAGCCGCTCCCACAAGGAGGAAGATCCACCGTCAACGCCGCGGGTGGGAAACCGGGTGCGCCGGCGGCAATCCCCGCTTCTCGAACCAGTGGTCCGCATACGGATTGTCGTTGTACCGCGCGATCTCGCGGTAGCCGTTGCGCGCGTACAGCGCGCGCGCCTCGGCGAGGCTGCGGTTGGTGTCCAGCCGCAGCGCGCGCAAGCCCATGCCGGCGGCGTGCGCCTCGAGCGCGTCGAGCAGCCGCTGCGCGACGCCCAGCCCGCGCGCCGACGGCGCCACCCACATGCGCTTGATCTCGCCGACGCCGTCGCCGATCGCCTTCAGCGCGCCGCAGCCCACCGCCGCTTCGTCCAGCCGCGCGAGCAGGAACAGGCCCGCGGGCGGCACCAGCTCGGCGGGATCGGCCGACGGTCCGCGCGAGGCGTCGAACCCGGACTCGAAGCGCGCGTCGAGCTCGCGCAGGTAGGCCGCGATGCAGGCACGCGCCTCGTCGCCGGCGGGATCGGCCAGCGCGATCGCGACCGCCGCCGCGCGCATGAAGCGTTCGACCTCCGCCATCGCCGCGAGCATGCGTTCGCGCTGCGACGGGCCGAGCGGCGCCAGCAGCGCGGCCGCGACGTCCTGCGAACGGCCGTCGAGCGCGTCCCATTCGCGCAGGCCCTTGCGCGTCAGCACCGCGCGCCGCCTGCGCCCGTCGCCGGCGGCGCGGCGCGAGGCCACCAGCCCCTGCGCTTCCAGCGCGCGCAGCAGCCGGCTGAGATAGCCCGAATCCAGCCCCAGCCGCGCGCGCAGGTCGGCGACGTCCGCGCCCTCGCGGCCGATCTCGAACAGCAACCGCGACTCGCCCAACGGCCGGCCGCGGCCGAGGTAATCGTCCGACAGCGCCCCGATCCGCCGCGTCACCACGCGGTTGAAGCTGCGGACCCGCCCGATCTCGCTCTCGTCCATTGCCTGACTTTAGTCAGATAAAATTGATGCGTCAACGACGAACACTCCTGGACAGCAATATAGTTCTTGACATGATGTCAATCATCATTAACATCATGTCTGCCATCACAAACCTGGAAACGGATCGTCATGTCATCGATCGAAAAGCGCGCCTGGCTGACGCTGTGGACCATGTGCCCCGTCTATCTCGTCTATTTCACGATCCAGGCCGGCTTCCCGGAACTCACGCCGACGATGCTGTCGCACGTCGGCCTGCTGGCCCTGGTCGCCGGTCTGCACGCGCTCGGCTACGTGGCCGGCCTGCTGGCGATGAAGATCCGCGGCCGCGACGAGGGACCGGACGAGGACGAGCGCGACCGCGCCATCGACGCGCGCGCCACCCGCGCGGCCTACTTCCTGCTGCTTGCGGGCACCATCCTCGTGGGCATGGTGATGCCCTTTTCCGACAGCGGCTGGAAGGTCGTCGACACTGCGCTGCTGTTCATCGTGCTGTCCGAGACCCTGCGCGTGGCCATGACCCTGCGCGGCTACCACCAGCCGCGGCTGGCGCACTGAGCGTGGCCAACGACATCCGCTTGCTGCGCTTCCTCGCGCAGGACATGACCCAGGCCGAGCTCGGCAGGCGCGTGGGCCTCACCCGCCAGACGATCGCCGCGATCGAGCAGGAGCGCTACTCGCCTTCGCTGGAGGTCGCCTTCCGCATCGCCCACGTGTTCGGCAAGCGGATCGACGAAGTGTTCCACTGGTCGCCGGACGGCGAGGCGCAGGACGACGCGACGAAACCTGACGCCGGCCGGGCTACGCCCTGAGCCGGCACACGCGGGATCGCCGCGCCTCCGCCGCTGCCGCGTCGCGAAGCGCCCCGCGGCAGCGCGACGCCGCCGATCGGCATCACTCATCGACGCCCGCCCTGTCCCTGGAGCAGGCAGGCCGGTTCGCCCCGCATCATGTTGACTTGTGCACTTGTCGCGGCACGTACGCATGCACGACCTTGCATCCTTCGCAACTCCGCGGGATCCCGATGCGCTACATGAGTCGATTGGGGCTGGCCGCCCTCGCCTGCCTGCAGGTCCACGCCGGCGAGGCGGCGCCCTCCCGGCCGGCGACGCACCACGCCGTGGATGCCCATGCCGTGCTCGAGGCCGCGCTGTCCGCCATGGGCGGGCGCGACCGGCTGGCCGGCCTGCATGCGCTAGCGCTCGACCTGCACACCGTGTCGTACCGCATCGACGATTCCGAGCGCGCGGACGGCCCCTACTGGCTAAGCATCGGCACCGGCACCGAGTGGCGCGACCTGGACCGGGACCGCTACCGGCGCGACATGCAGACCGCGTCGGCGCAGTGGCCGCTGCGGGTGGTCACGATCGACACTGGGTCCGCCATCGCGCAGGGAAGCCCCTGGCGCGGGGCGTGGTACTGGTCGGCCCGCAAGCCCGCCCTGCAGGACGCGCTCGCCCTGTCCCCAGAGCGCATGCTGCTCACCGCCGCCGCCGCGACCGACCTCCGGCGGCTGCCGGATGCGACCCTGCACGCGCAGCCGCAGCAGGTGCTGGGGTTCTCCTGGCAAGGCCATGCGGCGCGCCTGTACCTCGACACCACGATGCACCTGCCCTCCCGGCTCGAGGTCGACGACGACCTCGCCGGCAGCCGCAACAGCGTGATGCTGGGCGACGCCGGCTGGCGCACGGACTACCTGTTCTACAAGCGCCAGCCCGACGGGCTGGTCTATCCGTTCCAATGGAACCTCTCGCGCGACGGCACGCCGATCCAGACCACGGTCGTCACGGCATTGCGGGAGAACGCGGCGGCGCCGGCGGAAGGATTCGATGCGCCGGCCTCGGCGAAACTCGATCTCGCCGCCATCGCGCGGGCGGGCGCGTACGGCAGCGGACCGCTGGCGCCGGTGGGCAAGGACCCGCTGCTGCCGGTGGCCACCGACGCGTGGCTCATCGCCGGCGCTTGGAACGTGATGGTCGTGCGCCAGGCCGACGGCCTGGTGGTCATCGAGGCGCCGGAGTCCAGCGCCCGTTCCGACGCCGTCCTGGACCTGCTCGCCGGCCGTTTCCCGTCGCAGCCGGTCAAGGCGGTCGTGTCGACCACCGATTCGCTGTGGCACTACGCCGGCCTGCGCAGCTACATCGCGCGCGGGATCCCGGTGTACGCCCTGGACGCCAATCTGGCCCTGCTGCGCCGGGCCGCCTCCCATCCGCACGGCCTCGATCCCGACGCCTTGTCCCGCGCGCCGCGCGCACCGCGCTTCGTGCCGGTCGCCGGGCCGACGCGCATCGGAAGCGGCGCCGCGCGCATCGATCTCTACCCGATCCGCGGACACGGCGACGAACGCATGCTGATGGCCTACCTGCCGGGGGCGCGCCTCCTGTACGGAAGCTCCAACGACATCGGCCAGGGCGAGCCGCTGCGCGCCACGTTCAACGCGTTCGAGCTGGTCGCGCGCGTCGACGCGCTCGGGCTGCCGGTGCGCGACTACGTGGCCATCCACACCGCGAAGATGCCGTGGCGCGAGTTCCGCGACATCGTCCTCACCCGCCCGCCGCTGTCGAGCCGGTAGCCAGCGCGAAATCGATCGCCGCGCGCACCGCCGCCGCCTGCGCGGCGTTGCACTGCTCCGGCGTGGCGCGCGGGCTGTCGGGATAGACCTCGGTGGTGGTGGTGTAGCGCGCGCCGGTGATGCCGGCGCACAGGCCCAGCTCGACCAGCGGGTACTCGATGACGCCGGGCGCGACCACCGGCGAGCCGATGATGGTGCCGTCGGGGTCGGCCGGCGCGATGTGGGTGACCTTCGCGACCGCGTCGACGATCGCCTGCTGGAACGCGGGCTGCGGGTTCCGCGTGTCGTCCACCAGGTAGAAGCCGTCCGGGATCGTGCCCGGCTCGAACGGCTTGCCGTCGCGCGCGGCCAGCGCGGGGCGGAACTCGGACTCGTCGCTGTCGGTGGTCTCGTGCAGGTCGACGTGCGCGAGGAAGCGGCCGCGCAGCGGCGCGACCAGCGCCAGCAGCGCCGCCGACTCGCCGGCGGGGCTGCGGTCGCGGAACGAGCGGTTCGGATCGATCGCGTCCGGGTTCCAGCGCTGGATGCGCTCGAAGGCCCACGGGCTCACGCACGGCGCGACCAGCAGGTTCGCCCGGCCCGCATAGCCGGCGGCGTCCGCATCGACGAACTGCAGCGCGCCCATCACGCCGCTGGTCTCGTAGCCGTGCACGCCGCCGGTGACCAGCACGACGGGCAGCGCATCGTCCCAGTCGCGGCTGCGGATCGCGAACAGCGGGTAGCGGCCGTCCGGCGCGTAGTCCAGCCCGCCGTACTGCGCGATGTCGAAGCGCGGGCACAGGGCGTCGATCCTGGCGAGCACCTCGTCGGCGTAGCTGCGCCGCTTGCGCAGGCACGAGCGCCATTCGGCCTTCTCGGCCTCGCCCCAGGGGCGGCCGGGCGTGCCGATCGGGCGGGAGGTCGTGTTCGTCATCGCGTTCCACTCCGTCGTGGCGCCAAGGCAAGGCGATGCACTCTAGAGCATCTCCAGGCCGGATGTTCTCCACCGGCATTCGATCCTGGTTGCCCGGCCTTCGCGTCGGTGGCGGCAACGGAAGACGCGGCGCGACGCCCGCGCCATCGCGGAAATCGCGACGGATGCCTCTCCCTCGCCGCCATTCCCACTCTGGTGGGAGCCGCCCCTGCCCTTGTGGGAGCGACGGAAGTCGCGCCCGCGCCCGCCCCCGGCCAGCGGCGCGGCTTCCGTCGCTCCCACAACGCGGTGGCCGGCAGTCTGGACGCCCGATCAAGCCCACGCCGGCTGGCCAGGCGCCAGCGGGATGCAGCCCTCGTAACGGCCGGGGATCGGCACGTAGCGCATCGCCTTGGTGAGGCCGACCTCGGAGGAGAAATAGGCGTCCAGCGCGAGCCGGCGCACGTCGGAGAACCAGTGCGTCTCGCCCGCCTCGACGGCCGCGGCATCCACTTCGCGCAGCAGGCCTTCGCGCTCGGCGCGCGGCAAGGACGCGAACTCGCCGCCGCGCTTCCGGCACGTCGCGCGGAACGCCTGCAGCCCCGCCGCCACCCGGCGCTGCACGGCCGGCTCCTCGCAGTCGGCGAGCATCAGCGCGATCGTCGCGCCGACGCCCGCGGCCTTCGCACCCGGCGAGGCGGCAGTGTCCGGCAGCAGCGTGTCGGCGATGTCGTCGAGCAGCGCCCGGTCGCCGCCGGCCGCTGCCCGCGGCGCCGGCGCGGCGGCGTCGCTTCCCTCGCGTGCGCATCCGGCCAGCAGGCCCGGCAGCGTCAGCGCGCCGCCGAACAGCACGGTCGCGGCCTTCAGCGCCTCGCGCCGGCTCATCGTCCCGGTCGGCGGATCCGCGCCGCTCACAGGTTCTGCCTCCCGAGCTCGCCGACCGCGTGGTCCACCGCGCGCGCCGTGAGCGCCATGTAGAGCAGCGACGGCGACTGGTTGCCGGTCGAGGCCATGCAGGCGCCGTCGGTGACGAAGACGTTGGGACAGGCGTGCAGCTGGTTCCACCGGTTGAGCAGCGAGGTGCGCGGGTCGCGCCCCATGCGGCAGCCGCCCATCTCGTGGATGTCGCGGCCCGGATACCAGTGGGTGTCGGCCGTCTCGATGTCGCGGCAGCCGGCCACGGCCAGCATCTCGGCGGCCTGCGCGCGCCAGTCGCGGACCATGCGCTCGTCGTTGTCGTCGTAGTCCACCGAGGTCACCAGCTGCGGGATGCCCCACCGGTCGGTCTTTTTCTCGTGCAGGCGGACGTGGCTGGACTCCTTCGGGATGGTCTCGCCCTGCAGGTACACGTAGATCTTCCACTGCCCCGGCCGCGCCTGCGCATCCTTGTAGGCGCCGCCCACGCGCCCGGGCGAGGCCGCGCCGCGCTCGCGGTAGGCCCCGGTGAAGGTGGTGTAGCCGCCGACGAAATCCATCTCGTGCCGCTTGAGGTTGCGGAAGTTGGGGATGATGCACTCCGACGGCCGGCGGCCGAAGTAGTAGCCGTCCTCGAAGCCGTCGATCGCGCCGCCGCCGTTGGCGCGATAGCTCTGGAAGGCGACGTACTTGCCGAGCAGGCCGTTGTCGTTGCCCAGCCCGTGCGGGAACCGCGGCGAGGTCGAGTTCAGCAGCACCAGCACCGAGTTGAGCGCGGACGCGTTGACGAACACCAGCCGCGCGCGGTACTCGGTGACCGCGTGGGTGTGCGCGTCGATCACCCGCACGCCGGTCGCCCTGCCCTTGCGCTCGTCGTAGACGATCGAATGCACCACCGAGTCCGGGCGCAGCGTCAGGTGGCCGGTCTTCGCCGCCCACGGCAGCGTCGAGGAGTTGGAGCTGAAGTACGCCCCGAACGGGCAGCCGCGCCAGCACAGGTTGCGCGCCATGCAGGCGCTGCGCCCCTGCTGCAGGTGGATCGGCTCGGGCTTGGTCAGCTGCGCCCAGCGGCCGCGCACGACGTAGCGGTCGCCGTAGTGCGCGCGGATGCGCTCGCTGTAGGCCTCCTCGACGCAGTTGAAGTCGAACGGCGGCAGGAACTCCCCGTCCGGCATCGACTCGATCCCGTCGCGCGTGCCGCACACGCCGATGAACTTCTCCACGTGCGAATACCACGGCGCGACGTCGTCGTAGCCGATCGGCCAGCCGGCGCCGTAGCCGTCGCGCTCGGGCATCTCGAAGTCGTAGCGGCTCCAGCGCTGGCAGGCGCGCCCCCACATGATCGACTTGCCGCCCACCTGGTAGCCGCGGATCCAGTCGAACGGCTTCTCCTGCACGTAGGGGTGCTCGCCGTCCTTGAGGAAGAAGTGCAGCACGTCCTCGGCGGCGATCCGGGACGCGACCGGGTTCTGCTCCCTGTACTCGCGCGTCAGCGAGCCGCGGTGCGGCAGTTCCCACGGCGCCAGGTTGGCGGTGGGATAGTCCTTGACGTGGACGACGTCGCGCCCGCGCTCGAGGACCAGCGTCCTGAGGCCCTTGTCGCACAGCTCCTTGGCCGCCCAGCCGCCGGAGATGCCGGAGCCGATGACGATGGCGTCGAAGGTGGTGTCGTCGGTGGCGGTGCTCATCGGGCGGGGGTCAGCGTGATGTCGCGGAATTCGACCTGGCCATGGTCGCCCTGCAGCAGCAGCGGGCCGGGCGCGCCCTCGTCGCTGTCGAGCGCGCCGCCGGTGATGCCCGGGACTTCGCGGTCGCACACGACCGTCGTGCCGTTGACCGCGACCGTGATCCTACGCCCGACCAGCGTGATGTCCAGCGCCTGCCATTCGCCGGGCGGCCTGGACGCGTCCACGCTGGGCGCGAGGAAGCCGTACACCGCGCCGAGGCTGTCGCTGGCCGGCTCGCCGAACGTGTCCGCGATCTGCACCTCGTAGCGCCCGCGCAGGTACACGCCGCTGTTGCTGCCCTTGGGCAGGCGCAGCTCGACGTGCAGCCTGAAGTCGCCGAACTCGCGCGCGGTCGCCAGGTTGGCGCCGCCGCCCGCGTTGCGCAGCACGCCGTCGACGACTTCCCAGCGCGAGGCCTGCCCCGTCGCGCGCCAGCCCGCCAGGTCCTTGCCGTTGAACAGCCGGACCGGCTCGCCCCACGCCGGCTGCTTCCCGCGCCGCAGTGAGGGCGCGCGGCGCGCGCTCCAGTCGAAGCGCTTGCCGTCGGGAAATACCGCGGTGCCGGCGAGGCCGTCGCCGCGCATCCTGCCCTCGAACGAGAAATCGCCCTCGCCCGCCTCCCACTGCGGCGGCAGCGAGAAGCGCAGCGCGCCGTCCGTGGCCTCCACGCGCGAGATCGGCCGCGCGCTGCCCACCACGCCGACGAACTGCCCGACCAGCGTCCGCGATCCCGAACGGCGGACTTCCAGCCAGGACGGCAGGTCGCCGTCCGGCGTGTGGATGGCGATGTCCCAGCGCCCGACGAACGCATCGCCGCCGGCCTGCGTCGCGCGTGCGTCGCCGCCCGCCAGGCAGGCCACGCACGCCAGGCCCAACGCGAGCAACGCCGCCAGGTGTCGATGCATGGGGCTCCTCCGGCCGGAACTGCCCCGATGGTAAGCCCACTCGCCATTCCCTGCGCGGTTCCCCACCGCTTCGCGCCCACGGTCCCTCGTTGCCGCTGCGGCGATCGCGCCGGGGATCGGCCGCAGCCTCGATCCCTGCCTGTGCATCGCCGACAGGCGTGCGCGTATGCTCGCGATCCGGCGAACATCGGACGACGACCATGGGCGGCGACACGCTGTCGGGTTCCTGCCACTGCGGCGCTACCGGCTGGACCTTGACCGGCGATCCGGGCGCAGTCACGGCCTGCAACTGCACGCTGTGCCGGCGCTACGGCACGCTGTGGGCCTACGACCACGAGGACGAGCGCATCCGCGTCACCGGCGCCACGCGCGCCTACGTCCGCAAGGACGAGGACGCGCCGTCGCTCGAGATCCACTTCTGCCCCGGGTGCGGCTGCGTCACCCACTGGCGCGGCCTGCGCGTGGACGAGCGCGGGCGGCGGCGGATCGCGGTCAACCTGCGCCTGGCGCCGCCCGAGGCCGTCGCGCACCTGCCCGTCGACCATTTCGACGGCCTGGAGAGCTTCGAGGACCTGCCCCGCGACGGCCGCTGCGTGCGCGACCTGTGGTTCTAGCAGGCGCGGGGCCACCTCCCCGCCGCCTGCACCCGCCCGCTCATATCTCGCGGCACGGCGTCGGCGGCGGCGAGCCGTCGCTTAGCACCGCGGGATGGCCGGAGACGTCGGCCAGCGCGCCGCCGGGACGATGGCCGCCAGCACTGGCGGCATCCGTGGCGGTCAGGACCGGGCCCGGCAGGTAGGTGATGCGGTAGAGCAGTTCGAACTCGCGCAGCACCACCGACTGCGGTTTCGCCGGCGTCGGCGGACCGCCCGGCGTCGACGGCGGCAGCGGCGTGCCCGGGACGACGATCCAGCGGCCGGTCGTGATCCGCCGCGGCACGTCGGCGCCGAACTTCGCGCCGCGCGGGAACTGCGACCACACCGCGCCGCCCAAGCCGTTGACGAACAGCAGCTGCAGCCGGTCGGCGCCGTCCAGCGGAATGGTCCTGCAATAGTTCAGCGGCACCGTCCCGCCTTCCGGCGGCAGCACCAGCCCCTCGGGCTGGCCGAGCGGCGGCGGCAATGCCACCGCGGCGCCGTTGAGGTACGCGGTGAAATACCCGGCGGCGGGATTGCCCGGCTGCGCGTGCTCGGGCGCGACCAGCGGCGGCAGCGGCTTGCGGGCGATGGCGAGGAATTCGATCTTCGCGCGCTCGCCCAGGACGCCGGCGACGCCGCCCAGCGCCGGGCGCACGTGCGCCGCGCCGCCGACCGGATCGAACGGCACCGCGTCGAACAGCGGATTGCCGGCCAGGCTCACCCCGATGGAACGGCACGGCTCGCCCGCGATGGTCGCATCGGGCACCGCCTGCAGCTGGGCGTGGATGAAGGACTCGATGCGCCGGGAGATCTGCGCAGGCAGCAGGATGAAGTCGACGACCGACTCGACGATGCCCGGATCGCCGACCACCGGATCGCCCACCTGCACCGTCACTTCGATGTCGCCGGTGCGCGCGCCGTTGGGCGCCTTGCACTGCACGTGTATCTCGTAGAAGTAGGTCAGGTCGCGGTTGGTCGCGCTCGGCGGATCGATGGTGAAGTCGAGGTGGCCGTAGAGCATCGATTCGCGCAGGTTGGGCCGGTCGACGTTGTGCGTGCCGGTGAGGAAGGGGCGGCCGAGGCACGCGCTGCCGCACTTGAGCGGACGCGCGTTCTCGCTGCGCCAGTGCACGATGCCCTGGCGGTTGCGCACCTGGTCGGCAAAGGACGACGTGCAGTCGCCGGGCTGGAAGCCGTTGGGGAAGGTGAGCCCCGCTCCGGTCATCAGCGCCTGGCACAGGCCGAGGTCGGCGGCGTCCTCGATCGCCTTGCGCAGGAACGGGCCGGTGACGGCGCGCGACGCCGATTCGCCGGCCTGGAGCGGATACTGCAGGACCTCGGGCGGCCCGAGGGCTTCGTCCTGCGCAAGCGCCGCGAAGCCGTGCGACGCCAGGCAGGCGCCGAGGATCGCCGGGACGATGGCGGGAAGGGTGTGGTTCGACATGTCGGCCTCCATGGCTGCAGCGATCCCCCGCCCTTAGCCACGCGAAAGTCCCGCAACGGCGGCCACCGGAGGGCGCCGGAAGCTTCGGCGTCTCCCGCTGCTCGCGGCGTCACGCGTGTCCCGCCGTCCGCGCCTTCGCCGTTCCGCCCCGACGCCGTCGGGAGGGAATCGGACGGCGCGCCCTACGGGCGGCGAGCGGGCCCGAACCAGGTGGTGAGCGCGGCGACGAGCCCCGGATCGGCCACGTTGCCTGTCCAGGCGACATGGCCGTCCGGCCGCACCAGCACCGCGGCGGGCGCGGCGACCGGGCCGACGACCGGAAGCTCCCAGTCGCCGGCGTATCCCGCTTCGACCGATCGCACCCGGTCCGCCCACGGCGCGATCTCGAAGCCGTCGGCGTTGCCGAAGTCGAGCAGCAGCGGCCGCGCGTCGCGCAGCAGGGCGGACACCCGCATCGGGCCGTCGGCGGTGACCAGGTCGAGGTCGGGCATGCGGCGCCCGAGCAAGGGATGCCCCTCGCCGAGGTCGTAACGGATGTCCAGCCCGCACATCCTCGCCGCGAACCGCTTGCGCGGCTCCTCCATCCTGAGCAGCTCGCCGACGACGTCGCGCAGGGCGTCGGTGCGGTCGTCCGAGCGGAACAGCGCGACCTGCGCCATCGTGTCGCGCAGCACGCGCGCGCCGACCGGATGGCGCTCGGCGTGGTAGCTGTCCAGCAGGCCGTCCGGCGCCATCCGCCTGGCCACCAGCGCGAGCTTCCAGCCCAGGTTCACCGCATCCTGCACGCCGGTGTTGAGGCCCTGCCCGCCCACCGGGGAATGCACGTGCGCCGCATCGCCGGCCAGCAGCACCCGTCGATCGCGGTACGTCGCGGCCTGGCGCGCCATGTCGGTGAAGCGGGTGATCGACGTGGCATCGCGCAGCCCGTAGTCGGTCCCGCATGCGGCGACGAGCGCGGCACCGAGATCGCGCAGGGTGGGCTCGGCGGTGCCGACCTGCCGCTCGGTCACCATGACCCGGATCGGGCCGCCCTCCCCGTAGACGACTTCGCCGTCGCGGATCTCGTAGTCCAGCTTGCCGAAGGCGTGCAGGCCAAGCGGCGTGCGATGGACGCCCAGCGGCGGTTGCCCGGTCATCTCGACCTCGGCGATCAGGCTGCTCGTGGTCGGATCGGAGCCGGGGAACCCGATGCCCGCGGCCTTGCGGACCACGCTGCGCCCGCCGTCGCAGCCGACCAGGTAGTCCGCCCGCAGCGCGCTGCCGTCGGACAGCGCGACGTCGACGCCGGCGCCGTCCTGCACGAAGCCCGTCACTTCGCGTCCACGATGGAACGCGACCGGCAGTTCGCCGACCCAGCCGGCCAGGATGCGCTCGATGTGGGCCTGCCACAGTCCGAGGCCGTAGGGATGGCGCGTCGGGAAGTCGCTGATGTCCAGCTTGACCGATGCGAAGCCGCCGACCTGGGCGACCTGCCCTTCGGCGAGGAACCGGTCCACGATGCCGCGCTGGTCGAGCACCTCGAGCGTGCGCGCATGCAGGCCGCCCGCGCGCGAACCGGCGACGTCCTGGTTCGCGCGCCGCTCGACGATGGCGACGTCGACGCCCGCCAGCGCCAGTTCGCCCGCCAGCATCAGCCCGGTCGGGCCGCCGCCGGCGATCACCACCGCGTGCGCGCTCATCGCGGCGCTCCCGGCGCGACCGCTGCGGACGTCGATCGCTTCGATCCGGGTTCAACAATGGATTCGCGGTTCCCGCCCGATCCATTCATCCAGGACAACGCACGCATCTCGCACCTCGCAGGCCGTGGCAACGGCCGGCGACTCTGCGCCGCGGCCCGGGGCTTGTGGCAAGCCCCCGGTCTGATAGGATGCTGATAGTGGGAGGAGGCGGAAATCGCCCCTCCCGCTTTCGTTTCAGGACCGTCGCGCAGCCGACGCAGGACCGGAGACGAGCCCGGGCCCGCCTTCCGCGGGTTCCGCGCCGGGAAGCCGGGCGGTTACCGCACGCGCCTGAAGTAGTTGGTCCGCATGATCGGCAGCCCGTCGCTTCCGAAGTACACCGCGCTCTCGACCATGGTCCTGCCGTCCGGCGCGGCGGCATAGATGCGCGTCGAGGCCGGGACGCCGCCCTTGCCGAGCGCCAGCACCAGCACGCCGGGCTGCGGCAGCTTCATCGCGGCGAGATCGGCCTCGGGACTGGCCGTGACGCGCACGCTCGAGCCATCGACGGCCGCGGTGCTGGTGGAGTGGATCCGCGCGCCGGCCGCGTCGACGATGTCGACCTCCATCGCCAGCTTCCCCGCGCCCGCGTCGCCGAAGCTGATCGTGACGCTCTTCGGCCGCGCCTCGGGCGGCATCGGCAGGCGCGAGGCATCGACGGCCCAGGTGCCGAGCAGGCGGGAGTCGACCGATGACCGCGCATCGGCGGATGCGCCTAGGGCCGCACCGGCGACCAGTGCGAAGGCGAGCAGCGCTCTCATGCGGTTTCTCCCTCGAACGCGTGTCGGAGCGACATCGTGCATGGCGATGCGCGTGTCCGCAACGCGCTCCGGCGGCGGTGCGGGCGAACGATGCGACCATTCGGCCGCGAACGGCATCCTTGATGGAGTCCGGTTCGCCCACGAGGGTCCAGCATGTCCAGGTACCGCACGATGTCCCGCTCGCCGGGCCGCCTGTTCCAGGGCGTGCTGATGGCCGGACTCGCGGCGCTCGGCGCGACGTCGGCGCTTGCGTTCGGCGCGGATGCGGCCAACCCCTACGCGCAGGCGATCGATACGCTGGCCGGGAAGCTGGCGACGCGGTTCGTCGATCCGGCCACGGGCCGCCGCTATGCCGACATGCTGCGCGCCAACCTCGCCGCCGGCGCATACAACGGGATCGGCGACGCCGACGCCATGGCGCAGCGCCTGACGCGCGATCTGCAGGCCCTCGCGCCCGACGGCCACCTGCGCGTCGATGCGGCTTCCGGACCCGGCCGGCTGCGCGGCCCCGGGCCCGGCGGTCCACGCCGCGCCGAAGGTCCGGGATCGAAGGGAACACGGGGCGAAGCGCCGCCGCCGCGCGTGGAACCGCCCGCCGGCGCACCGTCGCAGGCCTCGACGCCTGCACCGGTCGATCCGCCGAGCGTGGCCGAGACCAGATGGATCGCGGACGGGGTGGCCTACATCCGCTTCAACCAGTTCGCCGGCGAGCCCGCGTCGATCGCGGCGATCCGCTCCTTCGTGAAGGATTACGCCAGCGCCAAGGCGATCGTCATCGACACGCGCACGCTGGTGCGCGGCGGCGGGATGGCCGAGATGGACGCGCTGTTCCCGCACCTGTTCGACCGCGAAACCGTGCTGGTGGACATGGCGGTGGCGAAGGACGAGGAATCGCGCAGCGGACCGCCGCCTGCCGGGGACGGCAGCCTGCGGGAAATCCCCGGGCCCGCGGGCCTGCTGGTGATGCAGCACGTAGCCGTGCCCGACCCCGCCGACCACAGCCTCGCCAGGGCGAAGGTGTTCTACCTGACGTCCCGGCGCACGCGCTCGGCGGGCGAGCATTTCGCGCTGGCGCTGCAGCGCACCCACCGCGGCACCATCGTCGGCGAGCGCACCGCCGGCGCCAACCATTTCGGCGGCGTCGAACCGATCGGCGCGGGACTGGTCGCCTTCATCCCGGTCGGCCGCACCTACGATCCCGATACCGGCAAGGACTGGGAAGGCACCGGCATCGCCCCCGACATCGAGGTGCCCGCCGACCAGGCGCTCGACAAGGCCCTGGCGCTGGCCGCCCGCTGACCGGCGCCGGAGCACTGCCCGGAACCACGGAGCGGACCATGGTGCACGCCCCGGAACGGGATTCGAACCCGCGGATGCCGGCCGGAAGATCCGACGCCTTCCGAAAACGAGACCGGAGGCGCCGCTGCCGACGATCATCAGTGCGAATCGCGCTGCCGCCTCATCCGGCGCCGACCGTCATCAAGCATTTCCTCCGCACGGCGCCCTGCCCGGCACGATCGCGTGGAACTCGATCGACAGCCCGAGGTCGTCCCGCGTCGGGGCAAGGAAGGATTCGCCCGACAAGCCGCGATACGTCGCCAGCTCGCGCTCGTAGCCGCGTTCGACCCACCGCTGCGCGCGTCCCAGGTCGGCCACGCCGAAGCTCACGCCCAACACGCGCGGGCCGCCGCTCGCCATGACCTCGGCGGCGGCGCCCTCGCCTTCGGGCTGGAGCGCCAGCAGCGCCGTCGGGCCGACCGGTATGCAGAAGCCCGCGGCGCCGGCCTGGGGCAGCCTGACCGGCACCGCGTGGCCGAAGCCCATCTTCTCGAGTTCCCTGCGGTCGGATTCCGCGTCGCCGGACACCAGCCAGATCGCCGACAGTTCGCGCGCGCCGTTGGGATGCTCGCGCGTCACGCGGCGGTCGTCGGCGTTGCCGGGATCGAACTGGTCGGGCGCGTAGTCGGGTGCGTAGTCGATGAAGAAGGTGCTGCTCGACAGCGGCGCACGATCGAACGCGAACAGCCGCCAGCCCGGCTTTTTCGCGCCATCCGGCCCGGTGAAGAACGGCGTCACCGCGTAGTGCAGGTCCTCGAGCCTGCGGCGGATCGCATCGAGCCCGGAGGAGCGGAAGCCGAAGCTGCGCGACCCAGGCCCTCCCTTGAGCGCCTGCTGGTCCTCCTTCATGCCCGGATCGAACGCCGGGTCCGGCCGGGTGATGCCCAGCAACTCGATGAAGCTGCTGTCGGCGAAGCGGACGTAGCGGTTGGCGACGCCGCCCGGATCGCGCCCGGGCCGCACCTGGAAGCCCAGCTTGACCGCCATGACCGACGTCACCTGGTCGATGCCGCGGCCCCAGAGGAGGAGGTGGTCGAGCCGCGTGGGGGCCGCCGCGGGAGCGGGCGGCGGCGTGGAAGCCTGCGCGGCCCCCAGGCACAGGAGCATTGCCGGAACGAACAGGGCGTGGCGCATGTGGATCCTCGGGTGAAGGTGCGTGGATGCTCGTTGCGGCAAGCGGATGCCCGGCTTGCGCAGCCGTCGTTCGGGCATGGGCCCGTGCTCGCGCTCAGGTTCCGGCGCGCCAGAGCGCCTGCAGTTCGCTGGCGATCAGGTCAGGGTACTCCTCGGGAAAGAAGAGCTTGGCCCCCGGCACGCGGCGCACGCCCCGGGAGTTCGGGAACAGCTCGTCCAGGTAGTCCGGCATGTCGGGCTTGAAGATCGTGTCGCCGGTGCCCCAGACGATGCGCACCGGCGCCTGCACACGGCGCAGCGACGTGGAAATGCCCGCCAGGGGATTGCCCTCGGCCGCCCGCCCGTAGGCATTGGAGCGCGCGGGATGCGCCGCCAGCGGCGCAAGGTACATCTCGATCGTGTCGTCCCGCAGCCGCTCGGGAAAGGTGAACGTGTCGCCGCCCAGCTGGCCCGGCCGGCGGCACAGGTCCTTGTCGTCGAGGCAGGGCTGGAACGAATCGGCGAACGTCCCGGCCTTGGCCGCCTCGATCACGCCGAGGACGGCTTGCGGCGGGCAATCGGGCTCGGTGTCGCCGTTGGTGAGCAGCGCGCTGCGCACGCGCTGCCCGTGCCGCGCGAGGAGCAGCTGCGCGACGGCGCAGCCGCTGTCGTTGGCGACCACGTCCACGCGGTCGATCGAGAGCTTGTCCAGCAGCGCGACGATCATCTGCGCCTGCGCCGGTGCGCGCAGGTCCTGCCCCGGCGCGGGCTCGCTGTAACCCAGCCCCAGGCAATCGGGCACGATGCAGCGGCGCTGGGCCGACAGCCGGTCCAGCGCGCCGCGCCACTGGTAGCCGTTGAGCGGGAAGCCGTGCAGGAACAGCGCGCCCGGCCCCTTGCCGCGGTCGACGTAGGCGATCCGCCCCTGCGGCAGTTCCGCGAACCGGCGCTCGGCCGCGAAGGCCGCGACTCCGGTTCCGCCCGCCGGCGGCGGCCCTGCCGCGGCGGCGGCCTGTCGGGCCGCCATCGCGCGGGCCAGCGGGGTGGCGGCCGCGGCGAGCGCCGCCGTGGTGAGGAGGAAATCGCGGCGATCCATGGGCATTCCCGGGTTTGGCATCGGTTGGTCGAACGCGAGCGCAAACGGCGATGCCGCAGGATGGACGGAGCCGGTCGCCGGCATTCCGGGCGTCGGCAGGCACGGCATCCGCTTCGGTCGACGGCCACGCGGCCGATGCGTTCGGAGGCGCACTTTATCGACGCTGCGGCCGACGTCGTGCAAGGACAATTTCCGGGCGAAAACTGCCAATGCGCCATCGGCGCCGCTCGCACCCGATGGATTGCCGCGCCAGCGCTGCGCCGGCGCCGCGCGATCAGTCGCCCATGCTCCGGCGCAAGGCCTGGGGCGGCGTGCCGAAGGCGCGCACGAAGGCCCGGCGCATGCGGCTGGCATCGCCGAACCCCGTGGATGCGGCGATGTGGTCCAGGCTGGCATGGCCCGTCTCCACGGCGATGCGGGCGGCCTCGAGGCGCAGGCCCTCGACGACCTTCGCCGGCGTCGCGCCGATCTCCGTCGCGAAGGCGCGGGCGAAGTTGCGCCGGCTCATCGCCGCGCGGTCGGCCAGCTGCTCGACCGTCATCGGCTCGGCAAGGTGCTCGCGCATCCAGCCGACCAGTTCGCCGAAGCGTCCGGTCCTGCCGCCGCGCTCCACCAGGGCGGAATACTGCGACTGTCCGCCGTGCCTTCGCTGGTGGACGACGAGCTGCTGGGCCGCGCGCCGCGCGATGCCGGGGCCGAGGTCGTCCTCGACGAGCGCCAGCGCGAGGTCGATGCCCGCGGAAATGCCCGCCGAGGTCCACATGCTGCCGTCCCTGACGAACATCCGGTCCGCATCGAGCCGCACCTTCGGATAGCGCAGCCGGAAGCGCTCGGCCGCATCCCAGTGCGTGGTGGCGCGCAGGCCGTCCAGCAGGCCCGCCTCCGCCAGGAAGAACGCCCCGGAGCAGACGCCCGCCGTGCGGCGCCGCGCGTCGTCGCAGAGCCAGGGCACGATGTCGCGCTGGCTCTCCTCCACCAGTGCCATGGTGCCGCCCGAGACGACCGCCGTATCGAAGTGGCGTTCCTCCTCCAGCGGCGCGGCCGCCAGGCTGACGCCCGCGGAGCTGCGCACGACGCCGCCGCCCGGCGCGAGCACGCTGATCGAGTAGCTGTCCGGCCGGAAGCGCTCCGCCATCTCGAACACGGCGACCGGGCCGGCCGCGTCCAGCAGCTGGAATCCCGGAAAAACGACGATGGCGATCTCGCGTCGCATGGCGGCGATTGTTCGACTTGATCCGGCTTGGGAAAGTGCGGCAGCGGCAAGGCTTGCGTCAAGTTCGGGCCTGCCTGGACCCGCCGGAATGACCTCAAGATGCCACGGCGACATCGTGCCCCCTTCTCCCGCTTGCGGGAGAAGGTGCCGAAGGCGGATGAGGGGGACGCGAGCGAAGCGAAGCGTGCTCTTGATCCTGGCGCTCCTGGATTCCGGACCGGCGCCGACATGCCACCACGACATTGCCCCCCTTCTCCCGCTTGCGGGAGAAGGTGCCGAAGGCGGATGAGGGGGACGCGAGCGAAGCGAAGCGTGCTCTTGATCCTGGCGTTCCTGGATTCCGGACTGGCGCCGACATGCCACCGCGACATTGCCCCCTTCTCCCGCTTGCGGGAGAAGGGCTGCTTCTTCACGCGCCGCCGGACATACGCCGCCGGACACGCGCCGCCAGGAGGGAGGCCAGGGTCAGCTGCCTCGGCGCAACAGGCGCCCCGCGCGGCCGACCGGCTCGCCGGCCTCGAATGCCGGCTGCCCGTTCACCACCACCAGGTCGAAGCCTTCGGCCTGCACGGACGGATGCACGTAGTCCGCGCGCGCATGCACGCGTACCGGGTCGAACAGCACCAGGTCGGCCCTCGCGCCCTCGCGGATCGTGCCGCGGTCGGCCAGGCGCAGGATCGAGGCCGGGAGCGAGGTCGCCTTGCGCACCGCCTCCTCCAGCTTCACCCGCGGCCGTTTCACCACGAACTCCTCGATCCACTTGGCATAGGTGCCGGCCGAGCGCGGATGGCTGCCGCCGGGCGAACCGTCGGTGCACAGCGCCACGTGCGGATCCAGCAGCAGGCGATCCTGCAGCGCGCGGTCCATCACGAAATGGGCGGCCTCGCCGCCGTCGGGGCCGATGTCGAGCAGCGCGTCGGCGAAGGGCTTGCCCTGCTCCGCCGCCACCTGTTCCAGCGTCTTGCCGGCGTGCGGCCCGGTGCCGAACAGCAGTGCGCCGGGCCCGTTCCGCTTCTCCATCCGCTGCTGCAGCCAGGCGCGCAGCTCGTCGCGGCGCGACCGCACCACCCCGGCGTAGTCGGTCGGCGGCAGGGCCCACTCCGGGAACAGGATCGCCACGCCGGTGTAGCTCGCCTCGTAGGGATAGGCGTCGGCGCTGAGCGGCTGCGCCGGCGTGCGCAGCGACTGCAGGAAGGCGAGCAGGCCTTCCGCCTCGGCCTCGCCCTTGCCGTAAACCATCTTCAGGTGCGAGACGTGCGCGCGCGCCGGGCCGCTGGCGGCCACCAGTTCGCGGATGGAAGCGCGCACGTCGTCGGCGTCCTCCGAGCGCATGTGGCTCATCTCCACGCCGTCGAAGCGGGCGATCACCGGGCCCAGGCCGGCCAGCTCGCGGGTTTCCGCGTACCGCCCGGGCACGTACTCCAGGCCGGTGGACAGGCCGAACGCGCCGGCGCGCAGGTCCTGCTCGAGGATCGACTGCATGTTCGCCAGCTGCCGGTCGGACGGCCGCCGCGTGCCGTCGTCGATGCCGGCGCGGCGGCGCAGGGTGCCGTGGCCGGACAGCGTGGCGACGTTGACGTCGGGCGTGGCGCGGGCCATCGCGTCCATCCACGACGGCAGGCTGTCCGCGGCGCGGCGCGCATCGGGCAGCGCCGGGCTGCTCCCGTCCTGGCCGAGCACGATCGTGGTCACGCCCATCGCCAGGTACTGCGTGTACGCCTCGCGCAGCGGATCGCCGTGCGTGTGCAGGTCGATGAAACCCGGCGCCAGCACGCGGCCGCCGCCGTCGACCACGCGCAGCCCGCGCGCGTCGCCATCGGACGCGCGGCCGATCCGTTCGACGCGATCGCCGCGCACCAGCACGTCGGTGCGCCGCCCGGGCCGGCCGGTGCCGTCGACGAGCAGCACGTCGCGCAGGAGCAGGCCGGGCGCCTGCGCGCGCGGCGCCGCTGCCGCAAGCAGGCGTGCCGGCGCCAGCGCGCACGCGCCGCCCGCGGCCAACGCTCCCAGGAACCCGCGCCTCGACCAGGCGGAATCGCGCATCGTCATGCCTCCGTCGCAGTACCCGGCCCCTACGTTAGCGGACGCCGGCCTGCGGGGTGAAGCGATGCGGTCGCGCGCGGCCCCTCGCCCCCGTAGGAGCGACGGAAGTCGCGACAGGCCCGCCCGCAATCTCGTCAGCCCCCGATCATGGCATCCAGCGACGATCGCTTCGGCGCCTTCCCCCGCAGGCAGGGGGAAATGCGAGGCCGGCTGCGATGCGCGACCCGCAATCAACCCGTCGTGCCGACTGCCGGCGCTTCGCGGCAGGGCGGTCGCGACTTCCGTCGCTCCCACAGGCCATCCATGTGGCCGGCCGCCTAGGACGCGCTGGCGCCCAGTGCGCGCGCCGGATCGCCGCGCAGCTCGCCCAGCGGCGGGATGACCAGCGTGGTGTATTCCTCGTAATGCGCCGTGGGCAGGTCGCGCAGGACGAGGCGGTCGGCGCGATGGGATTCGATCGGCAGCCGCGCGGCCTCGTAGAGGATCACTTCGTGGTCGGGCGGGTACCAGCGCAGCAGCTTGTCGACCAGCGCCTGCACGCCCTCGCGCTCGGCGTGCAGGCGGGTGCAGGACAGGTCGCCGGACAGCGCCACCTGCCACAGCAGCACCAGCCCGTCGGAGTCGATGTTGCGGTCGTAGAAGAGGAAGTGCGTCGCCTCCATCGACTGCACGCCGCGGTGGCCCGGGTCGATGTTGAGGTCCGCGTACAGGCAGGCCTCGGCGGAAATCCCCGGCTCCATGCGCGCCGGGATGCCTTCGGCGCGGGCCTTGCGCACCACCCGGTGCGGCACGTCGGCGAACACGCCGGGGTGGCCGTAGAACACCGCGCAGACCTGCTTGCCGGCGCGGACCTGCGCCATGATCGCCTCGTCGATCTCGCGGTAGGTCTGGCGCCGGTCCTTGCCGGCGGCGTAGTGGACGCCGAGGTTGACCACGTCGGGGCGCAGGCCGGCGATCATCGCCAGCGCGAACGGATCGGCCAGGCAGAACACGACCTGCGCCTCGCGGATCTCCGACAGGCAGCGCTCGCTGGCGTGGCGGCCGAACTCGATGCCGCTGCCCACCACCACCAGGCTCGCCGCCCGCGCAGGCGCGGCGGCCGCATCGTCGCCCGCGCGGACCACGCGGTCGCGGCCTTCGTGCTTGGCCCGGTACAGGGCCTGGTCGGCCTGGTGGACCAGCTGCTCCAGCGTGGCGACCTGGCCGTCGGCCTGGCACACGCCGGAGCTGATGTTGATGCGGAACGTCTGCCCGAACACGGTGATCGGCTCGATCCGGCCGCGCAGGCGCTGCAGCATGGCCTCGGCTTCCGCCGCATCGGCCTCGAGCAGGATCGTGAACTCGTCGCCGCCGCTGCGCCCGGCGATGCCCTTTCCGTCGACGGTTTCGCCGATCCACGTGCCGAGCGAACGCAGCGCCTCGTCGCCGGCGGCGTGGCCGTAGCGGTCGTTGACCTGCTTGAACAGGTCGATGTCGGCGACGATCGCGGTGAACGGCCGCCTGGCGTCGCGCGCGTGCACGAACGCCGCCTCGCCCAGCTTGCGCACCTGCTGGTAGTTGAACAGGCGGGTCAGGCTGTCGTGCTCGGACTGCCAGCGGTAGCGGCGGCGGTCGCGGAACGAGCGGCGCAGCAGGACGGCCAGCAGGATGGCGATGACCAGCAACCCGCCCATGCCGAAGACCAGCAGCAGTTGCCGGCGCTTGGTCGCGACGGCCTGCAGCTCGGCCACCTGCTTCTCGGCCTCGAGCAGGGCGATCTGCTGCTCCTTCGAGCGGATGTCGAACTCGACCTGCAGGTAGGCCAGCCGGCGCTCGCGGTTCCCGCGCTCGGCCATCTCGGCGGCGGACATCGCCACCTTCGTATGGGCCAGCGCGGCGGCGAGGTCTCCACGCTTCTCGGCCAGCCTGGCGAGCAGCCGCTCGGTCTCGGCGATGGCGAGGTCCGATTTCTGGTCGCGGTAGTAGCGCAGCGCGTCGTCCAGCAGGACCTGGGCTTCGTCGAGCCGCTGGTCCGTGGTGATCAGGCTGTCGGCGATGACGAGCCGGGCACTGTACGCGCCGGCGGCGAAACCCGCGGCTTCCAGCTCCGCCAGCGCCTGGCGGCCCCAGTCCAGCGCCTCGGCGTAGCGGCCCTGCGCTGCCGCCATCTTGCCGACGCCGTACTTGCCCATGGCGGTGAAGACCAGGTCGTGGGCACGGGTGCAGGCCTCGATCTGGCGATGCCGCCAGCGCTCCGCTTCGCTGAAGTGATTCGCATGGTCTTCAGCCAGCGCCAGCTCGCCCAGCGCCAGGCATGTCGCGCGGGGATCGTTGCCGGTTTCGACCAGGCGAAGCGCACGCAGCGCCAGGTCCCGGGCCTTGCCGCTCTCGCCGACGAGCGTATGCAGGTAGCTGGCGACCGTGAGCAGGCGGGCCGACTCCGCCGAGGATTGCGGGAGGTAGGACATCGCCTCGTTGAGCCAGGTGAACGCCAGCGGCCAATCCTCGACGTTGGCGGCGACGTTGATGGCCGTGGCGTAGACGCGGATGCGCAGCGCCGGGGACATCTTCTGGCCCAGCAGGTCGGCGAAACCCTTCAGCGCGGTGCGTTCGTCGCCGGCGAGCGCCAGGTTGCGCAGGCGCACGAAGTCGACGCGCTGGCGCTGCTCCGAAGTCAGCTCGTCCAGCCGAGGCGCCAGGCCTTCGATCTTCGCGTTCGATTGCCGCCAGTGCGCGGTTATCCCCAGTCGCTCGATCTCCTGGACCTGCGCCTCCAGCGTATCGCCGGCGAACGCCGGCGTACCGGCGAACGCCAGCAACAGCAATGCGATCGGGATCAGGCGGTGGAGATGCCGGGTCACGCGCTGGCGCCTCACGACAACGGAAGAACTACTTGTCGTAAGCGATGATGGAATGGTTGGTGGCGAACTGCCCATCCTCGAGCCCGGTGAGCGACTTGATCGCCGTGTAGTCCTTCTCGGCCATCGCCCTGTGTTCCTCGTCGGACAGGCCGGCGCGCTGCCTCACCCCGTCCGGGTCCTGCTTGTATTCCTCGGCCAGCGCGGCATCGCTGCCGAGCTTCCTCATCAGTTCGAGCAGTTTCGACACGTCATTCCCCCTAGAATGGATCAAGCGGCATCGGCGACCGCGCCACGATCCGGCAGTGGCGCGGCGTTCGCATGGAGTCGTCTCCGGCGGGCACGCAAACCCCATTGTCCCGCCCCTGGAAACAGGCGGACATTAGCATACGCATCGGCATGTTCGTCCGATTACTTGAGGCGCCTGCGGCCCGCAAGCCGCGACTGTCGGGGACGGAGCGGAACGCAGGGGCAGCGCCCACCCCGCCCTGCCGGACCTCCGGCCTTTCCGATCGCGGCGCACCGCCCGGGGCGGCGCGCAAGCGCGCCATCAGCGCCGTTCGCCGTCCGCCGGTGGGCAGACGTTGTTGGCGTGGCGGAAGGCGAGCCGCCAGGCGCCGCCGCGCTTCATCCACACGTTGGTGTACCGGCGCTCGAGGCGCTTGCCGGCATTGGGCGCGCCCGGCGCGGGGACGACGACCTCGCCGCCCATCACCACCACCATGCCCGGATAGAACAGGAACCGCTCGGGGTGCCGCTCGAACGCGGTGTAGCGGATCACGCCCCGGTCGATCAGGGCCAGCAGCTCCTGCTTCTCCTTCACGATCCGCCCGGTCGGATGGTTGACGGTCACCTCGTCGTCCATCAGCGCGTCGAGCGCCCTGGCGTCGCCGCGGAAGATCGCCTCGGCGTGGGCCAGGTCCAGCTTGCGGATCTCCGCCTCCAGCGCGGCATCCGGGTCCGGCGCCTGCGCCGGGGCGGCAGGGCTCGCCAGCAGCATGGCGAACAGCAGCAATGCGTGCGCTTTCATGGATCCTCCATCGTCGTGCGCAACCCGGTCCCCCTCCGGACAACGACGCCACCGCACGCACGAGGCCATTCCTCCGCTCCTGCAGGCGCGACGGAAGTCGCAATCGCGCGCTGGCGCGCCGATTCCACCGGTTGAAGGAGCACGGGCAGCGACACGGGAGGCCGCGCTGTCGGCGGTCAGCCCGAGGCACTCACCGGCTTGCGCGCCGGGAAGCCGTCCCCGGTCCCCGACCGTTGCTCCCCGCATGCCGCTTCACGTGGTCGACGAAGGCCCGCAGCTTGGGCATCACCTGCCGCCGGCTGGGGTAGTAGAGGAACATGCCCGGCGCCGTCGGCGCATGCGGCGCCAGCACCTCCACCAGCCGTCCTGCCGCCAGCGCCTGCGCGGCGATCGGCTCGGGCACCTGGGCGAGGCCGACGCCGCGCAGGGCGGCGCCGAGCAGGGTGACGAAATCGTTGGCGATCAGCGGCCCCGCCACCGCGATCTCGACACCGCCGCCATCGTCGACGAGCGACCACAGCGCGATCGACCCGGCGGCGCGGCGCAGCCGCAGGCAGGCGTGGTCGCGCAGGTCGCCGGGGCATTGCGGCGGAGCGCGGCGCGCGAAGTAACCGGGGCTGCCGACGACGATGAAGCGGAACGGCGAGGACATCGGCACCGCCACCATGTCGGCGGCGATGAGCTGGCCCAGGCGGACGCCGGCGTCGAAGCCCTCGGCGGCGAGGTCGACCAGCTCCTCGCTCGCGGCGATCTCCACCTCGACGTCGGGATACGCCTCGCAGAAGGAGGCGACCAAGGGTTCCAGCAGCACCGACACCGCCGCGCGCGGCACCGACAGGCGCAGCAGGCCGGCCGGCCGCTGGCCGAGGTCGCGCGCGGCGGCGCTCGCCGCCACCAGCTCCTCGAACGCGGGCCTGGCGCGCGCCAGGAAGCGCTCGCCGGCTTCGGTGAGGCCGACGCTGCGCGTGGTGCGGATGAACAGCGTCGCGCCGATGCGCGCCTCGAGCGCGCGCACCGCCTGGCTGACCGCCGACGGCGTCACCCCAAGCATCGCCGCCGCCTTGCGGAAGCTGCGGTGCTCGGCCACGCCGAGGAAGACTTCCACGCCGTCGAGCGCGCCCTGCCTGACTGTGAAGTTCTGCTTCATGCCTCGTCGACATTATCGCAGATAGTCCGCCGCCGGGATCCGGCCTACATTGGGCCCGCCCCCGAACGCGAGACCGCCATGTCGCCAGCCGTGATCTTCAGCCTGCACCTGGTCCTGGGCTACGTGCCCTGGCTGCTGTGCTTCCGCACGTACCTGTGGCCGCGCCTCGCCTCGATGGATGCGGTCGCGGCGCAGCGCGCCATCGCCACCCTGCACGGCTTCCGGTTCTTCGGACTCGTCTTCCTCCTGCCGGGCGTCGTCGGCCCGCACCTGCCCGGCGGGTTCGCCGCGTTCGCCGCCTGGGGCGACCTGGCCACCGGCGTGCTGGCCATGCTGGCGCTGCTGGCAGTCCGGATGCGACCGCTGTTCTGGCTGCTCACCGTCGCCTTCAACATCGTCGGGATCGTCGACCTCGTCGTCGACTACTACCACGGCGCCACGCTCGGCCTGCCCGCGCTGTCGGGCGAACTGGGCGCGGCCTACGCGATCCCGGTCCTCTACGTGCCGCTGCTGATGATCACGCACTGCGTCGCGTTCTGCCTGATGGCGCGCCTCCGGCAGGGAACGGCCCGCCGGCACGGCGGCGAGACCGCGTCGGGCGCGCATTCCCCGGCCTGGCAGAAGGCCTCGGCCGGCCACCGCTGATCGGGCCCGCGCCGCGATGCCGGCGGTGCCAGGAGTGCGAGGCGGCGCCCGCGGGCACCGGGCGGAACGTCGACCTGCGCCGCCTCAAGCCTGGAACACGGGCTCGAGCATGCGGAAACTGCCGGCATCGGCGTCCAGCTCCACCCTGCCGCCGACGGGCACGATGAACTGCTCATGGATGTGCCCGATCATCGCGCCGCGGTAGGCGGGGATCCCCAGCGGCTTGATGTGGTCGTCGAAGATCTGGTCCAGCGTCAGCGAGCCGTAGCCTTCCCCGGGATCGCAATCGGTGCATTCGCCGAACACGAAACCGGCGATCTGGTCGAGCGCGCCCATCAGCTTCAGCGTGGTGAGCATGCGGTCGATCCGGTACGGCGCCTCGCCCACGTCCTCCAGGAACAGGATCCGGCCGGCGAAGTCCGGCATGTAGGGCGATCCGGCCAGGCCGACCAGCACCGACAGGTTGCCGCCCACCAGTTCGCCGCGCGCCTTGCCGTCGGCGATGGTGAGCGTGCGGTGCCTGCGCGGCACCAGCTCGTCGCCGGCGTCGACCGGGTTGCGGTACTGCATCAGCTCGCGGTCGAAGAACATGCGCCGGAACTGGTCGACGTTGAAGCGGTTCCAGCTGCCTGCGCCGATGGGACCGTGGAAGGTGACCAACCCGGTCTTCGCATGGATGGCGCAATGCAGCGCCGTGATGTCGGAATAGCCGAGCAGGATCTTGGGATTGGCGCGGATCGCGTCGTAGTCGAGCAGCGGCAGCAGCCGCGCGGCGCCGGACCCGCCGCGGACGCAGACGATGGCCTTGACCTCCCTGTCGGCGAACATCGCGTTGAGGTCGCCCGCCCGCCCGGCGTCGGTGCCCGCCAGGTGCCCGTAGCGCGATGCGTAGTGCTCGCCGGTCTTCACCTTGAAACCCAGCGCCTGCATCGCTTCCTGCGCGAGCTGCAGGCTGAGCCGCTCATCGGTGGCCGAGGACGGGCTGACCAGCGCGACGGTGTCGCCCGGGGCGATCGCCACCGGCAGCAAGCGCCGGCGAGGGGCCGCTGCCGCCGCGCCGGCAGCGGCGCCGACGAGCGGCAGCAGGGACGCCAGCGCCGCGCTTCCGATGAATTCACGCCTGTGCATGTCGATGCCTGTGGGGCCTGATGAGGGCCAGACTAGCGCAACGGCGCCCGGCAGACGTGCCACCAATCAATCCGGAGTGGAGCGCAGCGGGCGCATCCGTGCGGGAAACGCCCGACAACCGCCGGCATCCACGCAAGGCAACGAGCGCCATCCCCGCGGAGAAATTGCCGCCATTCCCGCGAAACGATTGGCGTCGTTCCTGCGCGGCGCCGCCGTCATTCGTTACGCGCGTAAAACTACCGTCATCCCCGCGAAGGCGGGGATCCACGGACTTTCGCCACCCAGCCGTCAACGTCCCTGGATTCCCGCCTTCGCGGAAGTGACGGCCGGGGTTTCCACGGGAATGGCCGCCGTGGGCTTCCGCCTTCCCGCGAATGAGGGCAGAGGATCTTCCGCCTTCGCGGGAATGACGGGCCAAGGCGAGAAGATGACGAGCGGAACGCAGATGCCGTCCCCTGCGCGATGTTTGACAATGCGCGCAGCGCCTCCGAGCATGCGGCGTGCCGTCACGGAGCACCGCCGCCATGCCTCGCGCCCTCGCGCTGTCCCTGCTGCTGTTGCCACTGCTGCTGCCGAACATGTCCGTCGCCCGGGAAACCGACACCGCTCCGAAGCCCGCCACCGCCGGCGCGATGCCATCGCCCCCGGCCTGGCTCGAAGGGCTCGACGCGCTGTACGACGCGCGCATCCGGGTCGCGGGCCTGGAAGACCGGGCGTTCCAGCCCGAGCACTGGTGGGAGGTGGCCGGGCCGCTGGCGACCCGGGCGCGCGGCTTCCACGTGGAGGAAGTCGGCCGCAGCGCCGAGGGGCGGCCGCTGCGCCACGTGTCGTGGGGCCGGGGCGACACGCGCGTGCTGCTGTGGTCGCAGATGCACGGCGACGAGAGCACCGCCTCGATGGCGCTGGCCGACCTGTTCCGCTTCCTCGGCGAACATCCCGGGCATCCGATCGTGCAGCGCCTGCGCAAGGCCACCACGCTGCACTTCCTGCCGGTGATGAACCCCGACGGCGCGGCGCGCTTCCAGCGCCGCAACGCGCAGGGCATCGACGTCAACCGCGATGCGCGCGCGCTGGCCTCTCCCGAGGCGCGGGCGCTGCACGACCTGCGCGAGCGCGTGAAGCCGGCGTTCGGCTTCAACCTGCACGACCAGCAGGTGGGCTACCGCGCCGGCGACTCCGACCGCGGCACCGCCATCGCGCTGCTCGCCCCCGCCTTCAACGAGGCCCGCGACGTGAATCCCGTCCGCGCGCACGCCGTCGGGGTGGCCGTGGCGGTCCGCGCCGTGCTCGAGCCCTACATCGGCGGCCACATCGCCAAATGGGACGACACCTTCAATCCGCGCGCGTTCGGCGACCTGACTTCGAAGGCGGGGGTGTCGACGGTGCTGATCGAGTCGGGCGGCATCGAGGGCGACCCGCAGAAGCAGCGCCTGCGAAAGCTCAACTTCCTCGCCCTGGTCGGGGCCCTCGACGCCATCGCCACCGGCGCGTACGCGGACCTGCCGCGCGCGCGCTACGACGACCTGCCCGAGAACGGCAAGGTCTGGCCGGACCTGCGGATCTCCGGCGGCACCCTGGCGCTGCCCGGGCAGCCGCAGGCGAAGGTGGACCTGATGATCGACTTCGAGCGCGCATTGCTCGAGCGCGGCGGCACCATCGCCGACGTCGGCGACCTGGGCGACCGGCGCGCGCGCCGGCCGATCGACGCCCGCGGCCTGTACATCGTGCCGTTCGACCCGCCGGGCGCCCCCGCCGGCAAGGAACGCCCGGTCCTCGCGCCCGGCATGCCCGCGTACCTCCGCCTCAGCCGCGACCCGCAGGGCCGCGACGTCGTCTGGACGCTGGCGGGCGACGTGGACCCGGCGAAGCCGGCGCCTCCGAAGCAACGCTGAGGCGTCCGCCAGGCCAGCGGCCGTCCACGCCGGCCGCGTTTTCCATCGACGGCAACGACCGCGGAATCGACATCCGCATCGCCTGCGGCAGCGAAGACCCGGCATGCCGGATCCCGCGGGTCCGGTCAGAACCGGACTTCGGCGCCGAGCATCAGCGTGTCGGCGCGGTTGACGTCGTCGTACTGGAGGCCGTCGCCTTCCACGTCGTCGAAGTAGACGTAATTGGTGTAGGCCAGGCTCAGGTTGAAGTGACGATTCACGTCGACACCCAGGCCGAGGCCGAAGTAGCCGCCGTCGACATCCTGGCCGGCGGAGTCCGCCCGCCAGTAGCCGGCACGGACCAGTCCGTACACCGGGCTGGTGCGGCCGAAGTTGAAGCGCGCGTTGACGCCGAGGCTGTCGTAATCGACCTTGTCGTAGCGCCAGCCGTCATGCTCGGCGCTGTCCAGCCGGCCATGCGCCACTTCGACGCCGATCAGCGACACCGCGCCCGCCTGCCAGCGGTAGCCGGCATTCACCGCGAACGCGGACTGGTCGACTTCGTCGTACACCCAGCCCTTGCCGCCCTGCGCGCCGAGGAAGACGCCGCCGCGGTCTTCCTCGTGGCCCGACGACGCCGACGGTTCCGTGGCGTCCGGCTGCGGCTGCGGCTGCGGCTGCGCGGCGGCAGGCTGCGGCTGCGCGGTGCCATCGCCCGTCGTCGCCGGCTGCGGCACGCGCTTGGCCGGATCCGGCTCCTGGCCCTGCGTCGGCTGCCAAGCCTCGATCGGCTTGGTCTGGGCGTTGGCGGCGGCGGTGGCCAGGACGGCGCCCGCAAGGACGACGGCCATGGCGGCCGCCGGTCTGGTGTTCTTCATGTGGTCCCCTGTATGGAATCGATGGTCCGCGCCGCGGCTCGCGGTCGCGTGGCTGGCCGTGGCCGACGCCGGGAAAACGGCCCCGCCGTCTTTCGTCCCACCGTCGCGGCGTCCGGGCGCGGGGATTCTACGTGCGCCGACGGGCCCGCTCCCCGGAACCGCACTAGGAAAAATTCCCGGAACCCGGGCTGGACCGCGCCTGTCCGCGCCCCCGCCCGCAACTCCACGATTCGCGCCCGATTGCAGCGGGATTCGTTGGGCTATGATGCTGCCGCGAACGGCTGGGGGCCGTGCAGGGGGAACCATGAAGCGATGGAAAGCGGCGGGCGCCGGGCTCGCGGCGCTGGTGTTGGTGGTGCTCGTTGCAAGGATCGGCACGGGGGTCGGAAGCACGGATCCATCGCGCAACGGCCATGCGTCCGCGGCAGCCACGGATCGAGCAGCCGCAGGCGGCGACGAGCGCTCGCCCATCCCGGATGCATCCCATCGCGCGACCGTCGCCCTGCCCGCCATCCAGAGCGGCCGCGCCAGCCCGATGCGGCTGACGCGCGACACGCTCGAACAGGCCTGGCAGCGCGGCCGGCTCGACATCGCCCTGCCGAGCGGCCAGCGCTATTCGGTGAAGCTCGAAGACCAGCGGTTCGACCCGGGCGGCCAGTGGACCGTGATCGGCCACGCGCAGACCCGCCTCGGCCCGCAGGCAATGGTGCTGACCTTCGGCCCCGATGCTGTCTTCGGCGTGCTGCCGAACCCCGACGGCTCGCTGATGCAGGTCACCACCACGCACGGCAACACCGGGATCGCAGCCGCCGGCGGCATGCTGCCGCCCGGGCGCAAGCACAGGCTCGGCGCCACGCCCGACTACGCGATCCCCGCCCCCGCGGGCAGCGGCAAGGCCGCGCGCCCCGCCAGCGCGACGTCCATGCCCGCCGCCGCCGCGCAAGCCGCCGCATCGGCGGCCACCGAGATCGTCGTCCTGGGCCTGTACACCGACGACCTGGTCGAGCTGCGCGGCAGCGCGTCCGCCGCCGAGACCGAAGTGACCAACCTCTTCGCCATCGCCAACCAGGCCCACGTCGACAGCGCGACGGACGTGCAGTTCAAGGTGGCCGCGCTGAAGCAGGTCGCCATCGATCCCGCGCTGGACAACCAGAGCATCCTTTACGCGGTGACCGACAACACCATCGCCGGCATCGACCTGTACCAGCTGCGCGACACCAAGGCCGCGGACCTCGTCGCCGTCGTGCGCCCCAACCACGACACCGACTGGACCTGCGGGATCGCCTGGATGAACGGCGGCGGCCGCACGCCCCAGGGCGTCGTGGAGCACTACGGCGTCTCGGTCAGCAACGTGGCGCCGTGCGGCCCCTACGTGCTGGCGCACGAGATGGGCCACAACCTGGGCTCCGCGCACGACCGCGAGACCATGACCGTGAACGGCCACCTCGACTACGGCGTCTACGAGTACTCCTTCGGCTACCGCCAGGACGGGCCGCCTGCGTTCGCGACGATCATGGCCTATGCGGAGGGAAACCAGCCCTGGCTCGGCTATTTCTCGAGCCCCGGCTCCTCGTCGTGCGGCGCCGCCTGCGGCGTGCAGGACCAGGCCGACAACGTGCGCAGCCTGCGCAACATGGCGCCGGTGATCGCCGGCTTCCGTGGCCCGCCGGGCACGCTGTCCATCGTCGATGCGGAAGCCTACGAGTCGGAGACGGACGGCCCGACGGCCTACATCACCTTCCCGGTGCGGCTGTCGGGCCCCGCGCCGGCGGGCGGCGTGCGGTTCGACGCGGTGGTGAGCAACGGCACCGCCAACGCGGGGACGGACTACGTTGCGCTCACGCAGGTCGGGAGCTTCATTCCGGAAGGCGAGCGCGAAGTCAGCATCAACGTCGAGCTCATCGGCGACGCCGTCAAGGAAGCCGACGAGACCGTCAAGGTGACGTTGGCCAACGTCACCGGCGCGACCGTGTACGACGGTGAGGCCATCGGCAGGATCGTCAACGACGATCCGCGCCTGAAGCTGTCCGGCCGGGTGCGCTTCGAGGGCGCGCCCGCCCCGACGTCCCCGTTCTACGGGAACGTCAACGGCCTGGCGAGCGGGTTCGACAGCGCCTACCTGGAACTCGTGCCCCCGGATTTCGCCTACGAGGTGTCGGTGGTGAAAGGCGCCACGCCCACCTTCTACATCGACGCGCCGCAGCCGTTCGCGATCCTGCCCTTCACGCTCGACGAGGTCCGCGCCTCGCAGGTGCGCGACATCAAGCTGAAGAAGGGCGTGCACGTGTCCGGCAAGGTCAAGCTGCCGGCCGGGCAGCCTGCGCTCACGGAGTCGATGTGGCTGGACTTCCGCGCTTCGATCAACGGCGTCTACCAGTCGCTGCCGTACGCCAGCCTGGACCCGCCGGACTTCGAGTACAGCCAGTGGGTCGTGCCCGGCGCATGGGTCTACATGGAGCTCAATCCCCCGGCGCCCTACCAGCGCGTCTTCGCCAACAGGCCCGAGACCCGCGAGGACTACGTCCAGGACATCCCGCTGTCGACCCTGCCCGGCCTGGTGGTCTGGGCAGGCAGCCGCGTGCCGGAAGGCCCTCCGGGCACGCATGGCGTGACCGGGGCCGTCGTCGAGCTGTCGGCACCGGCGCCCGCAGGCGGCGTCACGGCGAGCTACCGCACCGTCGACGGCACCGCCAAGGCGGGCAGCGATTACGAGGCCGTCAGCGGCACGCTGGAAATCCCGGAAGGGGAAACGGCCGTGCATATCGCCGACATCACCCTGTACGGCGACAGCAATCGCGAGGGCGACGAGAACTTCTACGTCGTCGTCAGCGACGTGGTCGGCGCGAATCCCGTGGTGACGCGCGTGGAATTCGTCCTGGACGAAGAGGGGCCGCGGATGAGCACGCCGCTGCCGCCATTGCGGAAGTAAACCGCCTTCGTCGTGCGAGGCGGCAACGGTGCACTCGCCGCGGGCCTAGGCGGCCCGCGGTCATTCCGCGACCCGGCCCACCTGCTTCTCCGCCTCCGATGCCTCGCGCACGTCGGCCACCGCGATCTCGAAATGCAGGGTGCGCCCGGCGAGCGGATGGTTGCCGTCGATCGTCACCTTGTCGTCCCCGGCTTCCACCACCGTCACGAGCCGCGACCGTCCGCCACTCTCGGCGCGGAACTGCATGCCGGGCGCGACCTTGTCCACGCCCTGGAACGCGCTGCGCGGCACGACCTGGACCAGCTCCTCGATGCGCGGGCCGTAGCCTTCCTCGGGCTTGACGTCGACCTTCAGCCTATCGCCGGCCTGCTTGCCGGCCAGCGCCTTCTCCAGCCCCGGCACGATGCTGCCGGAACCGTGGAAATAACGCAGCGGCTGCGCTTCCGGCGACTGGTCGATGACGTTGCCGTCGTCGTCGGTGAGCGTGTAGTGGATGCTGGCGATGCGCGCGTCGGTGATCTCCATGCGGGATCTCCTCTGAATGAATGGGAATCCGTGGCGAAGACAGGCATCGGAATACGCACGATGCGAAACGGGGGCCACGCGAGTCACCATAACGGCTGGACGGGACGCACGCAAACCAGGATTCCCGGATCGCGCGAGGGCCGAATCGCGAGGCAACAACGGGTCTGCACTCGGCGCTACCGGCTATGAATGCGCCGCCGGGTCACGCCGCTCCGCGCGGCAGGCGCCGCCAGACGACAGCCGCGAGCACGATGCACGCGGCCGCGGTGAACGCGCCCGACTCGCCCACCAGCCACGCGACCCGGCCGTCCTGCAGCGACACCGCCCCGAACGCACCCAGGAGAGCGGCATGGGCCGCATGGAACAACGTCGCCGGCCACAGGCTGCGCGAGCGCCAGGTGAGCCAGGCGATCGGCACGCTGATCGCGATCAGGGTCGCCGCGCCCAACGCCGCGCCGGGCCAGGACGATGGATCGCTCCCCGCGCCGGCCCATGAAACGGCCCCATGCCACAGCGCCCACAGCACGCCGCTCGCCAACGCGGCGCCGCGGATCCCCAGCAGCGGGAACAGCGCAGGCACCAGCAGTCCGCGCCAGCCGATCTCCTCGCCGAGCGCGGCGACCACGCCCAGGCCCGCGACCGATTGCAGCAGGGACATCGCCGCGACATACGCCGGCACCTGCATCCATCTCGGCATGGCCGGCAGCCCGAGCCCGTTGCCCAGCAGGTCGGCCATCCACGCCAGGTCGTTCCGTATCGGCGCGAGCCCGAGGATCCAGCCGGCCGCGTACGACGCGCCGACGTAGAGCACGGGCAACAGCAGCGCCAGCACGAGCCACCGCAGTGCGCCGGGCCGCCAACCGAGTCCGGACAGGCGCCGTTCGAAAACGAATTGCACCACCAGCGCGGCGAGCCCCGGCCCCCACGCCGGACCGCCCGGCAGCGGGATGCGCTGCCACGGCAGCGCCCAGGTCAGCAGGACGGTCGACGCGAGGAAGGCGGCCACCTTCCCCCATGAGCGTGCAACGGGGGACATGATCGGGCGATTGTGCCTTGGAACGAGCGCGTTCCCGCGATAGAGAGGACGCGTTCCCGCGAGAGACAGGATCGAAGCGAGCCCCCGGTATTCGAGCTCTCCCCCGCTTTACCGCCTCGAGGTCACCCCTTTTGCCGGCGCAGGTCCGCCGCGCGCTCTTCCCGAAGCCAGGCGAAGGCATCCTCTTCGCGCTCGAACACCTGCCCCGCCAATCCGCAGTTGCCGGCGGCCACCACCCCGAACCGCTCGGAGTCGATGAACTCGGGCCGCGCCACCATCGCGATCCTCAACCGGCCATCCGCGGCGTCCGCCCACCGACGCACCATGCGCAGGCGGTTCACCAGCGTCGGCGCATCGAACGCGATGCCGCCGACGTCCAGCAGCAGGTGCGGCCGGCCTTCCGCCACCGCCCGGCGGATGACGCCTGCAATCTGATCGACCGCGTGCTCGAACACCGTGTGCGCTTCCGCCAGCCGCGCCACCGGCACGTCATCCACGAACTCCAGCCGCAACGCGTCGCGGGAAACGGAACCGGGCATCGGGAACTCCACGGCGTGACATGGCGCGAGCGTAGCCGATAACGGGGCCCGGTTCGTTCTCCAGCGGCCTTCCCGGCGACGCAACGGTGGCCGGTGCCGCCATCCCCCCCTCCAACCAAGGGGCAGCCCGGGCCCGCCTTCCGCGCCCATTCTTCCGGAAGTCCGCTCGGGTCTTCTCTCAGGGCCGGACGCGGATGATCGTCTTCCCCGTGCGCCGCTCGGTCGGATTGAAGGCGGCGACGGCATCGTCGAGGGCCGAGACGTTGCCGATGTTCGTCCGCAGCCGTCCGTCCCGCACCCGCTGGACGATGCCGCCCAGCTGGGCGCGATCGGACTCGACGACGAAGTCGACCGCCAGGCCGTCGTCCGGCCGCGCTTCGACCGGGCCGACGACGGAGACCAGCGTGCCTCCGGCCCGGGCCAGGCGCGCGGACCGCTTCCCGATGTCGCCGCCGATGACGTCGAACACCAGATCGACGCCGCCAATGTCTTCCAGGACGTCGTGGCCGAGGTCGATGAACTCCTGCGCGCCGAAGTCGAGCGCCGCCTGCCGATCGGCCGCGCGCCCGGTGCCGATGACGTAGGCGCCGGCCTCCCGTGCCAACTGCGTCGCCATCGAGCCGACGGCGCCGGCCGCGCCGTGCACGAGGACGCTCTGCCCCGGCCGAAGGCGGCCGTGCTCGAACAATCCCTGCCACGCGGTCAGGCCCGAGATCGGCAGGCTCGCGCCCACCGTGAAGTCGACGTCGCCCGGCAGCGGCGCGAGGTTGCGCGCCTCGACGGCGGCGTACTCCGCCAGGGTGCCGTCGCGGGTCCAGTCCGTGAGGCCGAACACCCGCTGCCCCACCGACAGTCCCCGCGTGCCGTAGCCGAGCGCGGCGACCACGCCGGCGAGCTCGTGCCCGGGGATCGACGGCGTGCGGCCGCGGCCGAGGCGATCGGTCCAGGTTGAGGGCCAGGTCAACTCGGTCGGGACGAACCCCGACGCATGCACCTCGACCACGACGTCGTTGATCGCCGCTTCCGGCTCGGGCCGCTCCGTCAGCCTCATCCCGGTCGTTCCTGCCGCTTCGTCCGTCACCACGATCGCCTTCATGGGAATGCCTCCTCGGTCGCTTGCCTGTCTGGTGGATGCCGCGGAGCCTGTTCGCATCCCGTGCCAAGGCCCGCGCCGGCAGTCTGCAGGGAGTACGCACGCCTCTCTTCCTTCCCTCTCTTCACGACGAGGCGAATCGCGATACTAGCGTTGCCCGGGCCCCGGTTGATCTCGAATCGGTTCCGAATCGTCCATTCACCTTCCCGAGGAGCGCGGGATCGTCCGCACCGCCAGCGAAGCGGCCGTCGGGAGCCGGGACGCCCCGATGCGCAACAATGGGCATTCCGCTCGCGACCAGGCGGCCCGGGATGACCGGGCTGGACCTGCGCAGGACCACGAGGAACGGGACCGACCGGCCGCCCCGACGATTCATCCCCATGATGCCCGACAGTTCCATGCCGAAGCCGACCTCATCCGCGTACATGGCCCTGGATCGATTCCTGGCCGTCCTCGACATCGGCGTGACCCATTTCACGACCTGCGACGTACGCGACGGCTGGGGACTGCGCTTCGATGCCTGCGCGACGGCGAGCCTCCACTACTGCCTCGAAGGCGCCGGGACGCTGGCTGCCCACGGCGCGGCGCCCGTTCGACTCGATCCGCATACCTTCGTGCTGCTGCCGCCGGGCGTTGCGTATCGCTTCGAAAGCGTCTCGTCGAAACGGGTGCGGCTCGAACATCGCGCCCGCCTGTGCGGCGTGTCATCGCACGAATCGGTCCCGACGCTGACGGTCGGCGAAGGCCGGCAAGGCATCGTCACCGCCTGCGGCGAACTCCGCGTGGGACTGGCCGGCGGGCCGGACCTTTTCACGTCGCTGGGCGAGCCGCTGGTGGTGCGCTTCGGCAGCGCGGACGGACTGCGGGACCAGTTCGTGATGCTGCTGGCCGAATCGGCCCGGCCGCGGGTCGGCTCACGCGTCCTGACCGAGGCCCTGCTCAAGCAATGCCTGGTGCTGGCGCTGCGGCGCTGGATCGAGCTCGACGCCTCGCCATTGCCCTGGCTGGCCGCCGTGGCCGACGCGCGTCTGGGCCGCGCATTGCACGCCATCTTCGAACAGCCCGCCGCCGCACATACGGTGGAAGGCCTCGCTGAGGTCGCAGGCATGAGCCGTTCGTCGTTCGCCGCCGCTTTCCGGCGCGCCTTCGGTCAATCGCCGATGCACCTGGTCAGGCTGGCGCGGCTGCGCCGCGCGAGCGAGCTGCTGGCCACCACGGCACTCCCGGTCGCCGATGTCGCCAGGCGGGTCGGATTCTCCAGCAGGAGCAATTTCTCGCTCGCGTTCAGCCAGCTTCACGGAACGGACCCGAGCCGGTTCCGCCGCAGCTTCAGGGTGGACGCGAAAGGATAGAACCCCGCGCGGCGCTTACGGCGCCGCACGAACGGCTGCGACGCGAAGGCGCGGAGTTGTATCCGGTCGGGTTAGCCTGGCCTCGAAGAAACGTGCTCCCGAAGAATCGGACTCTGCCCCCGCTTTTTCCCTCACAGGATCCCGATCTCCTTCAGCCAGCGCTCGACGAGCACCGGCCACATCTCCACGACTGGATGCCCGGAAGGCCGCAGGCCGAAGGCGTGGCCGCCCTTGGCGAACAGGTGCACTTCGGTCGGCACGTCCGCCTCGTCCAGCGCGCGTGCGTACAGGGTGCTGTTGCAGACGTCGTCGATGGGGTCGTCCCAGTCCTGCAGCAGGAAGGTCGGTGTCGTCCGCTCGGTGACCTCGAAGCCGGGGGCGAACCGGCCGTCGCGGCACAGGTGCCCGGGATAGGCCGCGATCGCGAAGTCCGGGCGGCTGCTGAGCCTGTCGGCCGCGTCCACCGGCGCGTAGGCCGGCGCGAAGACGTTGCTGGTCTGCGCCACCAGGTAGCCGCCGGCGGAAAAGCCGATCACGCCGACCTTGGCGGGGTCGACGTGCCATTCCGCCGCGTGCGCGCGCACCAGCCGGATGGTGCGCTGCGCATCCTGCAATGCGAACGGCACCTTGGGCGTGACGGCGCAATTGCAGTCCTTGTCGTAGTGGTGGTTGCCGCCCGGCACGCGGTACTTCGACAGGATGCAGGTGATGCCGCGCGACGAGATCCAGTCGCAGATCTCCGTCCCTTCCAGGGTGATGGCCAGCATCACGAATCCGCCGCCCGGGAACACCACCACCGCCGCGCCCGTGTTCCGCCCTTTCGGGGGGTAGACCGTCATGGTGGGCACGCTGACGTCGTACACGCCCTGCGACGTGTCGCCGCCGAGCGCCTGCGGCGTGTCCCGCGTCAGCACGCTTTCGGGCTTGCGCGTGGTCTCCTCCGGATCCGGCGCGGCGTGCGGCCAGATCGGCACCTGCTCGAGCCCCGCGGGCGCCTGCCACGCACCGACCTTGGTGACGGCTTCCCGCGGCGGATCATCGGGCGCCGCCATCGCGGCGCGACCCGCCAGGCAGAACGATCCGAGCGCAAACACCAGGCACCACAGGATTCGATGCACGTCCGACGCCTCCCGACGAATGGAAACGAATGGTCGGCGCTATATTGTGATCCGGTCGGGGCGCGCGCAAAGGATGTTATCTCTTGGCAGCTTCAAGAAGATCTCACAGCCCGGCAGGCATGGCCGTGTCGTTGAACGCGTTGAAGGCCTTCGAAAGCGCGGCGCGGCACCTGTCGTTCACGCTGGCCGCCGACGAACTGTCCGTCACGCCGGCCGCCATCAGCCACCAGGTCAAGTCGCTCGAGGACCGGCTGGGCGCGCGCCTGTTCCGGCGCACATCGAAGGGCCTGGTCATCACCGACGAGGGCCTGGCCTTGGTGCCGACGCTGAGCGATGCGTTCTCGCGCCTCGGCCACCTGCTCGAGCAGTTCGAGCACGGCCACCGGCGCGAGGTGCTGACCGTCAGCGCCGTGGGCACGTTCGCGATGGGATGGCTGCTGCCCAGGCTGCGGGATTTCGAGGACCGCCACCCCTTCGTCGACCTGCGCCTGCTCACCAACAACAACCGCGTGGACGTCGCGGGCGAAAGCCTGGATTTCGCGATCCGCTTCGGCGACGGCGCCTGGCACGGACTGCAGGCCGAACGCCTGCTGGAGGCACCGCTGTCGCCGTTGTGCTCGCCCGCGACGGCGGCGCGGCTGCAACGGCCCGACGACCTGAAGGATGTGCCGCTGCTGCGCTCGTACCGGCCACAGGACTGGCCCGCGTGGTTCGACGCGGCGGGCATGGTGCCCGTGCCGCTGCGTGGCCCCGTCTTCGACGCGTCGGCACTGATGGTGCAGGCCGCCGTCGATGGACACGGCGTCGCACTGGCGCCGCCATGCATGTTCGAACGGGACATTGACGACGGACGCCTGGTCCAGCCCTTCCCCATCCTCGCCGACACCGGCGCCTACTGGCTGGTGATGCTGAAGAGCCGCCCGGTCACGCCGGCGATGACGGCGTTCAGGACCTGGCTGCTGGCGCGGCTGTCGCAGTAGCGGGATCCGCCGCCCGCATCTGTTCTCACATGTGTTCTCTCCCGTGTTCTCTCACGTGCTCTCTCATGTGCTCATGTAGGAGCGACGGAAGTCGCGACCGCCTTGCCTGGCCACTGGATGCCGCAACTTCCGTCGCACTGCCAGTGAGCGGGGAAGGCAGTCGCGACTCCGGTCGGCTCCTACAAGGCCTTCAAGGGCCCGGCCAACTTGTAGCGGTTCAGCACGACGCCGGACGGCGTCGACTGCGTGCCGGCGAGTTCGAACGCACGCGGCGGCGTGCCTTCCGCGAACAGGCGCTTCCCAGTGCCCAGCAGGACCGGATACACCGCGAGCACGGCTTCATCCACCAGCCCGTGCTCGAGCAGGGTCGATGCCAGCGTGGAGCTGCCCCAGAGGATCAGGTCGGGGCCGTCCTGCGACTTGATGCGCCGGACGTCCGCGACGATGTCCGGCCCCAGGGCCTCGAACGGCCCCCATGCCAGGCTATCCGGGCGATGGGTCGCGACGTGCTTGGTCGCCGCGTTGAGGCCGTCCGCCATCGGGCTGGCCGGCGCCGTCGGCCAGTAGGCCGACCACAGGTCGTAGGTGCGGCGGCCGAGCAGCAGGTCGAAGCGCTCGCCCTGCGCGGCGAGGATCGCGGCCAGGCCGGCGGGGCTCCGGTACGGCGCGGTCCAGTTGGCATAAGGGAAATCGTCGCCATCGGCGGAGTGCTGGATCACGCCGTCGAGCGAGACGTGTTCCATGATGCTGAGCTTTCTCATGCGGATCTCCGTGTCCCGGTTCATCCCGGTCTTCGCTGGCACGACGAACGGCCGGGCACGGATTCGACAGCGCCGGCCCGAGGCGCTGCCCTGGCCCCCACCGCACCGTCAGCCCGGGCAGGCCGGGCGACGAAGGAACGAAGCGGGCGAACCGCTGGAACGCCTGCGCTTCCGATACAGGATCCCACCCCGGTCCTGTCCGGGACGCCGCCGACGCAATACCCGGCCGGGCCGGCGTTCCGCGACCAGGCGCGCGATGTCGACACGGTACGCGCGCCGCGCTTCGCCCACGCCGGTGCGTGCGCGGGCGCCCTGCCCGAGCCGCTGCGCTTCCACGTCGTCCAGGATGGCGCGCACGGCGACCGCCGCGTCGCAGATCATCTGTCCGATCAGCGGCAGGGTGTGTTCGGCCAGCTCGGCCGCGTGCCCGGCCAGCACGACGTCGCCATGGGCCGACATCGCCTGGACCAGGCGGTCGAGGGCGTCGATCTGGTCCAGGGTGACGCCGAAGGCGAAGCGACGCCTTGCCGCGCCGGGTGCGGCTGTGGCCGCCAGGGACATGCCATCGCCGTCGGTCGCGTTCGTCCCGCACTGCCGCGGCGCGGACCAAGACATTTCCCCCAGGACGTGGTCGACCTGCTCCGCCAGCAATTCCAGGCAGACCGCAAACCCGCCCATGGGCATCTCGGGCGCCCATGCCCGTTCCTCGTCCCGCATGCGCGGCTGCGCCAGCCGCGCCAGGAACCTGATGTGGTCGCCCAGCCTCGACAGCCGGAGCCGGCCGTCCTCCGGCAGGAAATAGCCCGGCATGCCCGGATCGTCCGAATTACGGTTCGACATCTTCGCCTCCTCGTTCCATGAAGTGGCCGTCCGTCGCGATCGGCGAACGGGAAGTCGGGAGGTTCGAAACCGCTAAGAGCCGGCGGGCGTATTCCCCCGAAGGGTGTTGTATTAGCCACCCTCCCGACGCAGGCATCGCGTCGGTCCGTGCCCGCACCTACTCGGGCACAAAATACCCACCGGCATGACGGAGGTGGGAACCGCTCTTAGAGGAGTTTCGACGCTCCTTGCGATCGAGTCTGCTCCGGCGATGGAGGGGTGTCAAGACGAGCACTGGCCACCGGTTTTGGTCATCCAGCGGCGACTTCGGCCAGTTCCTGGATGGCACCGGAAGTGGCGTTGGCAACTTGCGACGTGGGACGAACAAACACGCCTGATCCTGTTGCGTCTCACATCTCCGGCGTGGATGCCTCGATGATGCGCTGGGCCTCCCTTGCGTCGCGGTCGGCATCGGTCTTCGGGTGCTGGCTGGCGCGGAATGCAGCCGTGACTTCGGGCGGCGGATCGTAGTCGGGATGCGCGCGCTGGAGGAAGGCGGTGTCGCCGGGCGCGAGCTGGCAATTGCGGCGCGTGGTGCCGCGCTCCTGCGGCGTGCGCGCGGCGCGGGTCTTGAGGCTGACGATGACGCCCAGCGTGTCGCCCAGCGGCTGGAGCTGGCGGCAGATCGTATCGATGGTGCCCTGGTGGCGCAGGTCGTTGGTTTCGACGTAGGCCAGCAAGTTGTCGCGATCGATCCAGGCCACGGAATGGATCCCCGGCACCCGCTTCACCGCGGCGCGCGCCGCTTCCGGATCGATGCGCCGCGCGGGATCCGGCAACTTCATCGAGCGACGCACGCTGTCCTGCAATCCCGCGATCTGCCGGCGCGATTCGGCCTGGTCGCCGATGGCGGATGCCACGCCCAGCGCAGCCATGCGCGATGCGGTCTCCGTCGGAGCCAGCGGTTAGCCTGCCCGCTGCAGCGACTGCGTGGCTTGTTGCGGCGCCGACGGCCTCGGGGCGAACGACAGCAAGCCCATCGCTTGCAGGAACAGCCTGCCTGCCAGGACAAGCACCACGCAGGCCAGCAGGCATGCGAACAGCGCCGCCGCGAGCTTCACGCCCAGGCCATGCACCGCCGCCCGCGCAGCGCGCTTGCCGCCTTGGCGCAGCAGGCGGTCGCCCGCCGCCGCGACGAAGGACGCACCTTCCCATCCCGCAGCACTGGGCGCGTGCCCGCGGAACTCGGCGATCGGCGCGACTTCTTCCGGCAATGGCCCGAGCATCCGGCGCAGGTCGTCGCCATCGACCAGCTGCACGTGGCCGCCGCGTGCGGCGGCCTCGATGGCGGCGCGGGTGAACTCGCCGGTCGTCACCAGGATGGCGTCCGTGGCGCCTTCGTTGACCATCAGGCCGATCAGCTGGTGCACCTCGTTGTGGGGCACCTTGTAGGCGTTCCAACCCTTGCACTGGACGAGGATGTACGCATCGTCCCGGCGAAGCTTCAGGTCGATGCCACCGTCGAACCGCCGCCCGGTCCCGCCCGTGCCGACGTGCTCCACGCGGAAGCCCTGCGCCGCGTAGTGGCGCGCCAACAGCACCTCCAACCGGTCCCACCGAACCCGCGAAAGCGCGTCATCCCGGCGGCGTGCCACCTGCTTCAGGCCACGCTTGTACACGGCAATCCCCCTGCCCTGGATCCCCCATGAAAGTGTACTCGGACGCCGATGCCGGTCCGTCCACCGCCTCACGGGCGCGCTAGGAATAATTCTCGGTAGCTGTCGGCACTGGGGCAGGCATCGCGACGCTTCCTCGTCAATCCGTGAATCAGAGCCCGCTCTACCTGACCACGCTTCCCGGGCGATGCCCGCTTTGGCGAGTTGCCCGCCGGAGTCTGCCTCCTGCTTTAAGGAAACGCGCTTGATTGTCGCGACGATTCTTGCGCGGTGGACGAAGCCAAGATCCGGTGCTTCGCTGGCCCGAGCTCGCGCACTAGCGTCACACACGGCCACTCACCCAGCAAGCGAACCCGACTTCGTTGCGTCACGCTTTCGACTATTCATCGAATCGATCGAATGTCGTGGCGTTCGAAATGGCAATCCATGTCAATCGAAATGTCCTGGACACGACTGATGGTTTAACCGTTCGGTCAGTCCCCACTCGTTACGGTCATTGCACCTTCCGCATTCCGAGTCCTCCGCCGTGATCGATCCGATCGCGTGGCCCGTCAAGCAACGCGAGCTGCACAACCATCACTTCGATTCCACCATCTGGAACGACTTCCACTTCCGCGACGACGACATCATCGTCGCCACCTACGGCAAGTCCGGCACCACCTGGACCCAGCAGATCCTCGCCCAGATGCTGCTCGGCCCCGATGCCGGCCTGGCCGTGGCCGACATGTCGCCCTGGCTGGACCTGCGCGTGCCGCCCAAGGCGGAGAAGCTGCCCCTGGTGGAAGCCCAGGCGCATCGCCGCTTCCTCAAGACGCACCTGCCGGTCGACGCCCTGGTGTTCTCGCCGCGCGCCAGGTACCTCTACCTCGGTCGCGACGGCCGCGACGTGGTGTGGAGCATGTACAACCACCACGCCAACGCCAATCGGCTGTGGTACTCGGCGCTCAACGACACGCCGGGCCGGGTCGGGCCGCCGATCGAGCCGCCGCCGGACGACATCCGCCGCTACTGGCGCGACTGGATGGATCGCGACGGCCACCCGTTCTGGCCGTTCTGGGAGAACGTCCGCTCCTGGTGGCAGGTGCGCCACCTGCCGAACGTGCTGTTCGTGCACTTCAACAGCCTCAAGCGCGACCTGCCCGCGCAGATGCGCCGCATCGCCGCCTTCCTCGACATCCCGGTCGAGGAAGCCGACTGGCCGGCCATCGAGGAGTTCTGCTCCTTCGCATGGATGAAGCAGCACGCCACCCAGTCGGTGCCGCTGGGCGGCGCCTTCTGGGATGCCGGCGCCCAGGTGTTCATCCACCGGGGCGTGAACGGCCGCTGGAAGGAGACGCTGACCGCCGAAGACGTCGCCGAGTACGAGGCGCGCGCGGTCCGGGAACTCGGTCCGGAATGCGCGCGCTGGCTGGCGACGGGCGAATGAGGCGGGGTCGGCCGGCGCTGACCAGCGCCCGGCCTGCAAGGCCGCTTCACCCGATCCGTGGACCCGGCTCCGTTCCTGGCTTTGTCATGACTTGAACCGGCGAACTTCCTGCGGCCAGCCGCAGGCCTCGGCGACCTTGCCGGCCCACTTCCTGGCCGCCTGCTCGTCGGCCACGTCGACCACCGCGAATCCTCCCAGGAACTGGGGGTTCTCGACGTACGGCCCTTCGACGAACCTCACCGTGCCGTCGACGGGGACGGCACTGAAGGCGTCATTGGGATCCTCCTCCAGGCCCCCGGCGAAAACGTAGACGCCGGCCGCCTTCATCTCCTCCACGACCGCCCTCGCAAGCGGACCGCGGCCGCGGAACCACTCGTCGGAGTGATCGCCGACCCATTGCTGGTTGAAGTAGATGATGTACTCGCTCATGGCGTTCCTCCCGGCTGCGCAGCCACGACGGCTGCGGTCGTCCTCCTGACGAACGGAAGCGGCGGGATTCGACACCGGAGAACAGGGACGCTGCAAGAAAGATTGGGGGTCGGCCCCCTACTCTGCCGTCCCGCCTTCATGCCAGGACTCCGGGCCGGCCGTGCCGGCAGGCAACTGCACCACCGCGCCGGTGTCGGCATCGATGATGCGCATGCAGGTGTCGCCGATGAGCTCGTCCGGCTCCCAGACGGTGCGATTGAACAACACCCTGGTCCCGTCCCCGGACCACGCCTGCGCGTTGTAGGCCACGTAGTCCCCCCGCTCGCTCGCCAGCGCGCGCAGGTTGCCGCCATCGGCATCCATCACGGCGATGGAATTGACGAATTCGTAGGGCGACGAATCGGTCAAGGTCTTCATCGAGAACGCGATCCGGCTGCCGTCCGGGGAGTACACCGGCGCATAGCCTTGGCCCAGGCTGGCCAGATCGCCGGTCGCGAAGTCCACCTTCCACATGGCATCCGGCGTGGAGGTCGCGTGGTAGATGCCCTGGCTGCCGTCCGGCGCGAACGCCAGCGGGAGATGGTCGTCGAACAGGTGGTCGGTGAGCAGCGTCGCGGCGCCATCGTCCACCTTCACCCGGTAGACGAAGGAATGCCATTGGTATTCCAGTTGACCTTCGAAGTAGCCCGCCTGCACGAACAGGCTTTGGCCGTCGGCCGACCAGACCGGCCTGTCCAGCGAGTTCGTCTGGCCGTCCGGGCCGTCCGGCGGGCAGAACAGGTCGATCTGCCCCTGGCCGTTCGGGTCGACCAGGGACAGGCAATCGCCCTCGCCTTGTTGGCCCGACACGAATGCGATCAGGTCGCGTCGTGCGTTCCACGACGGCGCATCGTAGCTGCCATCGCCGGACGTGATCCTGCGGCCGCGCCCCCCGTCCCGCGGGATGACGCGGATGTCGCTACGGCGGGCGCCGGCGTCGTAACGGGAAAAAGCGATGCGCTGCCCCTTCGGTCCCCAGGTCGGGCTGCCGTCGTAGCTGCCTTCGGTGCTTGGGGTAAGGCGCACTACCGCGCCGCCACCGGCATCGACGCGGAACAGGCTAGTGCTGCGCGCGGTATCGTCGGGGTTGTAGACAGACCGGATGAACACGATCCCGCCGGCGGGGCGAGCGGCTGCCGCCGCGGCAACGGACTGGTCCACGCCGGCACCAACGGCCGGCGCTGATGCCAGGACCAGGCATGCAATCGCCAGCGAGCGGCGTGCGCGCCTCGCGGCGGATTCGCAGCTAACCTGCATCTGCTTCGCATTCATCACGGTCTCCCGATCGTCACCTCGCTTCGACGATAGCATCCGCCGTGGATTTGACCGGCACGCTCGACTGATAAACGTGAATGCGGAAATGAACTAGAGCGAACTCTTGCTCAATCGAAAACCTGCTCTGATCTTTGTTCCGCAGCAGTCGAAGCCAAGAACCGTCGCTCCGCCGGAATTTGACTGGTTCATCGGCCAAGCAAGGCCATATCAACCCGCTCAACCGAGCCACTCGATTTCTCGGACGAAAGACTAGGAGTCTGACTTCCTGTTCTGTGGCCCGCCTCGACCAAAGACCAGGGGTCTGCCCCCTGTCCTGCCTTTACGTCTTCACCGGATAAGCGAACCTGATTCCGTTTCTCGAAACGAGACCGAAGGCTGGCGACGGGCGCCCAAGGTTCGAACGAACAGGACGGCCAGCAAGGGAATGAGGATCGCGTAGATATACTGCGTCCGCGAAACGCCGATGCCGAACGGAAACCAGATACCCGGTACGCCGATCGGATCGAGCAACTCGTCGCCGAAGAACGCGACGGTGACCAACGACAAGGCAATGAGCGCGAGAACCCGCTCCGTCCCGCCGCGGACGATGCGCGCCCCGATGATGACGAACAGGGCGATGGATCCGAGACGGCTGATGCTCGTCACCCCCGTCGCGTGCGTCGCGGCGGCGACGATCCCGGCGATCGCGATCGCAAGCGCCGACACGTCGATGACCAGCCACCCGCGCTGGCGCCAGCGGTTCCAGGCCAACGTCCAGGCGGCCACCGTCGGCATCCACATGAACTTCGCCAGGAACGAGTAGGCAGGCAGGTCCAGCAGGTCGGTCCAGGAAACGATCGCATTGTTGAGGCGGCGGACTGCCGTCAGCGCAAGCGCGATGCCGGCAAAGACCAGGAACCCGCGGCAACTGCTTCGAGGCCAGCACCAGAACGCCAGGCCGATCAGCGAGAACATCGCAAGCGGCTCGATCGCATCGACGATGTAGCCGGCGATGGTCCGCTCCCATTGCGCACGGTGGAGCCCGTCGCTGACCGGCCGGGGCGCCAGGATCGGCGCGCTGTGGATGCCGCCGCCTTCCGCGCTGGGCGAGGGCCGGGGGAGCATGAAGACGCGGAGCGCCAGCACGCCGCGCGTGCCCGCCGCATCGGCCGGAAGGGCAAACCGCAACGGCCGCGTGCCGACGACACGCGGATCCGGGCCGAGCCTGCCCGAGCCGCCCAGCCGCTGGCCGTTCCAATAGAGTTCGTATCCGTCCTCGACGAGCGTCGGCCCGAGGATGTCCCAGGCCGCATGCCTGGCCGGCACGTCCACCGCGCGCCGGTACCAGGCATAACCGCTGTGGTCCGGATGCCCGTGCGCCATCCACCCGCTGACATAGTCGGGCAGGCCGACGTCGTCGTCGTGGCTGCCGGGCGCAGCGGTCAGGTCGATGGTTTCCCAATCGCTGTCGTCCGCACCGGCATCGGCCCAGTGCGGGTCATCGCCGGTGTGGAATTGCCAGCGGCCGTCGAGCAGGCTGGAGGCAGCGCGCAGCGAGGGCGGATCCGGCCTGCCGCCGCGCGCCAGTGCGACGATCGCGATGGCCCATAGCAGCAGGGTCGCCATGGCGATCCAGACGAGCAGCCTGCGTTGCGTGACGTCGATCGATTTGTGCATGGCGCGAGCGGGCCGCAACGGAATACGAAATAGTACTCTGATCCTTGTTTCTGAACTCCTTCGGACCGGGTGCGCGTGGCTACGGCGCGACGAACGTCTGCCGCCAGAACGTGAAGTCGGCCGCGCCATCGAGGAATTCCTGCGCCTGGGCGAAGAACGCCTTCTGGTGCGGCGTCTCCATGTGCGGCCCCGTGAACGCCTCGACACTGTTCCAGATCTCGACGATCAGCAGCCGATGCGGGTCATTCGGGTCCTCGTGCACGCGGATGCCGTGGCACGCGGGCTCGTGCGCGATCACCTGTTGGATGACCGTGCGCAACGCGGCGTGCGCGGCGTCGAGCCTGCCGGCCTTGATCGTTCCTGTGATGACGACGGTGACGGCGTCTGCGGGAGGGGCCATGCGATTCTCCATCGAGTTGGGTGCAGGGGTGCCGCTCACTTCGACACGACGACGGGGTCAGATTCACCTTCCCGGACAAGTGAACCTGACCCCGCTATTGCTCCAGAGACGGGTTGATTCCTTTCGCCTCCTTTGGTTCGCGGCCCGAACGACGCGTCACTTGCCGTTCGTATTCACCATCCACGGCACCCCGAACCGGTCCACGAGGCTGCCGTAACCGGGCGACCAGAAGGTTTCGGCGAAGTCCATCACCACCGTGCCGCCTTCCTTCAGCGCATCGAACCAGCGGCGCGCCTCGGCCGGGTCGTCGGTGTGCAGGGTGACATCGAAGCCGTTCTTCGGCTTGGCGATGTTGGGCGCCCACTGCTCATCCATGTCCGCGCCCATCAGCGCCTGGTCCCCGACCTGGAGCCAGCAATGCATCAGCCAGTCCTTGTACCTGGCATCGACCGGCATGTCCGGCGGGCCATCGCCGTAGGGAAAGGCAGCGGTGATCTCGCCGCCCAGCACCTTTGCGTAGAACTCGAACGCCTCGCGGCACTGGCCGCGGAAGCTGAGGCTGGTCACGATCTTCATGGCTTTCCCTCTGCATTCGTCGGGGACGGGGGCGTAGGGTGCCACGTTGGAATTTAAGCTGGCGTTACGCCGCAGGTTCGACTTGGCAATTGACCATGCAAGAAGGGACGGAGGCAATCAGCCCGATCAATTGCCGGATGAATGGCCCCGCCCCTTTGATCTTCTACAGATCGGTCTGGATCCAGCGCGGTGAGTGATGGATGTCGATCGTCTGGAGACGGCCCGGCCCCAGATTCTCGAACCGATGCGGGACACCCGCGGGACCGAGGACGACTTCGCCGGCGGAGGCGTCCAGGGTCGCGTCGCCGACGAAGAACCTGGCGTTCCCTTCGACGATGATGAAGGTCTCGTCGTAGGGATGGACGTGGAGGCGCGGGCCGGTGCCGACCGTGTCGGTCCCGTAGGCCAGCACGGTGACCGGTCCTCCGGTGGCGATTCCTTCGACGGATCCACGCCACGGGCCATCGGCAGCCGGATCGAACAGCCTCGCCTGCGCGGGAGGGCGCCCGTCCGGCTTGATCGTGGAAGGATCGAAATCGTTGCGCGGCATCCGTCGTTCTCCTGTCCGGGGTTCCATGGCAGACCGTCTTCTATGGGCATCGGGATGTCGACTGTAGCCAGCAAACTGCGCGACGCAAGGGGCAGACAATTCGCAAGAAACCAACCGCGCACTGGCCACGCAAGGCCACTTCACCCGATAAGTGAACCTGACCCCGTTCGCCCAGACGAGGATCATCATGCCCAGCGCCTGGTGCGGCGCCGGACCTGTCCCTGACACCTTTTTTGTCGATCTTCTGTTTCCTCCGAAGAGGCATGCCGGAATTGTTCCTGACACCTTTTCTCGCTCCTCGAGCCCTGCTTTCTAGAACGGGGCCAGATCTAGTTCTCCACAGCAAGTGAACCTGACCCCGTTCTTCCCCGTCAGTTGAGAGTCCGACTCTCGAACTCTGCCCCTCCCGCGGAAACGATCTGGCCGATGGCGTCCACTCGCGCGAGGCGCACCTGTACGTCCTCATCGCTCAGCGCACCCTCGCGATGCAGCCAATTGAACCGGTTGCGCAGCTGTTCCGGGCTGTCGCCCTCCGGCATGAAGTCGTACTCGGCGCGGAATTGCGCAGCGCGCCGCGATGCGATTTCCGCCTCGATGCGGTCGGCGTCGTCGCCGTGGTCGAGCACCAATAGGTTGCCCTTCTCGCTGGGCAGGATGCGCCAGCGGGTGGGATAGGCGTAGTACATCGCCAGGCATCCCGCCCCAAGGACTGCCCAGAGCCAGCCCCTCTGCGTGCCCGGGTCGTTCCAGGTCGCGACCAGCAGGAAAAGGCCCAGCGCCAGCCAGAAGTAGCCCACATTGCGGAACCACACGTTCCGCTCGGTCAGGGTCTGCCGATCCCGGCTGATCTCGGTGTAAGGCACGGAAAATGCCCGGCTGCCCGAGCTGTCCTTCCACGAATAGTCCACGCGGTCGTCGTGGAACACATAGCGCGTGCGCGCTACGCCTCGCTTCTGCGAAATCTCCATCCCATCCCCCTTAAAGAAACGCCGATTGCTCTACTTTTTCCTCAGCCAGCAACAAAGTGAACCTGACCCAGTTCTTTCCGAATCGCCAGATTAATTGCCTCCGTCCCCTTTGATCTGTGACACCATTCCTTCCATGATTGCCCTGCCATCCTGCCGGTGTAATGACCTGGTGACTTTCCGCTCAGGTGCAGCCTTTCGCAAGAAGCCGATGGTCCAGAACGGATGCATAAATTACCTCCGTCCCCTTTTGTTCGATAAGTGAACCTGACCCCGTTCCTTCGCTACTGCTCTCAGAACGGAGTGAGATCAAATCGATCAGCGATCTTCTCGTCTACCTCGTTGGCGAACTGAACAACCTTCTTGGCCAGGTTCTGCACATCTTCTTCCTCGACCTGAATTGGATCTCCGTTGCTGTCCATCGAAAAGCGATGAACGATATCGTGTCGGATCGTGATTTCATCTTTGAAACGATGAAAACCGAGTTCAATTCCAAGGCCATGCTTGAACAATGGCACAACATCATCTTCCCTATGCCATACGACCTTTCGAAGGTGCGCCTTTACTTGCTTCTCTAGAGCGGCATGCACTTGGAATATTTCTCCAAGATTGATCTTTTGATCTCTGAACTTTGGATGGTCAGTAACGATGGATGCAACCACCTCTCCTTTGTTCGAGACCCAATAAAGCATGGTTTCATGCAAAAATGCTTCCAAGGCAGAAATCACCCCTGCATAAACGAGATTTCGGGCTGTCCCCTTTGTCTCATCCCCACCTTTCAAATCCAATACATCGAGAAGGTATCGAATCCGCTCTTCCAACCGCTGCGTTGGCTCGTTTCGACTATCGATATAGACATCGTCCGCCTCATCCAGGTATGTCAACGACGTCGGCGCCCAATCGTAGATTCCCTCTCTTTGTACAAAATCGATAGCCTTCTCAACCGCTTCCTCTGAAGCTACACCTTGAAATCTACCTTCGATTTCCTCGGTCGCGTCATACGGTCCGCCGTGCACCCAGATGTACCCACCCTCTGAACTCATGTAGGGCGTTTCATCGGCAGGATCACAGAATCTGGTGAGGAACCATTGCGCCATCGCAGCAACTTGGTTCTCTTCCGAGGCGTCCTGCAGCCAATTGTTGTCGACTTCATGCGTGCGGGAATCCGCGAAAGCTTCTGCTGGAACGTCCAGACGCACCCCATAATTCAGCAACTTCTTTACCCCGCCCATCTCTTGCCCCTTAGCCAGATCCGGCGAATGCTCCAAAGGCTTGCCAAGAAAGTTTATGCGGTGGAACGGGTCAGGCTCACTTTCCCGACGCGGATTGCAGGCGCAGAACATGTGGTCAGGTTCACTTCCTCGTAGCAAGTGAACCTGACCGCGTTCTCGGAACTAAGTACCCGAATGTGCACCAACCCCTGTCGCATTCTTGATTATCTCAAGAATGCGGGGAGTGCCATCCGTCGATGCCTCGCCCTTCAGATAACCACTCTGGGCATGAGCAAAGATCGAGCGGGTAGTCTCCAGCAACACAGCGTCCTTAATGGCTTCATTTTCACTTGCCTGTACGAATGCTTGGAAGGTCTTCAAAGCATGTGCCTTGAACCTACTCACCGCGGCCTGATGCATATTCGCTTTGTAGTTACCGGCGCACCAAGCAGTGATTCCTATGAGCATTGCAAGGATGACCACCTTCGAGATCGCATACTGAACCATTGAGTACTGATTTTGTGGCGGGTGAACAAAGAAAAATGAAATTGCTACAACCAGGGACATGACAGCAGACCAAGTTGATCTTGTGAGCCACCTTTTTGCATCCACCTCGCGCTCGTCCGAGTCTCTCAAGAAATCCTCAGTGAAAGAGCCAACACCAGCTTCCGCGGCCGCCTCCCTTGTTGCCTTTACGATTGCCTCGATCTCTCCGCGCTGCTCGGTAGAGAAAACCTTGAACTCATCCCTGGCCCGCTCAGCTTGCTCGACTGACCCGGTTATCCGATTGAGCTGCTCGGGAATGTCGCCTTTGAGATAGGCCAGAAAGGGAACCCATACGTGGATATTTGAGTATAGATTTTCGTGCTGATTCTTTAGGTTATTGACAATCTCGTCTCTCGATGCCGGCGTACCGCCATTATTGAGATCAAACTTGTCGTTTCTCTCTAACCAAGAGGCGGCTGAGTCAAGCGCATTTGCAATGGAAGACACTGCGCTTGCGGGCAGACGCTCGACTGGAAGGTCATTTAGCAATAAAGCGATCTCGAAGATCGCGTCGAGATCTGTGGCTGCCGCGCTAAAATTAATAGATCCCCAATCAGTGCGCGATACCAGCCTATTCTTGTCGTAAGCCAGAACCTTCTTGATGGATTCTTGGAGCTTAGTTGCATCGGCCATCGTCGTTTCCCCCTAAAGGTCGTGAACACGATATCGGCAGGCCGGCCTGATGGAACAATTTTGGAGCCGCACCGGGAAAAATTCTCGGTAGTCGCATGGTGACAGCCCAAATACGGCGGCCAGCAACCTGCCGTAACCCATGGGTAAGACTAAAAATCAGCTGGCTCACATATTCCGCCGATACTCCCCACCCACGTCATACAACGCATGGCTGATCTGCCCCAGGCTATGCGTCTTCACCGCCTCCATCAGCGCCGCGAACACGTTCTTCCGCTCCCGCGCCGCATTCTGCAGGTAGGCCAAGCCGTGGCCATCGTGCGGCTCGGTGGCCGCGGCGGCATCGTCCTCAATGACGTGGTGGTGGTCGGTCTCGCCCTTCGGCGCCAGCGCGTTGCGTGACTGCTGCCACCCACGCACGTTCTCGATCTGCTGGCCCTTCTCTTCCTCCGTGCTGCGGATCAGCTCGATCTCGGTGGCGATCTCGCCGCCGTGCTCCTTGGGCAGGAAGGTGTTGACGCCCACCAGCGGCAGGCTGCCATCGTGCTTCTTGTGCTCGTAGTACAGGCTCTCCTCCTGGATCTTGCCGCGCTGGTACATAGTGTCCATGGCGCCGAGCACGCCGCCGCGCTCGCTGATGGCCTCGAACTCCTTGTAGACGGCTTCCTCGACGATGTCGGTGAGGTACTCCACCGCGAAGCTGCCCTGCCAGGGGTTCTCGTTGAAGTTGAGCCCCAGCTCCTTGTTGATGATCATCTGGATGGCGACGGCGCGGCGCACGCTCTCTTCCGTGGGCGTGGTGATGGCCTCGTCGTAGGCGTTGGTGTGCAGGCTGTTGCAGTTGTCGAACAGCGCGTACAGCGCCTGCAGCGTGGTGCGGATGTCGTTGAACTGGATCTCCTGCGCGTGCAGGGAGCGGCCGGAGGTCTGGATGTGGTACTTCATCATCTGGCTGCGCTCGTTGGCGCCGTAGCGCTCGCGCATGGCGCGCGCCCAGATGCGGCGGGCGACGCGGCCGATGACGGTGTACTCCGGGTCCATGCCGTTGGAGAAGAAGAACGACAGGTTGGGCGCGAAGTCATCGATCTTCATGCCGCGGGCGAGGTAGTACTCGACGATGGTGAAGCCGTTGCTCAGGGTGAAGGCGAGCTGGCTGATCGGGTTGGCCCCGGCCTCGGCGATGTGGTAGCCGGAGATCGACACCGAGTAGAAGTTGCGCACGCCGTGGTCGACGAAGTACTGCTGGATGTCGCCCATCATCCGCAGCGCGAACTCGGTGCTGAAGATGCAGGTGTTCTGGGCCTGGTCCTCCTTGAGGATGTCGGCCTGCACGGTGCCACGCACGGTCCTGAGGGTCTCGGCCTTGATGCGGGCATAGGTGTCCTCGTCCACCAGCTGGTCGCCGGTGACGCCGAGCAGGCCCAGGCCGAGGCCGTCGTTGGTGGGCGGGAGGTCGCCGGCGTACCGGGGGCGCTGGCGGCCTTCGAAGAACTTCGCGATCCTCGATTCAGCCTCGGCCCAGCGCTGCGGGTCCTCCTTGAGGTACTTCTCCACCTGCTGGTCGACGGCGGTGTTCATGAACATCGCCAGGATCATCGGCGCGGGGCCGTTGATGGTCATCGACACGCTGGTGGTGGGGGCGCACAGGTCGAAGCCTGAGTAGAGCTTCTTCATGTCGTCCAGCGTGGGGATGTTGACGCCGGAGTTGCCGATCTTGCCGTAGATGTCCGGGCGCGGGGCCGGGTCCTCGCCATACAGGGTGACGGAGTCGAAGGCGGTGGACAGGCGCGCGGCGGGCTGGCCCACGCTCAGGTAGTGGAAGCGGCGGTTGGTGCGCTCGGGCGTGCCTTCGCCGGCGAACATGCGGATGGGGTCTTCGCCGGTGCGGCGGTAGGGGTAGACGCCGCCGGTGTAGGGGTAGCTGCCGGGCAGGTTTTCCTTGCCGAGGAAGGTGAGTAGCTCGTCCCAGGACTTGTAGGTGGGGGCGGCGATCTTGGGGATCTTCTGGTGGCTGAGGGACTCGCGGTAGTTGTCGACGCGGATGGTCTTGCCGCGGACCTGGTATTCGTTGACTTCGTCGGTGATGGACTTGAGGCGTTGGGGCCAGTCGCGGAGGAGCTTGAGGTTTTCGCTGGTGAGGGACTGGATGGCGTCGTTGTAGCGCTGGCGGAGGGTGAGCAAGGAACGATCAAGGTCAAGAGCGCCCCTCATCTGCCCTTCGGGCCTCTTCTCCCCGCTGGCGCGGGGAGAAGAGGTGGCTGCGGCTGCGTCGGGCATGCCCTGCCCTTCCCTCGCCCCGCTTGCGGGGAGAGGGTGGCGCACAGCGCCGGGTGAGGGGTGCGCCAGGTCGCTGGCGTCGTACAGGTCGAGCCGCTTCGGCAGCTTCGGATCTTCGAGTTCGTGCAGGGCCTGCCAGCAGGCCTGGGCGCGGTCGGCGGCTTCGGCCTGCTTCTCGATGGCGGCGTTGATGGCGCGGCCCTGTTCGGCGATCTCGGCCAGGTAGCGGACGCGGGCGCCGGGGATGAGGACGGTGGCGCGGGGTTCCTTCAGGGAGGTGTCGAGCTTGGGGTTGAAGTTGCAGCGGACGCCGTCACCAGCCTGCCCTGCAGCGGCTTGAACCCCATCCCCGCCCTGCCCTCCCCTTGAAGGGGAGGGTTCAAGAGCGGTGCGATCCCCACCTGCCGGCAAGGCTTCAAGGACGCGCGGCTTCGAGCCCTCCCCTTCAAGGGGAGGGTTGGGTGGGGATGGTGTTCCCGCGTCCAGCCCAAGCTTCCCCCGCAGCAACCTGCACAGGTTGACGAACATCCAGCTGATGCCGGGGTCGTTGAACTGGCTGGCGATGGTCGGGTAGACGGGGACGTCCTCGTCCTTCACCTGGAACGCCACGCGGTTGCGCTTCCACTGCTTGCGGATGTCACGCAGGGCGTCCTCGGCGCCGCGGCGGTCGTACTTGTTGAGCACGATCAGCTCGGCGAAGTCGAGCATGTCGATCTTCTCCAGCTGGCTGGCGGCGCCGTAGTCGGAGGTCATCACGTACATCGGGAAGTCGACCAGGTCGACGATCTCCGAGTCGGACTGGCCGATGCCGGCGGTCTCGACGATCACCAGGTCGAAGCCCAGCGACTTGAGGAAGGCGATGCCGTCCTTGAGCACGAGGTTGGTGGCGGCGTGCTGGCGGCGGGTGGCCATCGAGCGCATGTAGACGCGGTGGCTGCGCAGCGAGTTCATGCGGATGCGGTCGCCCAGCAGCGCGCCGCCGGTGCGGCGGCGGGTGGGGTCGACCGAGATCACCGCGATGCGCATCTGCGGGAAGCTGGCGAGGAAGCGGTTGAGCAGCTCGTCGGTCACCGAGGACTTGCCGGCGCCGCCGGTGCCGGTGATGCCGACGACCGGCGCCGTGCGCCGGGCGGATTGGTGATTGGTGATTGGTGATTCGTTCGAGCGCGGATTCGCCCAGCCTTTCCGCATCAGTGCGAGCTCGGCTTCGGAGAAAGCACCGTCCTCGATGGCAGAAAGCATCCGTCCGATCGCGATTTCGTCGTCGATCGACGGGACCTGCTCTTGCGAATCACCAATCGCCAATGACGAATCACGGTTGCGCGCCGTGCGCGCAACGACGTCCTCGATCATCTCCACCAGCCCCATCTTCATGCCGTCGTTGGGGTGGTAGATGCGCTCGACGCCGTAGGTCTCGAGCTCGCGGATTTCCTCGGGGGTGATGGTGCCACCGCCGCCGCCGAACACGCGCACGTGCGGGGCGCCGCGCTCCTTGAGCATGTCGACCATGTACTTGAAGTACTCGACGTGGCCGCCCTGGTAGGACGACAGGGCGATGGCGTCGGCGTCCTCCTGCAGGGCGGCGCGAACGACGTCCTCGACCGAGCGGTTGTGGCCGAGGTGGATGACCTCGGCGCCCTGCCCCTGGATCAGCCTGCGCATGATGTTGATGGCGGCGTCGTGGCCGTCAAACAGGCTGGCGGCGGTGACGAAACGCAGCGGCGTGGCGTCGGGCTGGGCGGACGGGCTGGCGCCTTCGAAGGCGGTGGCGGCTGGCGTGCTCATGCGCGCTCCGGGTCGTGAATGCGGAATCGGGCAATTGTAGCGCGGGGGTCGGGGCGGCCTGGATCGGCCGCCCGGTCCTCGTGGGGTGCCGGCACCCGATCGTGGAATGTCGGCACCTGGCTTGTGGGAGCGGCTTCAGCCGCGAGCTTTACGGCGAGCATGCGATGACGCCGGCAATTGCTCGTGGGAGCGACGGAAGTCGCGACGGGCAGCCTCGGGGTGGGCGGGAAAGTTCGCGCCGGTGGGGCCGTCGCGACTTCCGTCGCTCCCACAGGGGCTGACGGGGCTTCGGGGGTGGGAGGGTCGCCTTCGTCGGGAGGCAGTCGCGACGTCCGTCGCTC
>JAYRKR010000110.1:0-9533 GCA_041905645.1 Luteimonas sp.
ATCGCCTGCAGGGCGAGGCCTGGCTGGCCTTCCTCGACGGCGCCGGCGAGCCGGCGCGCCAGGACCGGCCGTTCTCGCAGGGCCCAGGCCGCGTCCTGCTCGACGGCGGCTACCGCCGCGCGATCGCCGAAGAGGACGCGGCGGCCGTGCTGCCGCTGGCGCGGTCGCGCTACCTGGATCTCGCGACGGCGCGGCGATGAGCGCCTGGCTGTCGACGCTGTCCGCGGGATTCGCCGGCTTCGCCTGGCCGTGGCTGCTGCTGGCGCTGCCGCTGCCGTGGCTGGCGCGGCGCCTGCTGCCGGCCGCGCGCAGCGCCTCGGCCGCGCTGAAGGTGCCGTACGGCGCGCGCCTGGACGCGATCGCCGGCGGCGGCGGCTTCGCGCGCGGCGGGCACGCCTCGTGGTGGCTGTGGCTGGCCTGGGCGCTGCTGTGCGTCGCCGCGGCGCGGCCGCAGCAGCCGGGCGAAGCCGTGCAGCCGCCGCAGAGCGGGCGCGACCTGATGCTCGCCGTCGACCTGTCCGGCAGCATGAGCGAGGAGGACATGTCGCTGGGCAACGCGATGGTCGACCGCCTGACCGCGGCCAAGGCGGTGATCGCCGACTTCCTCGACCGCCGCGCGGGCGACCGCGTCGGCCTGCTGGTATTCGGGCAGAAGGCCTATGCGCTGGCGCCGCTCACGCTCGACCTCGACAGCGTGCGCCAGCAACTCGCCGACAGCGTCGTCGGCCTGGCCGGCCGCGAGACCGCGATCGGCGATGCGATCGGGCTGGCGGTCAAGCGCCTGCGCGCGCAGCCGGCGGGCGAGCGGGTGGTGATCCTGCTCACCGACGGCGTCAGCAACGCCGGCCTGCTCGATCCGCTCAAGGCCGCGGAGCTGGCGCGCGACAACGGCGTGCGCGTGCACACCATCGCCTTCGGCGGCGAGGGCGGCGACGTGTCGGTGTTCGGCTTCCGCCTGCCGATGCCCGGCGGCGACGACAGCATGGACGAGGCCACGCTCAAGCGCATCGCCGACATCACCGGCGGCCGCGCGTTCCGCGCGCGCGACACCGCCGAGCTCGCGGGGATCTACGCCGAGATCGACCGCCTCGAGCCGGTAAAGCGCCCGGGCGAGCGCGTGCAGCCGAAGCTGGAGCGCTACCCGTGGCCGCTGGCCGCCTCGCTGCTCTGCGCCCTGCTCGGCTTCGCCTTGCCCCGCGGAACCGCCCCGTGGAGGCGGGCATGAGTCCGGCCGCGCTCGCGCAGGCGCTCTCGGCGCTGCACTTCCTGCGCCCGCACTGGCTGTGGACGCTGCTGGCGCTGCCACTGCTGGCCTGGGCGTGGCGCCGGCGCCGGCTCCGCGGCAACGCGTGGCGCGCGACGGTGGACGCGCACCTGCTGCCGCACCTGATCGACCGCGGCGAAGGCGCGCGCGGCATCGCGGCGCTGTGCGCGCTGCTGCTCGGCTTCGCCGTCGCGGTGGTCGCGCTGGCCGGGCCGAGCTGGCGCAAGGGCCCGCAGCCGCTGCTGCAGGGCGAAGCGCCGCTGGTGGTCGCGCTGCAGATGTCGAGCAGCATGCTGGCCGCCGACCTGCCGCCTTCGCGCCTGCTGCAGACGCGCGCCAAGCTCGCCGCGCTGCTGCGCGAACGCAGCGGCGGGCAGGTCGGGCTGGTGGTGTTCGCCGACGACGCCTACACCGTCGCGCCGCTCACGCCCGACGCGGCCAACGTCGCGCTGTTCCTCGACTCGCTCGCGCCGGACGTGATGCCGGTCGACGGCAGCAACGCGGCCAGCGGCATCGCGCGCGCGGCGAAGCTGCTGGAGCAGGCCGGGTTCCACGGCGGCGACATCGTCCTGCTCGCCGACCACGCCGACGGCACCGCGCGCGACGCCGCGGCCGCGGCCGCCCGCCAGGGCTACCGCGTGTCCGCGATCGGCCTGGGCAAGCCGGAGGGATCGGCCTATCGCGACGGCCGCGGCGCGATCGACCATGCGCGGCTGGACGCCGCGTCGCTGCAGCGGCTGGCGTCCGCGGGCGGCGGGCGCTACGCCGCGCTAGCCGCGGACGACGGCGACCTGGCCGCGCTGGGCCTGCTCGAAGCCGGCGCCGCGCGCGACGCCGCGGCCCGCGGCGAGACCGCCACCTGGCGCGACGACGGCTACTGGCTGCTGCCGCCGCTGATGCTGCTGGCGCTGCTGGCGTTCCGCCGCGGCGGCGCCGGCCTCGCGATGCTGGCGCTGTGCGCCTGCCTGCCCTGGCAGGCGGTGCAGGCGGCGGACGGCACGCTGTGGCGGCGCGCCGACCAGGTCGAGTACGCGCGCATGCAGGCGGGCATCGACGCCTACCGCGGCGACGACTTCGCCGGCGCCGGGCGCGCATGGCAGGCGCTGCCGGGGGCGGACGCCGCCTACAACCGCGGCAACGCGCTCGCCCGCGCCGGCCGCTACGAGGACGCGATCGCCGCCTACGACGAGGCGCTGCGCCTGCAGCCGGCGATGGCCGACGCCATCGCCAACCGCAAGGTCGTCGAGGACGCGATGAAGCGCCGCCCGCCGCCTTCGCCGCAGTCCGGCGCGCGCGGCCAGCAGCGCAAGGCGCCCGACCAGGGCAAGCCGGACGACCGCAACCCCGGCCAGCCGCCACAGGGCGCACAGCCGCCTTCGCGGCCGCAGGGCGATGCAGGCCAGCAGGATGCACGCAGGCCCACCGGGCAGCCGCGGCCGCAGGGCCGGGACCAGCCGCAGCCCGGCGCGCAGCAAGCGCCGCCCAGGCCCGGCGATGCCGAGGCCCAGCGCAAGGCCGACGCCGAGCAGCGCGCGCGCATGCAGCAGGCGCTGCAGCGCGAAGCGCAGGGCAGGCGCGACGGGAACGGCGAGCCGGAAGGGGGGCAACCGGCCTCGCCGCAGGACGCGGCGCAGCGCGAGAAGCAGCGCGCCAACGAAGCCTGGTTGCAGCGCGTGCCCGACGACCCCGGCGGCCTGCTGCGCGCCAAGTTCCGGCTCGAGTACGAGCGCCGCCAGGAAACCGGAGAACGCTGATGCCGCGCTGGCGCCTGTCGCTGACCTGCCTGCCGTTGCTGCTGTCGATGGCCTTCGCCGCGGCGGCGCAGACGCGCGCCTGGATCGACCGCGACCACGTCGCGCTCGGCGAGACGCTCACGCTCAACGTCGAGGCCCGCGACGCCGGCGCCGCCGCGCCGGACTGGTCGCCGCTGGAGAAGGACTTCATCGTCAGCGGCAACAGCAGCAGCCGCCAGGTCGAGATCGCCAACGGCCGCACCAGCACGCGGATGCTGTTCGCGGTCGCCCTGCAGCCCAGGCGCGAGGGCCTGCTGACGGTGCCGGCGCTCAAGGTGGGCAAGGACGCCACGCAGCCGCTGCCGCTCACCGTCACCGCGGCCGCGCCGCCGGCGCGCGCGGGCGCGCCCGCCTTCATCGAGGCCGAGATCGACGACGAGCGTCCCTACGTGCAGCAGGCGGTCGGCTACACGCTGCGGCTGTACTACCTGGCGCCGCTGGTGTCCGGCCAGCTCGACCAGGACGAGCCCGACGGCGCCTCGCTGCAGCGCGTCGGCAGCGACCTGCAGTACACGCGGCTGGTGGAGGGCCGGCGCTACACGGTCGTGGAGCGGCGCTTCCTGCTGGTGCCCGAGCGCAGCGGCCCGCTCACCGTTCCCGGCGCGCGCTTCTCGGGCCGCGGCGCGGGCGGCTTCTTCGACGACGTGTTCGGCGACGGCTCGCGGGAGCTGTCCGCCAACGGCGCGCCGCGCTTCGTCACCGTGCGGCCGGTGCCGGCGAACGCGCCGCAGCCGTGGCTGCCGCTGCACGCGCTGGGGCTGCGCTACGCCGCCACGCCGCAGGACGCGCGCGTCGGCGAGGCGGCGACGGTGACCGTCGAGGCGCGCGCCGACGGCGCCACCGCGGCGCAGTTCCCGGCGATCGAGCTGCCGGCGGTGGAGGGTGCGCAGGTATTCTCCGAGCCGGCGCAAACCGACGAGACCTTCGAGGACGGCCGGCCGCAGGTGGTGGTGACGCGCAAGTTCTCGATCGTGCCCTCGCGCGCCGGCGCGCTGCGCATCCCCGGGCCGCGCATCGCGTGGTGGGACGTGCGCGCCGGCGCGGCGCGCACCGCGTCGCTGCCGGACCTGCGCCTGCAGGCCGCGCCGGGCGCGCAGGCGGGCAATGCGGCTTCCACCCCATCGCCGGGCGCCGCCGCCGCGCCCGCGACGGGCATCGGCGCGCGCCTGCCCGGCGTGCAGGGCGATGCGCGCATCTGGGCGTGGGCGACGGCCGCGTTCGCGCTGCTGTGGCTGGCGACCCTGGTGTGGGCCCTGCAGCATCGCGGCGCGCCGACCCCGTCGCCGCGGCCGGCCGCGCGGCGCGAGCCCGTCGGCAAGCCGCCCCGCGCCGGCGACGGCGGGCTCAAGCGCGCGCTCGACGCCGGCGACCTGGGCGACGTCGCCGACGCGTTGTGCATGCTGGCCGACCCGCCCGCCGCCGATCTCGACGCGGTGCGCGCGCGCATCGACGACGCCGCGCAGCGCGAGGCCATCGCGCAGCTGCAGCGCGCGCGCTGGGGCGGCGGCGACGGGACCGCCGCGCGCGCCGCGCTGCGCAGCGCCTTCGCGGACGGCCCGCGCTGGCGCGCGCGCGACGCGGCCGAAGCCGAGCCGCTGCCGCCGCTGTATCCGCGCGGCTGACTGCGCCGGCACCGCGCTTTTCCCTCCCCTTCGAGGGGGTGAGGCGGGCGCGCTTGCGAGCCATCGGCCCGCATGCCCGCCGAACGACGCGCGCGCTGCGCGCGGCCGGACGGGCGGGGTGGGGATGGTGTGGATAGGCGATGAAACCTGCCGAAAAGCAGCATCGCGTGAGGCAACGTCCGTGGTTACGGGTCTTCGACAGGAGCTGGCGACAAGAAGGCTGCATATGGGCAGGCGTCGCGGCTGAACACCATCCCCACCCAACCCTCCCCTTGAAGGGGAGGGCTTCGAGGGTGGGCCGCATCGAAGATGCATCGCGGAAGCGCGCCCCGGCGGGTTTGTTAAGCTGCCGCGTCCTCCGCCGAGCCGCGAGCCGCCCATGTCCGAGCCCACGCCACGCGCCGCCCGCCCGCGCATGCCGCTGCACTGGAAGATCGGCATCGGCTTCGTCGCCGGCCTGCTGGCCGGCATGCTGGTGCACTACACCGTCGGCGGCGACTGGCCGTGGGTGCAGAAGCTGGTGGAATACGCCACCACGCCGTTCTCGCAGCTGTTCCTGTCGCTGATCTTCATGCTGATCGTGCCGCTGCTGTTCTCGGCGCTGGTGGTCGGCGTGTCCGAGATGGGCGACATCCGCGCGCTCGGCCGCATCGGCTGGCGCACGCTGGGCCTGACCGTGCTGCTCTCGGGCGCGGCGGTGCTGCTGGGGCTGGTGATGGTCAACCTGTTCCATCCCGGCACCGGGGTCGATCCGGCGCTGGCGCAGCAGCTGCTGCGCGAGGGCGCCGACCGCGCCCAGGCGATCGTGCAGGACAGCAAGGGCCAGGTCAGCGGGCTGAAGATGCTGCTGTCGATCGTGCCCGACAACGTGGTCGGTGCCGCCGCGGACAACGGTTCGATCCTGGCGCTGATGTTCTTCGCGCTGATGTTCGGCATCGGCATGGTGGTCAGCGACGACACGCCGGGGCTGAAGACGCTCAAGCGCGGCATCGAAGGCCTGTTCGAGGTCTCGATGACGCTGATCGGGCTGGTGATCCGGCTGGCGCCGTACGCGGTGTTCTGCTTCATGTTCAACCTGGCCGTGCTGTTCGGCTGGGAGCTGCTGGTACGGCTGGGCGCCTACGTGGCGGTGGTGTTCGGCGCCCTGGTACTGCACATGGTGGTGACCTACTCGGCGGCGCTGAAGCTGATCGGCGGCTATTCGCCGGTGCGCTTCTTCAAGGGCGTGCAGGAGGCGATGCTGATGGCCTTCTCCACCGCCTCGAGCAACGCCACCCTGCCGACCGCGCTGCGCGTGGCCGACGACGAGCTCGGCCTGCCCAGGCGGGTATCGCGCTTCGTGCTGACCATCGGCGCCACCGCCAACCAGAACGGCACGGCGCTGTTCGAGGGCGTGACGGTGATCTTCCTCGCGCAGTTCTTCGGCGTGGAGCTGTCGATCGGCCAGCAGTTCATGGTGATGCTGGTGTGCATCCTGGGCGGCATCGGCACCGCGGGCGTGCCCTCGGGCTCGCTGCCGGTGGTGGCGCTGATCTGCGCGATGGTGAAGGTGCCGCCCGAGGGCATCGGCCTGATCCTGGGCGTGAACCACTTCCTCGACATGTCGCGCACCGTGGTCAACGTCACTGGCGACCTGGGCATCGCGGCGATGGTGTCCAGGGGCGAGCCGGAGACCACCGCGCTGGACGAACCCGCGGGCGACACCGCCTGACGCAGGCCATGTGCCTGACCTGCCCCTTGCCGCACGCGGGGGCAGCGCGCCTCAGAACTGCTTCGAGTAGGCGACCATCACGCCGCCGCCCGGCAGCGCGCCGAGCAGCAGCGGCGACCTGCGCCGGTGCGCATAAATGCCCCAACCCACGCCGACCGCGGCGCCGACCAGCACGTCGCTCTGCCAGTGTCCTTGCACCTTGACCCGCGCGACGGCGTCGTAGATCGGCAGCAAGGCGAGCGCCCAGGCCATCGGGTGGTCGTCGTGGTATTCGGCGATGAAGGGCGTCACCACCGCGCTGACCTCGGCGACCTCTCCGCTGGGGAAGCTGCCGTAGCCCCTGCCGTCGAAGAAGTCGCCAGGATCGCTGTTCTGGGACGGACGCTCGCGCGAGAATGCGAACTTCATCGCCGTGGTGGTGCCGGCGGTGAGCACCATCGCGTCGAACGACTGGTCGAAGACGCGGCCAAGCCGCGAGTCGCCGTCGACGAATACCGCGCCCCCCAGGGTCGCCAGCGCCGCACCCATCGCCAGGTCCTTCTGGTACCTGCGCGCCCAGATCCCGGAGTCGTCGTAGGTCACGCGGTGGTCGATGCCGAACGGGCCGCCGGCAACCGCCGCGAGCGGCGCCAGCAGGACCAGCCAGCCGAGAAGCATCCGTCGAACCATGGAGGCGCCCTTCCGCAAGCGGTGGGCGGAATGCTCCGCGCCCATGGTTCGTAAATTTGTCGCAGGCGGATGAACGCGCACAGGGGCGTTCAGCAGGGCCCGGCTTGGAGTGACCGGACGTGCAGGGGCGGCGTGCGAATCCGTCGCTGCGCGGGTCCGGACTTGCCAGGGCGGGGATGTCGTCGGGCAGGCGCGTGGGCTCAGACCGCTCACCGATCCCGGTCGGTCGGCGTCATCCGCGATTCGCTCCGGATGCGGCCGCTTCCTGCGGATCGGGGATGCCGTGCGCCGTGGGCGGATCCGGCCTACGGGTGTCCGACCGGCCGGGCTTTTGGCCCCCCGCCGAACGCCGTGGGACAATACGCCGCCCGCGAATCGCCGGGCGCCTCCCGCCGTGATCCGGAACCCATGACGACGCCCAGCCGCCGCGACCTCGCCAACGCCATCCGCTTCCTCGCCATCGACGCCGTCCAGGCCGCCAATTCCGGGCACCCGGGCATGCCGATGGGCATGGCCGACATCGCCGAGGTGCTCTGGAACGACTACCTCGGCCACAACCCCAACAACCCGAAGTGGTTCAACCGCGACCGCTTCGTGCTCTCCAACGGCCACGGCTCGATGCTGCAGTACGCGCTGCTGCACCTGTCCGGCTACGACCTGCCGATCGAGCAGATCAGGCGCTTCCGCCAGCTCGAGTCGCAGACCCCGGGCCACCCCGAGAACTTCATGACCCCGGGCGTGGAGACCACCACCGGCCCGCTCGGCCAGGGCTTCGCCAACGCGGTCGGCATGGCGCTGGCCGAGAAGCTGCTGGCGCAGCGCTTCAACCGGCCCGAGTTCGCCGTGGTCGACCACCGCACCTGGGTGTTCATGGGCGACGGCTGCATGATGGAAGGCATCTCGCACGAGGCCGCCTCGCTCGCCGGCACCTGGGGCCTGCACAAGCTGGTCGCGTTCTGGGACGACAACCACATCTCGATCGACGGCAACACCGCCGGCTGGTTCACCGACGACACCCCGGCGCGCTTCGAGGCCTACGGCTGGCGCGTGATCCGCGGCGTCGACGGCCAGGACGCCGACGCGGTCAAGGCCGCGATCGAGCAGGCGCTGGCGCACGAGGACAAGCCGACGCTCATCTGCTGCCGCACCACCATCGGCTTCGGCTCGCCCAACAAGGCCGGCAAGGAGTCCTCGCACGGCGCGGCGCTGGGCAAGGACGAGGTCGAGGCCACGCGCAAGGCGCTGGGCTGGGAATACGGCCCGTTCGAGATCCCGCAGCACATCCGCGACGGCTGGCGCGCCGGCAACGCGGGCCTGGTGCGCGAGGAGCAGTGGAACCGCATGTTCGACAAGTACGCCGCGCGCCATCCGGACCTCGCCGAGGAGCTGGTGCGCCGCTCGCACGCCGAGCTGCCGGAAGGCTTCGCCGCCGCGGCCGACGCCTACGTCGCCGGGCTGCAGGCCGACGGCCCGGTGGTGGCCTCGCGCAAGGCCTCGCAGATGGCGATCGAGGCGTTCGCGCCGCTGCTGCCGGAGCTGGTCGGCGGCTCGGCCGACCTCGCGCACTCCAACCTCACGCTGTGGAAGGGCAGCAAGTCGGTCGCCACCGACGATGCGGACGCGAACTACGTCTACTACGGCGTCCGCGAGTTCGCGATGACCGCGATCGGCAACGGACTGGCGCTGCACGGCGGCTTCATCCCCTACGACGCCACCTTCCTCGTCTTCAGCGACTACGCGCGCAACGCCGTGCGCATGAGCGCGCTGATGGGCGCGCACGCGATCCACGTCTACACCCACGACTCGATCGGCCTGGGCGAGGACGGGCCCACCCACCAGCCGGTCGAACACCTGGCCAGCCTGCGCCACATCCCCAACAACGACGTCTGGCGCCCCTGCGACGCGGTGGAATCGGCGGCCTCGTGGCGCGCGGCGATCGAGCGCCGCGACGGGCCGAGCTGCCTGGTGTTCTCGCGCCAGAACCTCGCCCACCAGCCGCGCAGCGACGCGCAGGTGGCCGGCATCGCGCGCGGCGGCTACGTGCTGAAGGACAGCGCGGGCGCGCCGGAACTGACCCTGATCGCCACCGGCTCGGAAGTGGAGCTGGCGATGCAGGCGGCCGCGCAGCTGGGCGACCGGGTGCGCGTGGTGTCGATGCCCAGCACCGACGTGTTCGACCGCCAGCCGGCGGAGTACCGCGAGTCGGTGCTGCCGAACGCCTGCCGCAGGCGCGTCGCGGTCGAGGCGGGCGTCACCGACTTCTGGCGCAAGTACGTGGGCCTGGACGGCGCGGTGGTCGGCATCGACAGCTTCGGCGCCAGCGCCCCGATCGAGGCGCTGATGCCGCACTTCGGCTTCACCGTCGGGCACGTGGTCGAGGTCGCGCGCTCGCTGGGCTGACGGCGCCGCCGCCGCGACGCCTGCGCTGCTTCCTGTGGGAGCGGCTTCAGCCGCGAGCTTTTTTCTCATGTGGG
>JAYRKR010000111.1:0-9463 GCA_041905645.1 Luteimonas sp.
GCCCGGCTTGACGCCGCGGCGCGCGTCGTCGGCCGCGCGCTGCTCGCGCGCCTCGCGGAAGATCTCGCCGATGCTCTCGCCCTCCTCCGCGACCAGCTCCACGCCCTCGCGCGGCTTGCGCGGCAGCGCGGTCAGCAGCTCGGCGGTGACCGGCTCGGACGGGATCTTCTGCTCGATGTAGGCCTCGATGTCCGGCAGCCCCATCGCGTAGCGCTCGCAGGCGAAGCTGATCGCGTCGCCCTCGGCGCCCAGCCGCGCGGTGCGGCCGATGCGGTGCACGTAGTCCTCGGCGTCGAAGGGCAGGTCGTAGTTGTAGACGTGCGAGACGCCGTCGATGTGCAGGCCGCGCGCGGCCACGTCGGTGGCGACCAGGATCTCGAGCTGGCCGGCCTGGAACTTCTTCAGCAGCGACTCGCGCTTCTTCTGCGGCACGTCGCCGGACAGCACGCCGACCCGGTAGCCGGCGCGCTCGAGCGCGCGCGCCACCCGCTCCACGAACGCCTTGGTGTTGACGAACACCATCGTCCGCGCGCCCTCGCTGCGCGAGAGCAGGCCCAGCAGCAGCGGCAACTTCTCCTCGTCGGCCGGGTAGTACAGCTTCTGGCGCACCCGCGCGGCGGTGATCGTCTCGGTCTCGACGACGATCTTCTCCGGCTCGTTCATGTGCTCGTAGGCGAGCTCGAGCACGCGGTGGCTGAGCGTGGCCGAGAACAGCAGGGTCTGGCGCTCGGTGCGCACCGGCATGCGGCGCAGCAGGAAGCGGATGTCCTTGATGAAGCCCAGGTCGAACATGCGGTCGGCCTCGTCCAGCACGCACACCTCGCAGGCGTGCAGCGAGACGACCTTGTGCTGCTTGACGTAGTCGATCAGGCGGCCGGGGGTGGCGATGATGACGTCGGCGCCGGCCTGCAGCTGGGCGCGCTGCTTGTCGTAGTCGACGCCGCCGTAGACCAGGGCGAACTTCAGGCCGAGGTCGGCGGCGAACTTCATCGCGTCCTTGTGGATCTGGATCGCCAGCTCGCGGGTCGGCGCCAGGATCAGCGCGCGCGGGTCCTCGGGCTTGCGGTCGGCCAGCGCCGGGCGGGTGAGCAGGCGGTTCACCACCGCGACCAGGAAGGCCAGGGTCTTGCCGGTGCCGGTCTGGGCCTGGCCGGCGACGTCGCCGCCCGGCAGCGCGACCGGCAGGGTCAGCGCCTGGATCGGGGTGCAGCGGGTGAAGCCGGCCGCGTCGAGCCCGGCCAGCAGCGCCGGATGCAGCTCGAACGAGGAGAAGGTGATGTCGGTGAGGGGCTTGTCGCTCATGCGTGCTCGAAAGGGGTCCGCGCGGCGGTGCGCGCTTGCGTGGAATGCGGTGGCGCAGCAGACTGCCGGCACCGGAAGGAACTGCGGTCGCGACCCGGAACGGGCCCTGACGGGCCATGACCGGCCCCCGGGCGGGTCCTTGAATCGGCCGCGAATCGCCCCAGTTTAACAGTCAACCGGCGCCCCATGCGGCGCCGGACGCCTTGATCCCCAGGAGAACTCCGTGAGCGAGAAGGTCATCCACGCCACCGACGCCGATTTCGACAGCGCCGTCCTGCAGTCGTCCGAACCCGTGCTGGTCGATTTCTGGGCCGAATGGTGCGGCCCCTGCAAGATGATCGCGCCGGCGCTGGACGAACTGGCCGAGGCCTACGACGGCAAGGTCAAGATCGCCAAGGTGAACGTCGACCAGAACCGCGGCACGGCGATGAAGTACCACGTGCGCTCGATCCCGATGCTGCTGCTGTTCAAGGACGGCCAGGTCCAGGCCACCCAGATCGGCGCGGTCGGCAAGGCGCAGCTGGCGCAGATGATCGACAAGGCGATCTGAGACGCCTCGCCCTCCCCGGGCGCCCGGCCGTCCCTTGGCGGGGCCGGCCATTCGCGGGAGCGGCCATCGCCGCCCCCGCGAGGCCCGCAGGGCCGCCGGCCGGCGGGGCCGTCCCGCACCCGCATCGCTTGCCGCGCCCACCATACGGTGCTAGTTTCTGCACGACCCGGCGTGTTCGTTGCCTGCCCAAGGCCCGCCGCACCCATCTGAAGACTCCACCTTCCCCACCCCGTCCGCAGCCCGCGGACGCTCGCAGCTAGCGAGGAATTCGCACTTGTCCGACAACACTTCCGATACCGGCGACGCCGCCGGCAAGCGCGTGCGCAAGGTGCGCGTGTCGAAGGCCGCCACGGCCGCCGAAACCGCCATCGCCGCGCCGGCCCCGACCCCGGCACCGCCTCCTCCCGCGGCCCCGGCCGCCGCCGCGCCGCAGGACGCCGCCCCCGCCCCGTCCCCCGCAGCCGAAGCCGGCGAACCGCGCCAGCCGCAGGGCAACGAAGGCGGCGGCAACCGCCAGAACCGCCGCGACCGCTTCCGCAACCGCCGCGACCGCAACCGCGAGCGCTACCGCGACGACGGCCTGCCGCGCGACGACAACGGCGGCAACGACCAGGGCCAGCGCCTGCCGCCGCCCAACATCCCCGAGGGCTTCCCGCAGTACTCGCTCGGCGACCTCAAGCGGATGCCTGCGCAGAAGCTGCTCGACATCGCCGACCAGCTCGGCATCTCCGAGGGCGTGGCCCGCGCCCGCAAGCAGGACGTCATCTTCGCCCTGCTCAAGGTGCTCACCCGCCACGGCGAGGGCGTGCAGGCCGACGGCGTGCTCGAGATCCTGCCCGACGGCTTCGGCTTCCTGCGCGCGGCCGAGGCCAGCTACCTGGCCGGCCCCGACGATACCTACATCTCGCCCAGCCAGATCCGCCGCTTCAACCTGCGCACCGGCGACCACCTGTCCGGCCGCATCCGCTGGCCCAAGGACGGCGAGCGCTACTTCGCGCTGAACGTGGTCGACACCATCAACGGCGAACCGCTGGAGGCCTCGAAGAACAAGGTGCTGTTCGAGAACCTCACCCCGCTGTTCCCGCGCCGCAAGTTCAAGCTCGAGCGCGGCGACGGCAGCAGCGAGGACATCGCCGGCCGCATCCTCGACCTGATGGCGCCGCAGGGCAAGGGCCAGCGCGCGCTGATCGTCTCGCCGCCCAAGGCCGGCAAGACCATCATGATGCAGCAGGTCGCCACCGCCATCACCACCAACCACCCCGACGTGCACCTGATCGTGCTGCTGATCGACGAGCGGCCCGAGGAAGTCACCGAGATGCAGCGCACCGTGCGCGGCGAGGTGATCAGCTCGACCTTCGACGAGCCGGCCGCGCGCCACGTGCAGGTCGCCGAGATGGTGATCGAGCGCGCCAAGCGCCTGGTCGAGCACAAGCGCGACGTGGTGATCCTGCTCGATTCGATCACCCGCCTCGCGCGCGCCTACAACAACGTCGTGCCGAGCTCGGGCAAGGTGCTCACCGGCGGCGTCGACGCCAACGCCATGCACCGCCCGAAGCGCTTCTTCGGCGCCGCGCGCAACGTCGAGGAGGGCGGCTCGCTGACCATCATCGCCACCGCGCTGGTCGACACCGGCAGCGCGATGGACAAGGTGATCTACGAGGAGTTCAAGGGCACCGGCAACTCCGAGATCCACCTCGACCGCCGCATCACCGAGAAGCGCGTGTACCCGGCGATCAACGTCAACCAGTCCGGCACCCGCCGCGAGGACCTGCTGATCGAGCCGGACCTGCTGCAGAAGATCTGGATCCTGCGCAAGCTGCTGCACCCGATGGACGAGATCGCGGCGATGGAATTCCTGCTCGACAAGATGAAGAGCACCAAGTCCAACGACGAGTTCTTCGCCTCGATGAAGCGCTGAGGCAAGGCACGCCGGAAAAGCAAAAGCCCCGCGAACGCGGGGCTTTTGCTTTCGTCCATCCCGACCTGCGATCGGGCGAAGCGACGGATCGCGGGACGGCGATCCGCAGGAAACCTCTTGCAACCTCCGTCAGCGGGCGAACTGGACCTTCTCGATCGAGTAATCGTCGATCGAGATCAGCACGCTCAATTCCCGCCCGTACGGGGTTTTCCCGCCGAGAACCGCAGCATTGGCATCCTGCCTCGGAATGAAAGTGATCTGCACCTGGTGGCCCTGGGGCCTGATCTTCACGTTGTAGTTGTTGATGTCGGCATCGGGTGCCTTCTGCCGGAAGGCCCCATGGGCGGCTTCGATTGCCTTCAGGAAACGACCTTCCAGTTCCACGGGCTTGCCCTCAACCACCAAGTCGCCGGGCGACGCCGCGGCATTTGCCATCAGGCTCATGAGAATGGCTCCTGCAAACAATTTCATGCGTGACGCTCGCTTGCTCAAGGTTCCGGCCCGATCTGGACGGGTCGCGCCGCACTTCGAGCAATCGCCGGCAGCGCTCGGGAGGCCGCGTCAGATGGGCCTTCAGTAGGCCCTCGGAATGAAGCGCCCGCCCTGGCTCGGCCGATGCGCCTCCGCGAGGGCCGTGTCCTGCCCCGTCGCCGAATCATACTTCCGGTACGTGCCACTGGGCGTTCCCAGGTATGCCGTCGTGCCGAATATACCCGCATCGGTCAGGCTCTTGTCCTGTTCGGAGAAGTTGTCGCTGTTGTATTCATCGTCGGCCGGGTCGGAGACGCGTTCCGGCTGGCCATTCGGACCTTCGCGGGAGTAGTCGGCGTGGCAATGGTAGGAGGCGACGGTGGACATGCCGTCGGGCACCGGGACCTGGCCCGGGGCGAACGAGTCTCCATCGCCGCCCATCGGGGTCGACACGAAATACTTGCCGGTTTCCGGATCCTGGAAGATCAATCCGCCATTCTCCAGATTCTGCTGCTTTGAAATGGGGTTGGCGTAGTCCAGCATCGCGGATGCCGCCGCGTCCGCGGAATCGAAGGGACCGAGCGCCGTGCCGGGCGGCACCAGCGGAGCGACCTCGGACACCTCGAGGGGAATCGTCTTGTCCGCCGCCAGCGCCTCGGCGGCCTTCTGGGTCAGCGCCTCGTCGGTGTAGCAAACCTGGTCGCGAGTCTCGATTCCGGCAACGATGTCGTAGGCGCGATCGCGCTGTTCCTGCGTCGCATTCGGCGAGACCAGCGTATCGACGACGTTTTCGTAGCGGGGATTGTCCCTGTTCTGGACAACGGGATCGATCCGGCTCAGCGGATTGCTGTCCTGGATGGGGCGATTGACGATGGCGTTCATGCCTGTGGCCTCCCTCTTGCTGGCGATTCGCGTTCGCCGACGACGGCGTGCGCACCCAAGGCTAGCCCCGCCATGAACCGGCGCCACCTAGGAGCGACCCTAGCGAACGGTGGCGGACCTTATCGGGCGGGCTCGGAGCCCGGCACGGATGAGGGCGCTCCCGGGGCTCGCCCCCACCCGACGACGCGAGTTGCTTCGAGCCGCCGTGCGCCCTGGCGACCGGATGCGGCGCGGAATGCTTCAGCCGTCGCCCAGCGGCGTGCGCAGGCGCAGCTCGCGCCCGGCCTGGAACACGCCGTCGTCGGGAAGCGCATCGCTGCCGCCGGCCAGCGCGTCGCCGCGCCACGGCAGCGGCTGCCTCGGGCCGGGCACGTAGGCCTGCCAGCGCCCGTAGGTGTCGGTGCTGCGCTGCAGGCTGTAGGTCACCGGGACGCGCGCGACCCACCACGGGTCGCCGGCCGAATCGCCGGCGGTAGGCGGCTGGAAGGTCCAGCCCCTGGCCGCGGCCAGCGCGGACTTCGCGAACACGCCGCGCCAGCGCGTCATCGCGTTCTCGCTGGAGATGAAGGTCAGGTTGACCTGCTCGGCGACGGCGTCGATGACGTGCCCGTCGCGCCCGACCTTCACCGCCAGGTAGACGGTGCCGGCCGCGCCGGCCTGGACCGCCTCGCGCGGGTAATGCGGCGGGCCCAGCTTGAGCGAGCCCAGGCTCTCCCCGGGCGCGTCCTGTCCGAAGGTCGCGCTGCGCAGCGACACCTGGTAGCTGTCCTTGCCGATCTTCCTGGCCACCAGGCGCAGGTTCATCCGTGCCCTGGCCTTCACCGGCCTGCCGTCGACCAGCACCGGATCGAAGCGCCAGCCCGGCGCGAACCTGGCGATCATGTCCTGCACGCCGCGCGGGACGTCCCCGGCGCGGTCGATGCGGTAGCCGCCGACGCTGCCGTCGGGTTCGATGTCGATCGAGCCGGTCACCACCATGCTCGATTCGACCTGCTTGCGGACCGCGCCCGGGCCCGCCGCAACCACCGGCAGCGCCAGCAGCGCCAGCACCAGGCCCGCGATCAATCGCGCCATGTTCCCCCTCCTCGTTCCCCGATGCGCGGGACTCTAGCATCCGGCCACGGTCGGCCAGCAGGAGTCACGCGGCGCAGCCGTTCGCCGCGTCGCTGCCAACCGTCCGGTCACAACATGAACGCACCGCTGAAAATGCCCCACGCGAAGACCAGCGACGCCGAGGCCCAGGCGACCAGCCGTACGCGGTCCGCACGATCGTCGCCGGGCGCCCGCAGCGCCATCCACAGCGCGAAGGGAATGATCGAATAGCGGTTCTCGATCAACCACGACGAGGCGAGGTAGAAGGCGCAGAAGGGGTAGAGCAGCCACGCCTGTCCAGCCACGAACCGGGTCGATGCGATTCCGCAGGCCGACAGCGCGACGGCCGCGCCGAACGCCCACCGCACCCACCCACCGTCGCGGACGGCCTGGACGATCGCGTTCCTGATGAAGTAGTCCGTGAACTGGGTGTTGTCGTAGCTTCCCCGCAACCTGGTCGCCGCCACCATCACGACCAGCGGCATCAGCCACCACCAAGGCGCGCCGCGCAGCCTCGTGCCGAACCGTTTCACGCCCCGCCAGACCTCGTCCGGAAAGAACACCATGAACAGGAACAACGTGAAATACAGGTTGCCGGCGTGGAGCTTCAGGTCCGGATGCCCCTCGGCCACGGTCTTAGACAGGGAAATCGTCCCGTTCCAGGCCCAGTAGCCGAAGAACACGCACACGGGGATCGCATAGGGCCACGCCACGCGGACGATCTCCCCGGCGCGACGCCGCTGCCGCCAGCCCGGCTGGCGAAGCGCCGGCCACAGTGCGAACGCCGGCAAGAAGGCGGCCCACACCACGTTGTTCTGGCGAACGAGCAGCGCCAGCACGAGTGCCCCGGCAGCGATGACATGCCGCTCCTTCAGCGCCGCCAGCAGCGCGCACAGCACGGCCAGCAGTGACAGCACATCCGTGTATACCAGGAAGTAGTACGGGAACAGGATCGGCAGGAAGAACAGCAGCGCCGCCGACCTGGCCGGATGCGGATCTCCAGCGTCGAACCGGATGCGATGAAACACCATCGCCGACGCGATGCCGATGCAGGCGGTGATCGTCCGCATCGACGCCACCGAGTCGGCGGCGAACAGCTTCAGCAGGGCGGCCACCAGCAGGTGATAGCCGGGAATGGTGGTCAACAGGGGGTGAGCGACGAAATGCCCCGCCAGGAACGACTGGATCTGCGGCACGTGGACGCTTTCGTCGGCCACGATCCGGTCCGTGGACTGCGCATGCAGCAACACCGCCAGCCATAGGATTCCCGACACGGCGGCCAGCGCCGCGCCACGCTGCTTCGACATCGCTCCCTCGATGGTGCCCGGTTGCGCCATTATCCATGTCCCCGGCGGCCGGTCGGCGCGGGCTTCCGGGGGTCAGGCGCAGTCGCGCCACGCTCGGGCGGCGCCGCATTCCACCGTGGCGACGACGTGGACGGGCATAATCGGTGCCGGAGGTGCGCATGCACGGCAGTGGTCTCGAACTGGCGCTGGTGTTCCTGCTGGCCGCGGTGGTCGCGGTGCCGGTGTTCAAGAAGCTCGGCCTGGGCGCGGTGCTGGCGTACCTGGCGGCGGGCGTCGTGCTGGGCCCCGACGGCCTGGGCCTGGTCCGCGACACCGACCGCATCCTCAACGCCGCCGAGATCGGCGTGGTGATGCTGCTGTTCGTGATCGGGCTGGAGCTCTCGCCCTCGCGCCTGCGGGTGATGCGCAGGCCGGTGTTCGTCGCCGGCGGGCTGCAGGTGCTGCTGAGCACGCTGGCGCTGGGCGCGATCGCGATGGCGGCGCACCTGCACTGGAAGACCTCGCTGGTGGTGGGCATGGGGCTGGCGCTCTCGTCCACCGCGGTCGGCCTGCAGCTGCTGGCCGAGCGCAAGGAGCTCACCACCGACTACGGGCGGCTGGCATTCGCGATCCTGCTGTTCCAGGACCTGGTGGCGATCCCGCTGCTGGCCGCGATCCCGCTGCTGGGCGGCGCCAAGGAGCAGACCCTGACCTGGGGCGCGGGCCTGCAGGCGGTGGGCGCGGTGGTGCTGGTGGTGATCGGCGGGCGCTACCTGCTGCGCTACGTGTTCCGGGTGGTGGCGCGCACCAGGATGCCGGAGGTGTTCACCGCCACCGCGCTGTTCGCGGTGCTGGGGTCGGCGTGGTTCATGCAGGAAGCCGGGCTGAGCGCCGGCCTGGGCGCGTTCATCGCCGGCGTGCTGCTGGCCGACTCGGAGTTCCGCCACGAGCTCGAGTCGCAGATCCAGCCCTTCGAGGGCCTGCTGCTGGGCCTGTTCTTCATCGCCGTGGGCATGGGCATCGACCTCGACCGCGTCGTCGCCGAGCCGCAGCTGATCGCCGGCGGCGTGCTGGCGCTGCTGCTGGTCAAGTTCGCGGTCCTGTTCGTGGTAGGCCGGCTGTGGCCGGGGCGGCTGCCGGCGCGCGAGGCGCTGGCGCTGGGCGGGGTGCTGTGGCTGGGCGGCGAGTTCGCCTTCGTGGTCTTCAACGAGGCCATGCGCGTACGCCTGGTCGACAGCGTGGTGCACGACCGCCTGGTGGCGATGGTCGGCATCTCGATGGCGCTCACGCCGCTGCTGCTGATCGGCATCACCCGGCTGCTGCGGCAGCTGCCCAAGCCCGCGGCCGGCGGCGACGACAAGCGCGCCTTCGACCACATCGAGGACCACCGCCCGAAGGTGCTGGTGGCCGGCATGGGGCGGTTCGGCCAGATCGTCGCGCGCCTGCTGGCGGCGCAGCGCATCCCGTTCGTGGCGCTGGAGAACGACCTCGACACCATCGACAACCTGCGCCGCTTCGGCAACGAGCTCTACTACGGCGATCCCACCCGGCCCGACCTGCTGCGCGCGGCCGGCGGCGAGCGGATCAAGGTGTTCGTGGTGGCGATGGACAACCCCGACACCACCACCAAGGCGGTGCGGCTGATCCGGCGCATGTACCCGAACGCCAAGGTGTTCGCGCGCGCGCGCGACCGCCAGCACGCCTGGCGGCTGATGGACCTGGGCGCGACGGTGTTCCGCGAGCTGTTCGGCTCCAGCCTGAAGATGGGCGAGGAGGTACTGGTCGCGCTCGGCATGTCGCCGGAGATGGCCGCCGACCACGCCGAGCGCTTCCGCCAGCACGACAACAAGCTGCTCAGCGCCCAGCACCTGGTCTACGACGACGACGAGGCGCTGATGCAGACCTCGCGCGAGTCACGCACGCAGCTGATGCAGCTGTTCGCGGCCGACACCAGCGGGGCGG
>JAYRKR010000160.1:0-1341 GCA_041905645.1 Luteimonas sp.
GAGGTAGGGCGGCACCAGCGACGCCGCCGTCGAGATCAGCATCAGCGCGAAGCCCAGCAGCAGCTGCCAGCGGTAGGGCCGCGCGAAGCGCGACAGGCGCAGCAGCACCCAGGTGGAGGGCGGCGTCGGCGACTCGGCGGCGAAGTCGGTCTCCTCGGCCTCGGCCGGCTCGTCGGCCTCGGTGATGCCGTGGATCAGGCGCTGGCGCTGGCGCTCGAACAGGCCCAGCAGCTTGAGCGCGGCCGGGTCGGCGCCCAGGGTATAGCGCCACACCGCGAGCCGCGCGCGCTCGTCGTGCAGCGAGAGCTGGCCGATGCCGCCGTGGTCGGTGTGCTGCAGGTTCAGCGCACTGGCGAGCGGCCAGGCCTGCCAGGCGGCGGCGCCGGGGGCGCGCGCCAGCAGGCGGCGGTCGGTGAGCATCAGGCGGCCGGCGGCGAAACGGTCGGCACTGTCCAGGTCAACGTCCAGGCTGGCCAGTGCGTTCTCTCCGGGCTCGAGCGGTGCAACCAGCGCCGGATCGAGAGCAGGAGACGAGTCGGATGAAGGCATGGGTCGGGGCGGCGTGAGCGCGCGATTGTCGCGTAACGCGGCGGTCGGCCGGCACGACGACCGAAGGGCGCAAATAATCCCGTCTGCGCCATCCCCCGCCGATGCGGCCGCGACCGCCCCGAACCGATGACCATCTTCGACGACATCCGCCTGCTGCGCGTGACCTATCTGCGCGGCCCGAATCTCTGGACCTACCGCGCCGCCCTGGAGGTCTGGCTCGATCTGGGCGAGCTGGAAAAGCACCCCTCCGACAAGCTGCCCGGCTTCGTCGAGCGGCTCACCGCGGCGCTGCCGGCGCTGGAAGAGCACCACTGCGGCGTGGGCGAGCGCGGCGGCTTCCTGCAGCGCCTGGTCGAAGGCACCTGGATGGGCCATGTGCTGGAGCACGTGGTGATCGAGCTGCTCAACCTCGCCGGCATGCCCACCGGCTTCGGCCAGACGCGCAGCACCTCCAAGCCGGGTGTGTATCGAATGGTGTTCCGCGCCCGCGACGAAGCGGTGGCGCGCTGTGCGCTGGAACACGGCCACCGCGTGCTGATGGGCGTGATCAACGGCCAGGCGGTCGACGTGAACGCGGCCGTGCAGGCGGTGCGCGAAGCCATCGATCGCGCCTACCTGGGCCCGAGCACGGCGCACATCGTCGCCTCGGCCACCGACCGGCGCATCCCGCACCTGCGCCTGAACGAAGGCAACCTCGTCCAGCTCGGTCACGGCAAGCGCCAGCACCGCATCTGGACCGCCGAGACCGACCGCACCAGCGCGATCGCCGAAGGCATCGCGCGCGACAAGGAC
>JAYRKR010000160.1:1351-1798 GCA_041905645.1 Luteimonas sp.
CCCCGGCGCCCGCCCCCCCCCGCGACAAGGACCTGACCAAGCGCCTGATCACCGCCGTCGGCGTGCCGGTGCCCGAGGGCCGCATCGCCGACAGCGCCGCCGAGGCCTGGGAGGCCGCCGAGGCGATCGGCGTGCCGGTGGCCGTCAAGCCCAGCGACGGCAACCACGGCCGCGGCGTGACGCTGGACCTGACCACGCGCGAGCAGGTCGAGGCCGCCTGGGTGCTGGCCGAGCAGGAGGGCAGCGAGGTCATCGTCGAGCGCTACATCCCCGGCGACGAGCACCGCCTGCTGGTGGTGGCCGGCCAGCTGGTGGCGGCGGCACGCGGCGAGGCGGCCTGGGTCAACGCCGACGGGCGCCAGACGGTGGCGCAGCTGGTCGAGGCGCAGCTCAACAACGATCCGCGCCGCGGCGAGACCGAAGACCATCCGCTCGGCCGCATCGACG
>JAYRKR010000112.1:0-4161 GCA_041905645.1 Luteimonas sp.
AGCTTTTCCTGCAGCGCCGGCATCATGGGAAAAGCTCGCGGCTGAAGCCGCTCCCACAACAACCGCGGTGCTGCGGCTTGCGTGTACGCGACGTGCACATCGCCGCCGATCGCGGGGCGTAGCATGCGGCGCCATCGACCAGGAACGGAGACCCGCATGTCCGTGTTCGATGACGGCATCGCCCGCCGTGGCCGCGACGGCTGGCTTTTCCTGGTCGGCGCCATCGTCTTCCTGGTGGGCCTGCCGCTCGCGGTCGGCGGGGCCTGGCTCGCGGCGCTCGGCGGGTCCTGGTACTACGCGCTGGCCGGCGTCGGCCTGGTGCTGGCGGGCATGCAGCTGGCGCGACGGCGGCTGTCGGGGGCCGGCTGGTTCGCGCTGGTGTTCGTCGGCACGCTGCTGTGGACGGCCTGGGAGTCGGGACTGTCGTACTGGCGCTGGATCCCGCGCTTCGGGCTGATGGTCGCGCTCGCCTTCCTGGTCGCGCTGGCGCTGCCGCGGCTGCCGGGCTGGCGGTCGCGCGGGACGTCGCTCGCGCTGGCCGGGCTGATGCTGCTGGTGTTCGGCGCCGCGTTCGCGCTGGCGTTCGTCCCGCACGGCGTGATCGAGGCCGGCAGGCCCGCGCCCGCCGCGAAGGCGGCGACGGTGGTGCCCGCACCCGTACCCGGCGCGCAGCCGGCGGACGCGCCTTCGGACGTGGACTGGCCCGCCTACGGCCGCAGCAACGCCGCGCGGCGCTACTCGCCGCTCGCGCAGATCGACCGCGGCAACGTGGCGAGGCTCAGGCGCGCCTGGGTCCATCGCACCGGCGACCTGCCGAAGAAGCGCTGGGGCGCGGAGACCACGCCGCTCAAGGTCGGCGACACGCTGTACCTGTGCTCGGCGCGCAACGTGCTGATCGCGCTGGACGCGACCACCGGCAAGCAGCGCTGGCGCTTCGATCCCAAGGTGCCGGATGCGGCGATCCCGTACACCGCGGCCTGCCGCGGAGTGACCTACTACGACGCCACCCTCGCGGGCGCCGCCGCACCCGCCATGCCGGCGGCGGCGAGCGCGGATGCGGGCATCGCCCCTGCCGCCGGCACGGCGGACATGCCGACCTTCACCACCGGCGCCACGCAGCCCGCCGAAACGGCGGGCACGCCGGCCGCCGGTACCGCGCCGCCCGCCGGCGCCGCGGACATGCCGACGTTCACCGCCAACGCCGCGCAGCCTGCCGACGCGGCGGGCATGCCGACGTTCGCCACCAGCGCCGCGCAGGCGGACGCCGTGGCGGCGGAGGCGGCGCCGCAGCCGATCCGCCTCGCCGCCGATGCGCCCTGCGCGCAGCGCATCATCGAGGGCACGCTCGACGCCCGCCTGGTCGCGGTCGACGCGCACACCGGCCAGCCCTGCGCCGGCTTCGGCGACGACGGCCAGGTCGACATCAAGCAGGGCATGGGCCAGGTCTCGCCGGGCATGGTGTCGATCAACTCGGCACCGGTGATCGTGCGCGGCGTGCTGGTCACCGGCCACCAGGTGCTCGACGGGCAGCGCCGCTGGGCGCCGTCGGGCGTGATCCAGGGCTACGACGCCGTGACCGGCCGGCTGCGCTGGGCCTGGGACTTGATGCGTCCCGACCGCAGCGGCGCGCCGCCGCCGGGCGAGACCTACACGCGCGGCACGCCCAACATGTGGACCACCGCTTCGGGCGACGAGCAGCTCGGCCTGGTCTACCTGCCGATGGGCAACGCGGCGGCCGACTACTGGAGCGGGCTGCGGCGGCCGCCGGAGAACGAGTTCTCGACCTCGCTGGTCGCGCTGGACGTGGCGACCGGCAAGCCGGCCTGGCATTTCCAGACCGTGCACAAGGACGTGTGGGACTACGACCTCGGCTCGACCGCGACGCTGGTCGACTTCCCCACCGCGACCGGCACGGTGCCGGCGCTGGTGCTGCCGAGCAAGCAGGGCGACCTGTACGTGCTCGACCGCCGCACCGGCAAGCCGCTCACCGGCGTGGAGGAGCGCGAGGTGCCGCAGGGCGGGGTGGAGCCGGAGCAGCGTTCGCCGACGCAGCCGTACTCGCTCTACCACACGCTGCGGCGCAAGGACGACCTGACCGAGCGCGACATGTGGGGCATCACGCCGATCGACCAGCTGGCCTGCCGCATCCAGTTCCGCATGGCCAGCTACGAGGGCTTCTACACGCCGCCGACCGCGGGCCGGCATTCGATCGAATACCCCGGCTACAACGGCGGATCGGACTGGGGCGGCGTCGCGGTGGATCCCGCGCGTGGCATCCTCGTCGCCAACTACAACGACATGCCCAACTACAACATCCTGGTGCCGCGCGCCGAGGCCGACAGGCTGGGCTGGGCGCCCCGCGACGAGGTGCGCGGCGACATGGGCGGCGCCGAGGGCGCGGGCGATCCGCAGCAGGGCACGCCGTACGCGGTCAACGTCAACGCCGGCTGGCGCATGCCGACCGGGCTGCTGTGCAAGCAGCCGCCCTACGGCGGCATCCGCGCGATCGAGCTGGCGACCGGGCGCCTGCTGTGGGACCGCCCGTTCGGCACCGCGCGCGCGAACGGGCCGTTCGGGATCGCCTCGCGCCTGCCGATCACGATCGGCACGCCCAACAACGGCGGCTCGGTGGTGACCGCGGGCGGGCTGGTGTTCATCGCCGCGGCGACCGACAACCTGATCCGCGCGATCGACATCGACACCGGCGAAACGCTCTGGCAGGACGTGCTGCCCGCGGGCGGGCAGGCGAACCCGATGGTGTACGAGGCCGGCGGCCGCGAGTACCTGGTGATCGTGGCCGGCGGCCACCACTTCATGGAGACGCCGGTGGGCGACTACGTCATCGCGTATGCGCTGCCGCAGTAGCCCGCGCCTTGGCCCGGGCCCGTGGGAGCGACGGGAGTCGCCACGGCTACCCCGCGCGGAATCGCCACCGTGAGCCCGCGCTGCGTCCCCGTCGCGACTTCCGTCGCTCCCACGGGCCACATGCCGGGGCGGCTTCCGTCGCGCCGAGCCGCGATTTCCGCATGAACGCCGCCGCCGGCACGCTCTGGACCATCGGCCACTCGACCCGCGAGTGGGACGCGTTCGCCGGCATGCTGCGCGAGGCCGGCATCGAGGGGCTGGCCGACGTGCGGCGCTTCGCCGGCTCGCGCCGCAACCCGCAGTACTCGCCGCTGGCGATGGCGCCGGCGCTGCGCGCGGAAGGGATCGAGTACCTGCCGATGCCGGAGCTGGGCGGGCGGCGCGAGCCGCAGCCGGATTCGCCCAACGGCGCCTGGCGGGTGGCGGCCTTCCGCGGCTATGCCGACTACATGGCCGGCGCCGAGTTCGCGCTCGCGCGCGAACGGCTGATGGAGGCCGCGGGCCGGCGCAGCACCGCCGTGATGTGCGCGGAAGCGGTGTGGTGGCGCTGCCACCGTCGCCTGATCGCCGACGACTTCACCGCGCGGGGCTGGGAGGTCGTGCACCTGATGGCGCCGGGACGCAGCGAGGTGCACGCCTTGAACCCGGACGCGCGGATGGTCGACGGCGTGCTGCGCTATCCCGCGCCCGGGGACGCGCAGGGCGGGCTGTTCTGATTCCGCGCGGCGGCGTGAACCGGACCCCGGCGGGCGCCCGCCGGCGCGCGCCCCTGCGGGAGGGCGCGGCGGTCAGCGGATGACGGTCAGCGGGACCTTCGACAGCGCCAGCACCTTGGTCGCGACCGAGCCCATGACCAGGCTCTTGAGCGCGGTCTGGCCGCGCGAGCCCATGACGATCAGGTCGGCGTCGTGCTTGTCGGCCTCGCGCGCGATCTGCTCGGCGGGGTCGCCGACCAGGAAGGCCTCGCGGAACTCGAGCCCGGCCCGCGTCAGTATGCGGTGGGCACTGCGCACCGCGTGCCGGCTGTTGCTCTCGTAGTACTCGCTGCTGGCCTTGCGGCCGAGCTTGCGCTCGGCGGGGGCGAGCAGCGGGGCGGACACGTTGACCACGGTCAGCGCCGGCGCTTCGGCCAGCTGCCGCGCGAATCTGGCGACATGGCGGGCAGCGCGCGTGCTGGCGTCGCTGCCGTCGACGGCGAGCAGGATGTGCATGACGGACTCCGGTGCGTGGCGGGATCGTGCTTCGGGAGTATCGGCGAAAGCCGCGGCGGCGGGGGGGGGGGGGGGGAGGCGCGGG